>JANNSB010000001.1:0-8887 GCA_031402175.1 Planctomycetaceae bacterium
TGATGGATGTGATGACACACACCCTCTATCCAACAGAAGCCTTCTTGCCCATGTCATTTCTCAGCAGCAGCTTGCACCGTTTCTAAGTGCCATTCGTCCGACACACCGAAGCACGATCAATCTCTCCATCACAAGTGCCGAATCGTCAACTCGGGCCAGTGCTGCTGCAGGTACGCTGCGACCAGTCGACGGTGGCAGAAGGCAGGCTCGTGTTCGGAGCAGAGCAGGCAGGCGCGATCGAACTGTCCGCGTCGGTCAGCGTATTATCGTGGCCAGTCCTAAGACCGAGCATCATGAAGGGGGTGCCAGCCGCGTCATCCCGCTGTTTCCCGAGATGCTGCCGTACCTCGAAGACTGTCGCGAGCTCGCCTCAGAGGGATGTGAGTTTGTGATCTGGCGATACCGCAAGATGAACTCCAACTACGGCGTCCTGCTCAACAAGCTGGTGAAGCGCGCCGGCCTGACGACGTGGCCGAAGCCGTTCCATAACTTGCGGGCTTCACGCGAAACGGAACTCGTCGAGCAGTTTCCCATTCATGTCGCGTGCAAATGGATTGGCAACTCGCAGTTGGTAGCCGCCAAACACTACCTGCAGGTCACCGACGAGCATTTCGGAAAAGCGGTGCAAAAAGCGGTGCAGCAACCCGCCGAAATGCCACGCAAGGCGTCGCATCCACACTTTGGCGGGAGCGGCCACACTCCTATTTTTCCAGACTATGCGGCACTTTGCGACGTGTTGCGAGAACTCCAATGGGCGTTACAGGACTCGAACCTGTGACCTCTTCCGTGTGAAGGAAGCGCGCTAGCCGACTGCGCTAAACGCCCTGGGTGTGTTAGTTTGTAACTGATCGATTTGGGACAGGCAAGCAGCGGTTCCTGGTGCATTGTCTGCGACCTGTCAGGCAAGCTGCACAGCACTCCCCTCGTTCGCTATCGTCGTGACATGCCAGCCATGACCGAATCCAGCCGACCTGCCGTCGTTCTCGTCAGTGGAGGACTCGATTCCGCGACCACGCTCGCGATCGCTGCCGACGAGGGATTTGCGTGTCACGCCCTGTCGTTCGATTATGGGCAGCGACATCGTTTCGAACTTGAGGCGGCCGACAAGGTCTGCAGCTCGCTGAATGTCGTGCAGCACACCGTGGTCAAACTCGATCTGCGGCAATTCGGAGGGTCGGCCCTGACAAGCGATGTCGAGGTTCCCAAGGATCGCAGCGACGACGAGCTGGCGAGCGGCATTCCCATTACCTATGTGCCGGCCCGCAATACGATCTTTCTCTCGATTGCCCTGGGTTGGGCCGAAACTCTGGGTGCGTTCGATATCTTTATCGGAGTGAATGCCGTTGACTACAGCGGCTACCCGGATTGCAGGCCTGAGTTCACCCGAGCATTCGAGCAACTGGCCAATCTGGCGACGAAGGCGGGAGTCGAAGGAACAGGCCGGTTCCGCATCCATACGCCGCTGATTCATCTCACGAAAGCCGAGATTATCCGCAAGGGCATGGCCCTGGGGGTCAATTTCGACCTGACCTTAAGCTGCTACGACCCATCGCCGACGGGCGTCCCGTGCGGACACTGCGACTCATGCCAGATTCGGGCCAAAGGGTTTGCGGAGGCGGCGGCAAAGTGACGAACTCGAGAAACGAGAATCAGCCGGCGATCGGTGGTTGCTTGCCAACTGTTTGGTAGTTGACATTTAGCACTTGACGCTTCCGGTAAAAGGCCGACCATTCCTCATCTTGAGGCGGATTCCCATGAGGGGTATGATTTTCTGTCTGTCCAACCGGGCGAGACATTAGTTCCCGACACTGCATGCAATAAAGGGTGGCAGGTATGGCACGAGCGAAGTTCACTTCGTCTTTCCGTCTCTGGGGCATTTGCGTGGCGACCCTGGTCGTGACGACCGTCTGTGTCAGGCAGTTGTCGTATGCCGAGGAGATCGACCACGACACCACCGAACTGGTGGCGCAAATGGTGCCCCGGTTCCACCTCAATGGAGGGGCCATCAACGACGACGTGGGAGCGCGGACGCTCGAGGGATTCCTCGATCGCCTCGACGGCAGCAAGCTGTACTTCCTGCAGGGGGATCTCGATCAGTTCAACGCGCACGCCACGGAAGTCGACAACGACCTGGTGAACGGCAAGGTCGATTTCGCCTATGAGGTATTCGACGCCTACAAGGAGCGGATCATCCGGCAGATCGAGATCGCCCATCAGCTGATTGATGCCGAGCATGACTTCACTCTCAACGAGAACATGGTCATCAAGGCCGATGAACTCGCCTGGTGCGCGACCGAAGAAGAACTCGACGAACGCTGGCGGAAGCTGATCAAGTACGAGCTGGGACTCGCCATCCTCGATGAAGAGGATCCTGCGGAGACGCTCGAACGGCTGCATCGCCGTTATCGCAATCTGACGCGGCGGATCAACGAGATGAACCACGCCGACGTGCTTGAAGCCTATCTGACGGCGATGACGATGACGTTCGATCCACACTCGACGTACATGTCGCCCAGCAGTTGGGAGAACTTTCAGATTCAGCTCAATTCTCACCTGGAGGGAATTGGCGCGCAATTGCGATCGGATGACGGCTACACCATTGTCGACGCGATTGTCACGGGAGGCGCCGCCGACAAGGATGACCGGCTCAAGGTGGGCGATACCATTCTCGGCGTAGGCCAATCGGAAACTGAGATACAGGATATTTACGAATGGCGTCTGGACGACGTGGTCGGCCAGATTCGCGGGCATAAAGGTACGGTCGTCTGGATGCGCGTGCGTCCGGAAGCCGGCGGCGATACGCAGGTCATCGATATTACTCGCGAGGTCATCGAACTGACCGAGCAGCAAGTGAAGGGCGAGATCATCGAGACGACTGACCGTGTGGGCCGCGAGGGTCGCGTCGGCATCGTGCTCGTCCCCTCGTTCTATCGAGATTTTGAGAATGTCGATAACGGTGGCGCCAGTGCGACTCGCGACGTGCAAAGAGTGCTGCGTGATTTTGAGCAGCAGGGAGGGGTCGACGCTGTCGTGATCGACCTGCGGGACAATGGTGGAGGCGCGCTCACCGAAGCGATCGAACTGTCAGGGTTGTTCATCGATCGCGGCCCAGTCGTACAAGTGCGACTTCCCAACGGGAACATCGAGTCGCTCGATGACAATGTCCCGGGAGCGGCATTTACGCAACCGGTGGTGGTGGTTTGCAACCGTCTGTCGGCCTCCGCTTCGGAAATCTTCGCGGGCGTCGTCAAGGACTATCAGCGTGGAATCATCGTGGGTGACACCACGACACACGGCAAGGGAACCGTGCAGAACCTGCTCGATGTCGTGCCGCAACAACTCTTCCAGATCTTCGATCAGGGCGAACTGGGCAAGCTGAAGCTGACGATTCAGCAGTTCTACCGGGTGAATGGCGACAGCACGCAAAACCGCGGAGTTCCCTCCGATGTCGTGCTGCCCAGCGAGATCGACCATCTCGATCTGGGCGAGTCGTTCCTCGACAATGCCCTCCCCTTCCACCATATCGATCCCGCGCGTTTCTCGCCGGGGGCATTCGTCACCGAGCAGATCGTGGCCCAACTGCAGCAGTTGAGCGAATCGCGGGTCACGGAGAGCGAGGACTTCCAGGAAGTCGAAGAGGCGATCGTCAGCGGCGTCGAACGACGCAGTCGTAACGAGGTTTCGCTGAATCTCGAGACGATGCGAGCCGAGCGCGAGGCCGACGAACAGTCGCATCTCGATGCCGAGGAAAGGGACACGGAAGGACTTCCCGACGAACCCGAGCCCAATGCCCCGGTATTCGCGCAGGACTACTACAACGACGAAATCCTGAACATCACGCTCGATTACCTGCAACTGCTGGAGATCGAAGCGACGGCACAGAGGTAGTGCGTCTGCTGAGACAAGGATTCATGGCGCCGGCGGCGGATCGACTTCTCGCTCCGCCGCCGCGCCGTTTGTCTCAGTGATTGCGGAGCGTAGCGGACATTGGCATGCTGGTGCATGGAGAGAGCCGCCATGCGACGCTACGCCACATACTCCGCAGCGCTGATTGTCCTGGTCCTGGCGACATGGTTGATCTTTTTTAGTGACTCATCGAGCCGTCGAGTTCCCGGAGGGCCGAAATCGACGGCCACCGCGGCGATGCCTGCGTCGACCGATGTACCCTCCGCGTGGACGCTGCTCACCGCCGACGATCTCAAGCAATTGACCGGTGGCGATTACGTGGGTCGCGACTCGCAGGCCGAGCTTGAGTTCCTGAAATCGTGCGCCTACACCGGCCCCCAAGATGTCTCATTGACCATCGTCATCGGCAGCGGCGCGCCCTTCCGCTACGAAACAATTCGCCAGTTTCCCCACCATGTGCCGCAAGCGGATCTCGGCGATGAGGCGATCTGGGTGCCCTCGAACGGCATTCTTGCCGTCCACGCCGGCGAAGTGACGCTTCAGATCGAGATCGGCCAAGACATGTCGGTTGGCGAAGAAGTGGCCGACAGGCAACTGTCTATCGCCCGAGCCATCGCCGATCATGTACTCGAGCGACTGGCTGAGAATACACAGGGGCCGGCGTCATAGCGGCGGCCACCGTCGCCGGTGGTCGAACCCTTGCGTCAGATTTCTGGCGGCCCGCAGGCTCCGCGGCCACCGTCGCTCACTCGACGGGATGAATACGCGATTAAACTTCCAGAACTATCCGCGTCGGATCCTCGATCACTTCCTTGATCCGCTTCAAGAACGATACCGCTTCTCGGCCGTCGACGGCGCGGTGGTCGTACGTCAGGGCGAGGTACATCATCGGACGGATGACCACCTGGCCATTGACAGCTACCGGTCGGTCGACGATGCCATGCATACCGAGCACGCCGCTCTGCGGCGGGTTGACGATCGGCGTCGACAAGAGCGAGCCGTAGATGCCGCCGTTGGTGATCGTGAAGGTGCCGCCTTCGAGTTCCTCAAGCGTGATCTTGTTGTCCTTCGCCCTGCTGCCGAAGTCGGCGATAGCAAGCTCGATTTCGGCGAAGCTCAGACGTTCGGCATTGCGGATGACGGGTACGACCAGCCCCTTCCCGCCGCCGATCGCGACGCCGATGTCGCAGTGGTTGCGATAGACGAGGTCGGTGCCGTCGATCTCGGCTCCGATCTGCGGGAACTGATTGAGGCCGTCGACGACCGCCTTCACGAAGAACGACATGAAGCCGAGCTTGATGCCATGCCTCGCCTGAAAAACATCCTGGTACTGAGCCCGCAGCGTCTTGACGGCCGACATGTCGCATTCGTTGAACGTCGTGAGCAGCGCGGCCGACTGTTGCGCCTGCACAAGTCTGCGGGCGATCGTCTGGCGCATCGGCGACATGGGGACGCGTGTTTCGGTGCGGCCCCCTTCGCCTGGCGCTGCCGGTGTGGACTTGCTGCCGCCGGCCAGATGCCGCTCGATGTCTTCCTTCAGCAGTCGGCCTCCCGGACCGCTGGGAGGAACGTCACCGGGCTGGAGTCCATGCTCAGCCAACATCCGCGAAGCAGCGGGCATCACTCGGGATTCGGTCTTCACGGCTGCTTCGGGCTTGGGGACAGTTGCTTTTCCGTCGCCGGTCGACTTGGTCGGGGTTGGTTTGGCGTCGGTCGTTTTGGCGGGGCGCGGAGCCTCGTCCATTTCGCCGATCACTTCGCCGATGCCGGCCTTCTGGCCCGCGGGCTTAACGATCTTGCGAACGATGCCCGCAACCGGAGAGGGGATGTCGAATGTCGCCTTGTCGGTCTCGAGGCCGACGAGTTTCTGGTCGGCATCGACCCAGCCCCCCTCCTGGCAATACCACTCGCCGATGAAGACCTCGGAAATCGACTCTCCGACGGAAGGAACACGAATCGAAACGGCCATGAATCAGGGGTCAGAGATCAGGGGTCAGAGATCAGAGATCAGAGATCAGGGGTCAGGAAATGCTGAGCCGCGGCTTTCACTCCGCCGGCGTCCAGTAGTCAATCACGAATACGTCTTCCACAATCGGGCCGACGATTTCGACGAAGGCCTGATGGGCTGCGTGCGGCAGATAGGCGGTTCGTCCCTCATCATCGGCAAACGTCACGATGAAGCAGTGCGTGAAGCCCTTCGCATGATCTTCCGGGCTGTTGTTCGTGCCCCATTCGAAATCGACGATCGCGTCAATCTGCGACGGCAGACGTGCAAACGCCTCCTCTACCACTTCAATCTGCGCGGCGGTCGCATCCGCCTTGAACTTGAAGCAGACCACATGCCTGAGCAGGCGGTCGGCATCAGCGTCGGAATCATCGGCGAAGTTCATGGTGTTCCAGCAAAGCCCGGCGACCAGCGCCGTTGTGAGTCCAATGACAGAGAGTGTGCGTCGCGACATGATCGGTGTTCCTCGTTGATGGATAGCACGGTCTGGAATGGACCCAGTCCCCATGACCTGCCGCCTGCCTTGGTCCATGATAGTTCGCATACCAAATTGCAGCTACAGTGACGGGTGCCGCTCGTTGAACGTCTCCTGGAATCACAATGTCTGCCCCGTCAGTTCCCGCGATTGCACCGGATCTGCTGCCGCGATTGAAGCACGCGGCGAACGATCTGGAGTCGGTCGAGTCGTGGCCCGCGGCGCAGCTCGCCTGGCTGGGTGAAGCAGGCGTGCTCGGCTGGGTGATCCCTGACGAATTCGGCGGCAGCGATGTGTCGGAAGCCGCCCTCATGGCGGGCTACCAGTCGCTTGCCGAGGCATGTCTGACGACGACGTTCGTGCTGACACAGATGAACGCGGCATCGCGGCGGATCTCCATCTGCGGCAACCCTTCGCTCAAGGCGAGGTATCTCCCGGGGCTGGCGAGTGGTGAACTGTTCGCGACGGTCGGCATCTCGCACCTCAGTACATCGCGACAGCATTGGCGGCAGCCGACGGTGCGCGCCAGCCAAACAGGAAATGGGGGTTATGTGCTGACGGGCGAAGTTCCATGGGTCACGGGTGCCGCCCATGCAGACCTGATCGTGACCGGCGGCAGTCTCGATGACGGCAGACAAGTACTGGTCGCCGTGCCGATGACGACACCGGGCATCACGGTCGGCCCGCCGGCACGCCTGCTCGCGTTGAGTGCCTCACAGACCGCGAGCGTGCAACTTGACGATGTGCGCCTCGATCGAGATTGCCTGGTTGCCGGTCCGGTGGAACAGGTGATGCAGACGAATCAAGGAGGGACAGGTTCACTCGCGACATCGGCCCTGGCTCTCGGCTTGTCGGCCAGGGCGCTGGCGGCGCTTCAGGCCGAGGCCGATCGGCGGGCCGAACTGTCGCCGGTCGTGGATTCGTTCCGCGGCGAATTCGATCGCTGTCATGTCAAGTTCAAGTCCGCGCAGCAAGATGACGCGGGATCGAATCCGACGTGTACTGCCGAAATGGTCCGCGAGTCGGCCAACTCACTGGCATTACGGATCACGCAGGCTTTGCTGGCGGCGTCGAAGGGGGCGGGCTTCGTTTCCGGACATCCCGCGGAACGCGCGGTTCGTGAGGCGATGTTCTTTCTGGTCTGGTCGTGTCCCCGCACTGTCGTCGACGCCAATCTGAGAGAACTGTCGTGTCTGGATGGCTGAACCAGCCAGCCGCAGAGCTTCCTCGTCTTTCGCAATCGCTACAGCACCTACAAGCCAGTAGCGCGCTCGTCGGCAGCGGTCGAAATTGGTCCAATGCGCGCTCGCATGTTGACCCGTTTCCGGCCCGTGCATAGACTGGTGATACGGCATTTCTTCTCGAAAACTGCACCTGAGGGTGTTCCAGTCTCTGGATTTGGCAACTTCTCTTTTGCTTCTCATGCAAGGGAACCCATGAATCACACTTCAGCGAACTTGATCGCCGCCTGTCTGGCATCGTTTATGATCTGTTGTCCCGCAGTCTCGGCATTCGACGACGTGGATCCCGATTATCAGACGCTGGAAGCCAATGGTGATGGGTTTCCCATCCACATCAGCTACCTCCCGGTGACGGAGGAGATGTATCCGAACGGAACCATGGACCAGGCGCCGGTCGTGGTGATGCTGCACGGCACCGGTGGCAGCCGGCTGTTCTGGGATCGTGCCTCGCGACCCAACACGCAAGGCGGGCTGCCGTTTGCAGAGGCGGTGAATGCGCTGGGGATTGCCGTCATCACCGTCGATCTCCGGCAGCATGGCGAGAGCGTGGTCGAAGGGCAGGAGCAGACCATCCGTCCGGTCGACTATTCCAAGATGATTGCCGGCGATCTCGTGGCGGTGAAGGAGTTCATCTTCAAAGAGCATCAGGTTCATCATCTCAATATGAACAAGACGGGTATCATCGCCATGGAAGTGTCCGCACCACTCGCGCTGGCCTTCGCGGCGGAAGATTGGCGCACCTTGCCGTATCGCGACGGCCCCGGGGGGTTGTTCGGCACTCCGCGAGGCCAGGATGTGCGATCGCTGGTGCTGATCTCTCCGGATCAGTCTGCGGGCGCGATCAACAACAACCGGTCGATTAACTTCTTGAAGGATCCGTCATTCGGGATCACTTTCATGTTCATCGCCGGAGCCGAAGATGAAACCGACAATGGAGCCGCTGAAGCTCTCTACGACATCGTCACGCGACAGAACTCCGAAAGCGCCGTCCTGATGGAGCCGATGACCAGCGCTCGCGGCGAAGACTTGTTTCTCAACAACTCGGCCCGCATCGAGCCGGAGATTCTCAGGTTCCTGGACGAGAATCTGAAGACCGTCGAGAGCGAATGGATCAATCGGCTCAGCCGATACCAACAAGAAGACGACGAGTAGTCGCCTTTCGCGGAGAGGCTGTTATTTTTTGTAGCCGTGTCTGTCCCCAGACACGGGGCGACGCGCGTGGATGTCATCCGGTCGTCGAGTCGCAACAGGGGGCGGGTC
>JANNSB010000002.1:0-4198 GCA_031402175.1 Planctomycetaceae bacterium
GCCTGGGGGTCGCCGAGTGTCGATTCGCGTTTCCTGTCCTCACTGCGGCAAGACGATCCTGGCGCCCGACAACGCAGCCGGTCGCGGTGCCCGCTGTCCGGGCTGTGACGGCAGTGTGACGATCCCCGCGCCGGTGGCCGCGTCGACCGCCCCCGGCCAGGACATCGACTTCGACATCCCTGACAGTTTCTCGCCGCCCCCGCCCCCCGCGCCTGCGTCGCGACAGACGCCCGTCGAACAACCTGTGGCTCCGCCAGCTGCAGCGCAGTCTGAACGAGTTCGCGTCAGTTGCGCGAGCTGCGGCAAGTCGCTGGCCGTGCCCGTCAAGTTCGTCGGCAAGTCGGTGAAGTGCCCGAACTGTCAGAACGCGATCAAGGTCGAACTCGCATCGTCCGCCGCTAACGCGTCCGCTGTTGGCGAGACAGTCGCAGGGGGCATTCCGGACTTCGACGCCCCGTTGCAGTCGCAGGACGGAAACGAAAACGCCTACGACCCCAACGATCCGTTCGTCTATCTCGACCGGATGGGGCTCGACAGCCTGGACTCCGGCGCGCCGACGGCGATGCCGCCGGTCGTGCAAGGCGTCAAGCGCAAGAAGCGTGCCAAGCCGGTCGATGAGGAAAAACTCAGTCGCCCCGCAGTCGATGTCAGCGACTGGACGCGAGTCTTTCTGTATGCCTATATGGGCCTGGCGATGATTCCGCTGGCTGTCTCGTTGTTCCTGCCCGACAGCAGTCTGGACGGCGCCCACCTGCCCGAGGATTCCAAGTTCCACTGGGTCTATGCGGGGATCAGCGTCGTCGGGTTTCTCACGCTGTTGCTCATCTCCATCCGCAGTCCCGATGCCGGACCGATCATGCTGGTGCTCGTGGGCCTGTTCACCGGAACTGTCGGCATCGTCGTGCTGCTGTTGCTGCAGGCCCTCGCATTCTTCTCGGCCAATCTCGTGATTCGCGGAGGCCTGGGCATCGTCGTGTTGTTTCTGCTGATCGTGAAGTTCATCGGGCTGATGTACTACTGCGCCCTCAGCGACGAGAGCAGCTTCTGGGCCAGCGTCTACGGCTTCACGCTCGGCGTCGGATTGTGCGAGGAGCTGTGCAAGATCGTGCCCGTCATCTGGTACATGCAGAACAATCGAGAGGCCACCTGGAAGGGAGCCTGTCTCGTCGGGCTGGCCAGCGGCATCGGCTTCGGCGTCTCCGAGGGCATTCACTACGCCGGAGGCATGTACAACGGCTTCGCCGGCTGGGAGATGTACGTGGTGCGCTTCGTCTCCTGCGTCGCCCTGCATGCCGCCTGGACCGCCACCATCGCCTGCAACATGTACCGCCGATCGGACCTCGGGGGAGGTGAACTCGGCGAAATCCTGCTGGCCATCGTGATCTGGATCGGCGTCCCCGTGTTGCTGCATGGCATGTACGACACCTTCCTGAAACACGGACTCAACGGCTGGGCGCTCGTGACCGCCATCCTCACCATCGGCTGGATGGCCTACGCCTTCGAACGCGCGGCGCGGGCGGCCCCCGCGTGAACGAGAGCGGGGAGCGAAGAGTGGCGGAGCGACTAAACTTTCCGGCTCCTGCTTCAGCCCCAGTTCGCGCAGGTGCAGTTCGAGTCGCGCCCGCGCGCCGAGCCAGGTGCCGAATCGCTTGCAGATCGTCGACGGAGCGATCTTGCCGCCCCAGCGCCGATGATCGTTGTAACCCGGGCAGCGACCCGCGCGACGCCACACCTGCAGCAGGTCGGCCAGAATGTCGGCATCCGAATGCTTCGGCTCGAAATCGCCATCTCGCGGCAGCCCCGCCGCTTCGCGCATCGCCCGCCACGATTCGAACCGCGTGTAGATCAGCCCCTGACTGATCCCCAACTCCCTGCAGAACTGCGACAGCGTGATCGACGGCCGCTGCTCGCCCGCTCGCCGCAGATAGTGCAGAAGTTCGTCATTGCTGAATCGCCGCCGCTGTGATCGATGCGACATGTCGGCACTCTCGCAAGCTGTATGAGGGAACAGGAATCAGGCAGGAGGCAGCAGAGACCGCCGGGCCCCTCCTCGCCCGCCCCCCTCGCCCGCCCCCCTGCTCGCTCATCGCAATTCGCTACTCGCTCTCGTCTTCATCTATCCAGTCCTCGTCTTCCGCTTCGTCCTGCCATTGCTGCGTGGCGTTTCTCATGATCATCCGGAGCTGCCCCCGCGACATGCCGTCGACGATGCTGTTCTCCTTCGGCTGCTCCGGCGGACGGCACTGCCGCAAATAGTTCGACTGCGCGTAGACGCTGCCTCCCATGGCCGACTTGTACATGGCGGCCGCGACGTTTTCCATCAGCAGGGCACGCGCCCGCTGCACGCGGTGGGCGAAATCACCGTCGCGCGCCAGCGTCGTCTCGATCTCGTCGATGCTCGCCCCCACCCGCGCGCACGCCGCCAGCGGCGGCGCGCCCCACTGCATCAGCGAGATGTATTCCTGCTTTTGCTCCGGCGTCAGCAGAGTCACGCGCCGATCGTCGTCACTCGAATTTGTCGGTGGAGTTGCGTGCATGATGTCCCTGAGTCGAGCCGCGCCGTCGCGGCAACCATTCACCCTACCCGTCGAGGTTGCGCGCGCTGCGCCAGCGAGTAGCGCCTGACCCCTGACTCACTCCTTCCGCCAGCCGGCTTGCGGTCATCATCCGCATGCCGCAATACTCATGCTGCGGCGTCCGCGACTGTTGCAATGCGCAGCCGCGAATCGATCCTTTCCATTCGGGAGACAGTCATGCAGAAGTCTGGGTTCGACATGCGTTGGCCGGCACTGCTGGTCCTGGCTTTGGTCCTCGTTGTGGTCACTCATCGAGAAAGCGCCGGCCAACCGCCGGAGACCGTGGTGACCGGCGAGATCGAGGCCTTGCAGCGACAGCGGGTCGATACGCTCAGGCAGTTGGTCGACGAACTGCAGGTGCGTCACGAGCACGGCATCGTAGCGGACGACGTGTTGATTCGCGCGAATCATCGTCTGCTCGCGGCAGAACTCGATCTGGCCCGAGAACCAGCCGAACGCATCGACATCTGCCGTCGTCAACTCGACCTGTTTCAGCATCTGGAAGCCCTGACATCCGCTCGGTTTGAAACCGAGACGATCCCGCACTCCGACGTCCTAGAGATCCAGGCCGAGCGCATGCTGGTCGAGATTCAGCTCTTGAAGGAGCAAGCGGCAGCGGAGTGAGGCAGCCCCGCGTCCACTTCCCCGCGCAGAGTTGACGTGGTGGGTCGTCGATCCACGCGCGTCATGCCTGCACTGCTACGCGATGCAGGCATGGCACCCCAAACATGCCACCCCGCCGCCTGGTTCGGCCGGCCCGCCGAAACCTAGGTTAAGATCAACACAATCGAAATCAGTACCCACATCAAAGCAGGGAGACCAAACGCTTCCCTCATCCATTCCTCGTGCTCGTCGGCGTGGACATTGCGACGCATCGCTTCCTCGGATCCTCCAGGTCCGTGACCAACCCACATGTATCCGCGGGAGGCGAACAGGCTGCAAAACAGTACGCCGCTAAATCCAAGCCCTCCCACGCCGCCCCACAGCAGGAAGAATACAGTCCAAGGGACGGAGATCGCCGCGAACGCGACCAACAAAAGTGGCCAGTGTCGTTTAGCCGACTTGACCCGCGCGCGAGACAGGTGGTGAGAATCCGTTCCCTTCCGCTTCTGTCCCAAAAATCCCAGCAGTAATAACAGCAGGGCAAAACATCCGATGTAATAGTAAACATCATTCATGATTTCATCGGGCAAGCCAGGTGCCACTGGTGAATTGCCTCAAGAAATGTGCCACTGGTCGGCTTGTCCGCCAGTGCGAGTCGTGCGTAGACGTGCCTGCCTGTTTCTCGTGTCCATGAAGAACGACCACGGCAACCCGTGAATCGCGGGTGGCTCAGCCACCCGTCCCAAGGTTCTTAACCGCCGAGTTTAATCGGGCGCAACTCAGCGTCATAAAACACCGGACGCACCCACCAGCCGGACGTTGTGGTGACGAATTTGTTGTCGCCGACATGCAACGGATGCAGGTGGCCTTCGCCAAAGAAGACATATCCTTGCGCTCGCAGATCATCGACCCTCATGCGCAGTACCACCATCGCCCCAAATGGGCGGCGGATCGCCCATATGATGAAGAAGACAAGCCCGCCATTCGCGAGCAGGCCAAACAAGATCAACAAGGGGGCC
>JANNSB010000003.1:0-9311 GCA_031402175.1 Planctomycetaceae bacterium
GCGCATCCAGCAGGTCGTCGAGGACTACCTGCGGCAGCGGGAACCGCTGACGGGCGTCGCAGACCAATCGCAATTCGATCGCATCGACTCGCTGCAGCAGGCTTGGGACGAATTTGTCGCGAACTCGCAGCAGAAGACTTACCCGAATGTGACCGTCAACGGAGCGTTTCAGGCCGATGTCGGGTGGTTCAATCAAGACGCCGACAGCCTGATCCAGTTTGGCCGCATCCAGGATGGCATTGATATTCGTCGCGCTCGGCTGTCGGCCAAGGGCTCGGTCACTGAGCACACGAACTACACGTTTCAGATGGACTTCGGGGCCATTGGGCGTCCCTCGTTTACCGATGTGTGGCTTGAGCAGACCGAGATTCCGGGTCTGGGAACTGTGCACTTCGGCCAGTGGAAGCAGCCCTTCAGTCTCGAGGTCGTCAGCAGCTATCGGTACACGACCTTCATGGAACGCTCGGTGTTGTTCCAGTCGTTCACTCCGTTTCGCCACACGGGCGCCGGCTTCTACGACGTGAACGAAGACCAGACCATGACCTGGGCCGCCTCGTTGTTTCGCTCGGGTCAGGACCAGTTCGGCAACTCCATCAGCACGGACGGCGGCTGGGGAACGGCCGAACGCATTACCTGGTTGCCGCTCTGGGAGTGCGAAGGAGTATCTGCATCTGGGGTTGGCACACTTCTTCAACTCCCCTCCGCGAGACCGCGTCAACTTCCGCACGATTCCAGAATTCTTCATCGGTCAGAAGGCTCCGGGAGCCGTCGGCACCAGCGGCCAGGCAGTACCCGGCGCTCAGGACGGCACCCCGATCTTCCTCAGCACCGGCACCCTGCTCACCGATTTCTACAACCTTCTCGGCACCGAATTGCTGTGGGTCGAAGGTCCATTCTCGCTGCAAACCGAATCGATGGTCAACTTCGTGCAACTCGCGGATGGCAATCACGGTACGCTCTGGGGTTCGTACGCTCAGGTCGGCTATTTCCTGACCGGCGAGCATCGCCCCTACGACCGTAAGAACGGAGCGATCGACCGCGTGATGCCGTTCACCAACTTCGGCCCCTGCCTGCGTTGCGGCAAGCCGGGCCTTGGAGCCTGGGAGATCGCGGGACGCTGGTCGCACCTCAATCTGAACGACCGTAGTATCTCCGGCGGCACGATGACCGACTTCACCGTCGGCGTGAACTGGTATTGGAATCCCTACACGAAGTTCGTGTTCAACTTCGTCCACGCTGTGCCCGACGCGCCGGGATTCCCCAAGAGCCAAACCAACATGTTCGGCATGCGGACGCAGATTGATTTCTAGTCCAAGTTCGTAGGCGAATCAGTCGACCGATGCCGCCGTCCCGCGAGTTGCTCGATCGGCACGTTCTTCACCCAGCGCAATACTCCCAGCATCACGGCGAGAGCGGCCAGGACGCTGCCGGCGACAATGAGCAGCCCGACTGCGTCGCCGAACATCCTCCGCAATGCGAAGTCGGCTTGTTCCCCGGGGCTATGTGGTTCTCCGAAATCGAATTCGAGGAGCCAGATGTACTTCCAGGCAAAGAGCGTCACCAGCACGCCTGCCGCAAGAAATGGGCCATACGGGATGTACTGCTTCCCACCGACGAGCCAGGCGATGCCGCCAATGAACAGTGCGACGATGGGTGCAATGGCGAGCGCGATCACGACGGGCTGCCAGCCGATGAATGCGCCGGCCATGCCCATCAGGAAGACATCTCCCATGCCGAGCGCCTCCTGACCGAGAACCAGTCCCGAGAGCGAGCGCAGTATCCACGTCAGCCCCGCACCGGCTGCCAAGCCCGCCAGACTCCAGGCGAGTCCATGCAGATGCCAATGATCCGAGATCCAATCGTGTATGAAAGGCCCAGATCGCTGCGGAATCTCCTGCGTCCAGTCGACCCAAATGTGCATGATCTGCACTTCGCCGATCGTGCAGGCACCGATGATGCCGATCAGCGCGCCATAGACGGGTATGAAGTCCGGTATGAAGCACGTACGAAAATCGACCGATGCCGCTGAGAGCAGTAGTACCGTCAGTGTGAGGTGATAGACGACCATCATCACATGGCCGGTCGCCAGGGGCTTCACTTCCATGTCTGTGATCTGCACGCGATAAACGATCATCAGCCAGGTGAGCACGGCGGTCAGAACCGCGACGGCCACGGTTTCCACGATCGGCACGCGGGTATTCGCCGCCTCGCAGATCTTTAGCCCGCGCTGCGTCAACAACCGATGCGCGAAGCCGCACACAATGCCCAGAGGCAAGGCGAATGCCCAAGGGTGCTGCCGCATCAGGTTGAGCAAGGACTCGAACATGGAATTCGCAATTGTTCACGAAACACGGGCAGTGTAGCGACTGGTTCGACCGTCTACTTGTCGCCGTGAAGCGTACTTCCGACAATCGTTCCATCACGTATCGCCTTTGATCGAGCCATCCATGTACGACATCGAACTGCGCAGCGACACTTACACCAAGCCGACGCCCGGCATGCGCAGGGCGATTGCCGAGGCCGAAGTGGGAGACGACATGGTCGGCGAGGATCCGACCGTCAATCGCCTCGAAGCCCAGGTGGCAGAACTGCTGGGCAAGGAAGCCGCCGTCTACGCCTGCTCCGGCACGCAGTCCAATCAGATGGGAGTCTGGGTGCATTGCCGGCCCGGGGATGAACTGCTCATCGAGGAACACGGTCACATCGGCACCTACGAGGCCGGCGCGCCAGCCGCCCTCAGCGGTGTCAGTGTGCGCAAGCTTCCCGGCGTCGGTGGCATGCTCGACGTTGAAACTCTCGAACGGCACCATCGGCCCTCCGACATTCACTTTGCTCCGACGAAGCTGCTGTGCCTGGAGAACTCGACTAACCTCGGCGGCGGCCGTACCTATCCATTGGAGCGACTGCAACAACTGTCGGAATGGGCGCGTGCGCACGGCATGAAGGTGCATCTGGACGGAGCGAGACTGTTCAACGCCTGCTTCGCCCGTGGAGTGAGCGCGGCCGATGTTGCACAGTATGCCGATACGATATCAATTTGCTTCTCCAAGGGACTGGGCTGTCCCATGGGTTCGATCCTCGTGGGAACCTCGGAAGACATGCAACTCGCCCGCCGCGCCCGCAAACTATTCGGCGGCGCGTTGCGTCAAGTCGGCATGATGGCCGCGTCGGCGGTCTACGCTTTGGAACATCACGTCGATCGACTCGCCGAAGATCATGCGAACGCCCGCCTGTTTGCCGAAATGATCGCCGATCATCCCGCGGTGCGCATTGATGTGGACGCCGTCGAGACGAATCTAGTGTTTTTTCACATCGATCCCGCATGGGGTTCCGATGCCGCGCTATCGAACGTGCTGGCACGACGCGGCGTGAGAATCATTCCACTCGGCGAAGGTCGCGTCCGAGTGACCACGCACCTCGATGTGTCTCGAACGGAAGTCGAAGAGGCCGCCAAACTGATTCTGCAATGTTTGAGCCAGCCGCTGGCCTCGCTGGAACAGGCACCCACACCATCTTCAACTTCCTATTCTGCTGCTCGCTGAGCCGCCAGGCCTCGATGTTCGTCGATCAACGGTCATCCCGCAGGCCCCGGAATTCCTTTTGACACAAGTTCGCTCTCCCGGTAAGGTTCGCCCCCCGACCGCAGGCTCGACAGATTTTACAGAATTCCCCGGTTTTCCCGCCTCCGAGCCTGCCACCCTTCCCTCCTGGAATCCATCACTGATGCCGCATCAGACTCTATCTGCTCCCCTGGTCCTGGTCGATTGCCGGCCGGAAACCGAAGAGGTACTCAGGGCGATCTTCGAGCCGCGGGGCGTCATCGTGTGCCGGGAGATTCAAAGGCGTCGGTCGAAATCAGAACCGAGCATTGTGATTCGCGGCAGGGCAAGTCACTATCTTGCGACCCACGCTGCAACAATCGATGACCCGATCGCGATGACTGAAGCCGCGCCGGCAGGCAACACCTGTCACGAGCTGACGTTGCCGCCGCTGTTTCACTATGGCGACCTGATTCGCACCGTCGAACGGCTGCTCCAGAATCGACACGCTGCCTGAACCGCCCCATCGGTACGCAGTCATCTGCAGCATGCCGCCGCGATCGGGGATTGCTAAGATCGCACACTCGCAACAGTGGACTTCAGTCGGCGCATCTGGTCTTGCGCCGGAGTCAACTTGCATTCTTAGCGGCGTCAGCGATTCGTCCATGCCTGCCGACTACCAGACGATCATCATCGGCGCGGGCATGTCGGGACTGGCCGCCGGCATTCGGCTGGCCTACTACGACCATCGCGTCTGCATTCTCGAACGTCACACGACGATCGGCGGCTTGAATTCGTTCTACCGGCTGAGAGGCCGCAACTACGATGTCGGCCTGCATGCAGTCACCAACTACGCCAAGCCGGGTACGAGAAGCGGGCCGCTGGCGAAACTCCTCAAGCAGCTTCGATTGCGTTGGGACGATTTCGACCTGTCGCCGCAGGTCGGCTCGTCCGTGGTCTTCCCGGGACATCGTCTGCGGTTCAACAACGATGTCGAGGGGCTGCGTCAGGATGTGCATGCAGAGTTTCCCGGCGAAGCGCACAGGTTTGACGCGCTACTCAGGCAGATCGATGCGTTCGATGAACTCAATCTTTCTCAGCAGCCGATCTCGGCTCGCAAAGTCGTGTCTGGGATCATCAGCGACCCCCTGCTCGTGGACATGCTGTTTTGTCCGCTGATGTTCTACGGGTCGGCTGTGCCGGACGACATGGACTTTCAGCAGTTCTGCATCATGTTCAAGAGTATCTATGAGCAAGGTTTCGCCCGCCCCATCAAGGGAGTCAGGCAAATTCTTAAGACGCTCACCCGGCACTATAAGTCGCTGGGGGGCGAACTGAAGCTCAACCACGGCGTCGAACGCATCGTGAGCGAGAACGGCAAAGCGATCGGCGTCGTACTCGATGATGGCCAGGAGATCTCCGCGGACAATATTCTTTCATCGGTCGGAGTCGCGGAAACCCATGATCTCTGCGGCGCGGCAGTGCCGGCGAAGACTGTCCCCTCGGGTGAGATATCGTTCAACGAAGCGATCTTCATGCTGGATTGTCTGCCGAGCGACATGGGACACGAGGAGACGATCGTCTTCTATAACTCGACCGATCGCTTCACCTACGCACCGCCGCAGGAGCCGCTGGATCTCGACAGCGGCATCATCTGCTCGCCCAACAACTTTCGCTACGACGATGGTGAACAGCTCGAAGAGGGCTGCATTCGCGTGACCGCGCTGGCGAATCCCGGCTACTGGATGTCGCTCCCCGATGACGAGTACTACCCCGCGAAGGAGGAATGGTGCCGGCGTATGGCCGATGCCGCCGTCGAGCACATTCCGGATTTTCGTCCGCATGTGATCGAGACGGACGTGTTCACTCCGCGCACAATTCGCCGGTTCACGGGACATTATCAGGGGGCCGTCTATGGCTCGCCGACCAAGGTGCTTTCGGGAACAACGCCCATTCAGGGACTCTATCTGTGCGGCACCGATCAGGGTTTCCTGGGGATCGTCGGCGCGATGCTCAGCGGGATCACGATGGCGAATAATCACATCCTGCGCGGATGAAACTGATCACAAAATGTTCTAAGAACCTGGGCTGAGCCCGGGTGATCGACACCGGAGCGCTTTCACGGCCAACCGGAACGGCGCAAGGAATGGCTGCCAGTTCTACGCTGCAAATTCATCTCAAGTCGTCCTGCCATCGGCAATTGACGCTGGAGTATCCGAGAGTATTCTCTACGCAGATTGTTGAGAGAATCACGAGTTAGGCCGAAATGACGTCTAGGAAACTCAAGAAAGCCAATTGCGCCATGGAAAGCAAGTCGCTCAACCGCAGCCTGCACGCCGCCAAGTCGGCCAAGCAGGACGAGTTCTACACGCAGTACGTCGACATCCAGAAAGAGGTCGAAGCCTACCTCGAGTTCGACGCCAAGACCTTCAAGGGCAAAATCGTCTACTGCAACTGCGATGATCCCTTCGAGAGCAACTTCTTCAAGTACTTCGCCGCCAACTTCAACAAGCTCGGGCTCAAGAAGCTCATCACCACCAGCTACGACGGCTCGCCCATCGCCGGGCAGATGTCGCTCTTTCCCGAGCACAGCGAGGGCAACGGCAAGCGCCCGAAGCCCAAGGCCGTCGGCGTCATCCTCGACCATGTGAAAGACGAGAACGACGACGGCGCGGCCGACATCGAAGACGTGAAGCTGTTCCTCAAGCGCAACAAAGCCGCCCGTATCGCCCTGAAAGCCGACGAGAAATACCCCGGCGGCGACTTCCGCAGCGACGCCTGCGTCGAACTCCTCAAACAAGCCGACATCGTCGTCACCAACCCGCCGTTCTCGCTTTTCAAGGAGTACGTCGCGCAGCTGGTGGAGCATGGGAAGAAATTCCTCATTATCGGCAGTAAGAACGCCATCACGTACACGGAGATCTTCCCGCTCATCAAGGAGAACAAGATGTGGGTTGGCGCGGGCTTCTCCAACGGAAACGCGTATTTCAGCATCCCTGCCGAAAGAGCGCGGGAGTTCGCGAACGGTGTCTATGACAAAGGCACAGGGCTCGTTAAGTTCCGGAACGTCGGTTGGTTCACGAACATCGATCATGGGCGACGGCACGAGGAATTGCCGCTGATGACGATGGCGGAAAACCTCAAGTTCAGCAAACACAGGGAGATCAAGGGAAAGAAAGGGTACGAGCGGTACGAGAACTGCGACGCAATTGAAATCCCGTACACCGATTCGATTCCAAGCGACTACGACGGGGTGATGGGCGTCCCGATCTCTTTTCTCGACAAGTACAATCCCGACCAGTTCGAGATCATCGCAAACGGGGACGACCGCGATGAGATGGAGGCTCTAGGGGTTTCACGGCTCGGACGCGAATACGTCACCAACGTCGGTCGAACTAAGCTGGGGATAGGAAGCACCAAGAAGGCCGCCTACAAGCGCATCCTCATCCGTCATCGCAAAGCAAAAGGGAAGAAAAAGTGAAAACCACGCTCCGCACCGACATCACCGTCGCCAAGATTTGCGAGGGTTTCGTCTACAACGAACTTGAGGGCAAGGGCCTGTTCGGTCTCGGCGGGAAGCTCACGATTCAGCCGGAGTACCAGCGCAACTACATCTACGCTGACGGCGGCGGGAAGCGGGAGCAGGCGGTCATTGAATCGCTGCTCAAGGGGTATCCGCTGGGGCTGATCTATTTCAACACGGTGGCTGCGGACAAGTTCGAGGTACTCGACGGACAGCAGCGCATCACCAGCATCGGGCGGTTCGTGACCGACAAGTTCGCGATCATGGAGAACGGCAACCCGAAGATGTTCAGCAGCCTGCCCGCCGACCATCAGAAGAAGCTGCGCGAATCGAAACTGTTGATCTACGAGTGTGAGGGGACGGAGACCGAGATCAAGGAGTGGTTCAGGACGATCAACATCGCCGGCGTGCCGCTGAACGATCAGGAACTGCTCAACGCCGTCTACTCCGGCCCGTTCGTCACCAAGGCCAAGGAAGAGTTCAGCAACAGCCAAAATTCGAACATCCAGAAGTGGAGCGCGTACATTCGGGGCAGCGCGAACCGGCAGGATTTTCTCGAGCGGGCGCTGGACTGGGTGAGCAAAGGAGACATCGGCAGTTACATGAGCGCCAACCGCTACGAGAAGAACATCAACGAGCTAAAGGCCTATTTCAATGCGGTGATCGATTGGGTTTCGACGGTGTTCACCGACGTTCTGCCGGAAATGAAGGGCTTGGAATGGGGCAGGCTGTACGAGGAGCACCACGGCAAGTCCTACGATCCGAAGAAAATTTCGGACGAGGTGAAAAAGCTCGCCGCCGATCCGTATGTGACGAAGGGCAAAGGAATCTTCGAATATCTCTTGGGCGGTTCGGTAGAAACGAAGTTCCTTGAGGTTCGGGTTTTCGACACACCGGTAAAGCGGGTCGCATACGCTAAGCAGACGCAAGCAGCCGAGGGCAAGGGCGAGTCCAACTGTCCGCTCTGCGCGATTGGGAACAACGCAAACAAGGCCCGGATCTATAAGATCGACGAAATGGATGCCGACCACATTTCCGCATGGAGCAAGGGCGGCGAAAGTTCGGCCAAGAACTGCGAAATGCTCTGCACTACGCACAATCGGGCCAAAGGTAATCGATAATATGAGCGTGCCACAGCCCGGCGCGTGGAGCAAGGGCTGAAAGCCGGGACCGTCACGTTCCTCGCAGCCGGCCCGCAAGTGAAACGCAGTCGTTGCGAAAGTGCCTCGGTCCCATCGACCGGAGATCCTTCATCAACTGGACTGGCTCGGAGTGTTGATGCCTCAAGGGGCATCGCTCAGGTCAGCGGCGCAACCGCGACGGGTAGGGTAGAAATGTGAGTTCGTCCGGTGACGATCCTTGAGGCAACGTGCCTTCTGGCGTAGCCGGGTCAGTGGTCGCCGGCGTGCGGGGAGGCCGTTTCCCTAATCGTCGTCAAGAGTGCACTCGACAAAAATCTCCACTGCCCGGCGCGTGAAATGAGCCACTGCGTCACCCCGTCACGAACTCCCCCGGAGGGTCGATCGGCCCAGGCGGTTTTCTGGCCAATGGCCATTGGCTATTAGCTATTGGCCAGAATCAGGACTGCTGAGACAGGAATCGGGCGGCTGGGCTTAACAACCCTCCCGCTCGTATCCTCCGGTCTCGGCACACTTCGCGCAACTCGAACGGGGCCGATGGTTCGGCCTTTCAGAGAGGACATCGACCCTGGAGAAACGCAATGTCCGTCGCTGATTCTTTCTGCTCGGTGTCAATGGAATCACCTGCCGGTGCCCTCTTCCACCTTCACGAACGCCAGCGGTGCCTCGGCCTTGGGATTGATCACGCGCAGAGCAACCCGGCCTTCGAGTATGTCGGTCAACAGTGTGCCGCAGACTTCCTTCCGCCAGCCGTCCATCAGGAGCGGCAACGGCCCCTTGCGGCCTTCGAGTTCCCAGCGCACCAAATCGAGCAGATCGGAATTGGTGCCTACGAGACCGAGTGAGACATTCAGTTCCGCACACTGATTCGCCAGCGCGATCAACAGAATGCGTGAGAGGGGATCATCCTGTGGCGGGTGCTGCGGCGAACGCACCTTGTGAGGCAGCGAATCTTCCGGCGCTTTCTGGGCCTGCTTGACGACCTTGGCGAGCGCATCGAACAACTTGCGGTAACCCGGGCGATCCATGCCGCGCACCGCTTCGAGCCGTGCGTGCGTGGTCGGTTGTCTGCGAGCGATCTCCGATAGCAGGTCGTCTCGAATCACCCAG
>JANNSB010000004.1:0-2275 GCA_031402175.1 Planctomycetaceae bacterium
CGACGACTTCACGCGAATGCGTACATCGTAGTTCCCTTGAGCCACCTGCCTCGCGCCGGCGTGCAACTGGCAGATCGGCGTGAAGATCCAGCGATGGGCGCAGATTCCCAAACTGACCAGCAGCACCAGGCAGGTGATACCGGTCGCGGAGACGATCCACAGATGGAGCCGGTAGTCGCTGCGTGCGTCTTCGAGCATTTCCAGTAAGTCGAACGACGGATCGGGAACGGTCTGAATGATGTCCAGCAGTTCGGCCACCTTGCGAAACGTGTAATCGATCTGGGCCTGTCGCTTCTGCGGGTCGGCCAGTGCAGGCGCGCCGCTCCTGAGGTCGGCGAGGTGATCAGCAATCGTGTTGAACAACGCACGGTGGACGGTGTCCTGATGATGTTCCCGATGGCTGTAATGCGGCATCTTGAGCAGCCGGTCGCGATATGTGGCCACTTCGAGTTCGACCTGCGTCAGTGTCTCTTCGAACCGCAGCCGTTGGACTTCTGCCGCCTGTTGAGCTTCGTCACCGGCTGTTGCAGTTTCGGGAACCAGCAAGGGACGCACGAGCATGCCAATGGCGGCGGTAAGTTCGGTCAGCCGCGGGGCCTCCTTGATGCTCAGTTCCAGATCCCGCACCATCCGGCGATAGACGAAGACGCCCGACACGGTGCTAAGGGTGAACACCAACAGCATCAGCAGCACCAATCCGAGATTGGTGGCGAGCTTGCGGCGTATGGATTGCGTGAGCAGCATGGTCCGACCTCCCTGTACGGACGGCGTCTGAATGTCCCTCCCTGGACGGGGCGAAGTCTACCAGCGGGGCGACAATCGCGGCAAGCGGAAGGATCCGGAGAGATTGCTTTCCTGATGCTTCCTGTCAGCTATAAACCATTTATGTAAAATGAGTTGTGATGTTTCACGCCCTAAGATAAAGTACTGTTACCTTAATGGAGTAAAGCCCCCTTATCTCGCTCGGTCGCATGCGGTACGCATGGTGGAACCTGCTATTCTGTCTGACGCTGCCGGCAGCGGTGTTCGCTGATCGTGCCACCACGACACAGCGCCAACCCGTGCGCCCCAACGTCCTGCTCATCGCCATCGACGACCTCAATGACTGGGTCGGATGTTTTGGGGGTCACCCGCAGGCGCAGACGCCGCATATCGACGGACTGGCCGCGCGCGGCACGCTGTTCGCCAACGCCCACTGCCAGGCCCCGCTGTGCAATCCTTCACGGACCAGTCTGTTGACGGGCAGGCGGCCGTCCTCAACCGGAATCTATGGATTGGCGCCCTGGTTTCGCACCGTGCCCGAACTGGCCGATATCGTCACGCTGCCGCAGCACTTTAATCAACACGGCTACCACACATTGAATGCCGGCAAGATCTGGCACGGCGGTTATCCGCCCGAGGCAGAACGATTGTCCGAGTTCGACATCTGGGGACCGGCTGGCGGCGTCGGCGTCACTCCCGAAGAGAAACTTGTGACAACGCCAGGCGGCAACCATCCGCTTGTCGACTGGGGGACGTTCCCGCATGCGGATGAAGACAAAGGCGACTGGATCGTCGCCAGTTGGGCGGTCGAGCAACTCGAACGCGAAGACTTGCCGGAACCGTTCTTCATGGGCGTCGGCTTCTTCCTGCCGCATGTGCCGTGCTATGCGACTCAGCAGTGGTTCGACCTGTACCCCGAGGAGACATTGCAGCTTCCCGTGATTCTCGAAGGGGATCGCGACGACACGCCTTTGTTCTCGTGGTATCTGCACTGGTCGCTGCCGGAGCCGCGACTGTCGTGGCTGGGTGAGGCGGGGCAGCATGAAGCGTTGGTCCGCTCCTATCTGGCGAGCACGAGTTTCGTCGACAGTCAGGTGGGGCGAGTGATCGATGCCCTGGAAGCGTCGGGCCGGGCCGACGACACGATCATCGTGCTCTGGTCCGATCATGGCTGGCATTTAGGCGAGAAAGGCATCACGGGCAAGAACAGTCTGTGGGAACCTGCGACGCGAGTGCCGCTGATCTTCGCCGGGCCGGGCATTACCGAGGGAGCAGTTTGCCGAATGCCGGTCGAACTGCTTGACATCTACCCCACGCTTATCGAAATGTGCGAGTTGGAGCCGGTTGAAGGACTGGAAGGGCACAGCCTCGTGCCGCAATTGCTCGATACTGACGCGCATCGCGCGTGGCCGGCGATCACGACGCACAATCAGGGGAATCACGGCATTCGCACACTGCAGCATCGCTTCATTCAATATGCCGATGGCTCTCGCGAGTTCTATGATGTCGAAAC
>JANNSB010000005.1:0-11142 GCA_031402175.1 Planctomycetaceae bacterium
CGGTGAGCCAAGGACTTACGTCGAAAAGGCGAGGCGTTACAGTTTACCCCACTTCACAAACTGACCGGCCCTGATGGTCCCTGTGAGAGACTCACGGCATCGCCGGCGCGATGTTGCCGCTGAAGGCGGCGACCAGCTTGCCGACGCAGCGATGGTTCGCCGGAAGGTTGACTCGCAGATAGAGCACGCCGTCCTCTGTCGGCGAGTATTCACGAGATGCACCGATGGAAAACGGCTGCAGTTGTTGTCCCTCCCCCTGCGGTCGGTTTCTGGGAAAGACGACGCCCATCAATGTTCCGGCGGGAATGCCGTCGATGATCTGCGTCGAGGGATCACCCGTGGGGAAACCGGTCGGGCCTAATTCTTCGTTGACGATAAAGCGATAACTCCCCTGAGCTTCGATGCGCACCGGCCTGTCCTTGGCAACCATGATGCCGGTGTTCACCCAGCCTTCGGCGACGTCGACTTCGACGGTCGTCTGGTTCTCCTCGAACACGCGGTTGTTCAGTTCGTTGATCTTCTCCTGCACCTGCTCGTTCTCGGGATCGAGCGTCAGCACGGTGCCGAAAGTCTCCTTAGCTTTCTCGATCTCGCCGGCCTCTTCGTAGCTGGTGGCCAGGTTGACGAGGTTCTGCAGAAACTCCTGTTGCAGCCGATCGGCCTCGATATCGAGTTGACGCACATCGGGGGCTTCGTCATCGCGGGGACGGGGACGGCCCCCTTGAGCGCGCACCACCGAATCTCCCAACATTCCACAGGCGCACGCCACGACACATGAAAATAGAACTGCCACGCGAAACATGCGTCTCTCCCGCAAGTGTGCTACCGATCCCCTTGCCACCATTGTAATGTAGACCAGAGAGAATGGTCTTGTCGAAGTGAATTGTTTTTATGGTTACGCGAGAATGAATTCGATCTGCAAGTCTCTGATTACCTTGGCCGTCGTCCTCGTTTCCATCCCCTGTCCGGCGGATGACGGTTCGTCGTCGGCCACGAACTACGACGCCGTCCGTCCGCTCCTCGATCGCTATTGCATCGACTGCCATCAGGGAGAAACAGCCGAAGCCGCGCTGACGCTCGATCTCTATCAGCCGGAACATGCCGGCACCCGCGACCGCGAGATCTGGAAGAAGATTCTCGTGCGGGTCGAAGCCGACATCATGCCGCCGCCGGATGCCGAGCAGCCGTCCGACGAAGAACGCACCGCCATCGCCCGCTGGGTTCGCGATGTCGCCCTGCATGTCGACTGCACGGGGCCGGCCTATCCCGGCCGGGTAACGGTCCGCAGGCTCAATCGCACCGAGTACGGTTACACGATCGCAGACCTGCTCGGCGTACGGATCGATGTGTTGGAAGAACTCCCCGGCGATGACGTCGGTTATGGCTTCGACCATATCGGCGACGTGCTGACGCTGCCGCCTGCCCTGCTCGATCGCTATATCGCGGTGGCTGATCAGATCGTGCGCGAGGCGATCGTCGTGTCGGATGAAGAGCAGGCGCCAGTCCGCGAGTTTGATGGGGACAGCCTGTCGTCCGATGGCGAAGTGGGCGAGATGTTCGAGTTTGATACGGTCGGCGAGTACATCCTGCGCGTTGTCGCCTCGGCCGACCAGGCAGGACCGGAAGTCGCGAAGATGGGCCTCCGCTGGCGGGATGATGAACTGGCCGTCGTCGATGTCGTCGGCGACGACGAGGAAGGTTCGTTTGAAGTTCGCGTGCCGGTTGACGAGAAAGGGGCGTATCGCTTCGCGGCTTCGTTTCTCAACGACTACTACGAACCCGAGCACGAAGATCCCGAACTGCGCGGCGACCGCAATCTGCGAGTCCACCGGCTGGAGATCGTCGGCCCGATCGGCGTGCTCCCCGACGATCTACCTGAGTCGCATCGCCGCATCTTCGTCGAGACTCCCGAACCTGATGCAGACCGCGACGAGCAACTCCGTTGTGCCGGCGTGATTCTCGAACGATTCGCGAGCCGGGCGTGGCGTCGACCGGTCACTCAGGACGAAGTGCAACGGCTGGTCGGTCTGGTGAATGTGATGCTTGATGAAGAGTATTCCTTCGAGCGCGGGATTCAGTTCGCTGTGCAGGGCGCGCTGGTCTCGCCGAACTTTCTGTTTCGCGTCGAGCAGGAGCCGACTGATGCGGACGCAGAAGGCATTCGCGAATTGAATGATCACGAACTGGCGACACGCCTGTCGTACTTCCTCTGGCGGAGCTTGCCCGATGACGAACTGCGGGGCGTTGCCGATGCCGGGCGCTTGACGGATGACGCCGAATTGCGGTCACAGGTCGAGCGCATGCTCGCCGACCCGCGATCTCAGCGAATGACGACCGACTTCGTCGATCAATGGCTGCAACTTCGCCTGCTCGACACCGTCTCTCCTAACGGCCGGCGGTACGAAGCCTTCAACGACGACCTGCGCAGGGCGATGCGCGAGGAGACCCGCACGTTTTTCCAGCACATCGTCACCGAGAATCGCCCGGTCATCGAACTACTGTCGGCCGACTACACGTTCGTCAACCAGCAACTCGCGGAACTCTACGGCATCGAAGGGGTCGAAGGAGACGAGTTCCGCAGGGTGCAGGTCGACACCGACGAGCGGGGCGGGCTGCTGGGGCATGCGAGCATCCTCACGATCACTTCGAATCCGACTCGCACTTCGCCGGTGAAGCGCGGCAAGTGGGTGCTGGAGAATCTGCTCGATGCTCCACCGCCGCCACCACCAGCGGATGTGCCTCCGCTCGAGGCCGTCGAGGCCGACCGCGATACGCCGCTGCGCGAGCGGATGGAACTGCATCGTCAGAATCCTGCGTGTGCGGCCTGCCATCAACTGATGGACCCGATCGGCTTCGGCCTCGAAAACTACGACGCCATCGGCGCCTGGCGCACCGAATCGCGCGATGTGCCGATCGACCCGACCGGCACTCTGCCCGACGGCCGTACCTTCAGCGGCCCGGCCGAACTGCGGCAGATTCTCCTCGAACGCACTCCCGAGTTGCGCCGCTGCATCGCGACGAAACTCCTCACCTTCGCCCTGGGCCGCGGCCTGGAGTACTTCGATGAATGCACGCTGGCGGAGATCACGCAGACGATGGAAAGCGAAGGTGACACGTTTCGATCGGCCGTGATGACGATCGTGCTGAGCCGACCGTTCCGGCTGCAGGCGGCGGAGCGGTTTCCGAAGTGAGTCATTCACCCTAGTGTAGGGTCAACTTTGATTTTTGGGGTTCAGTGATGCGATCAAGTCCACTCCAATGACCGGCTGGCGGCACATCGCAGTGACAGACCAGCGAACCAGAACCGACTGGGCACACGAAATCCGCAAACTGGTCGACGTTCATCGACCGAACGCCGAACGGATCACGCTGGTGATGGACAACCTCAACACGCACAGTTTGGGTTCGCTCTACGAAGCGTTCCCGCCGCAGGAAGCGCGTCGGATTATCCAACGGATCGAGGTTGTTCACACGCCGAAGCATGGCAGTTGGCTCAACATGGCGGAAATCGAATTGAACGTCCTCACTCGTCAATGTCTGGCTCGGCGGATTCCCGACAAACAAACACTGATCGACGAGACCACCGCCTGGCAAGACAAACGCAATGACAAGCAAGCCAAGATCGATTGGCAATTCACCGCCGACGACGCCAGGATCAAACTCAAGCGCCTCTACCCGAAAAATCAAGATTGACCCTACACTAGGCCCACGACGCCAATGCCGACTAACGGCATTCCGACGAACAGAATCAGAACGATCATGGTGAGTTCCAGAAACTCCTTCATCATGCACCTTCGTTATGTTTGCGGAGAGGAGTTCGGAACAGCAATCGAGTCGACTCGAAATTGGAAATCAGACGTAGGCGGTCCACCAGAAAACTCCAAAGAACAGCCATGCCAGTGTCGCAAAGATCGACGCCAAAGCAGTGATTTCGCCAGGTTCGGCGATGTAACAGAACATGGGTGGTAACATGATGGCACACACCACTATGGCTTCACTCGCATCCGGATCTGGCTCGTGCACGACCAGATGGAGCGGGCCAAAGAGAGGCGAAATGCCGCCCAGGCTCCACTCGTAACGCAGCCAGCCGGCGAACGTCACGACCACAATGATGAACGTCCATAGCCGTCTTCTGGCGATAACATCCTTGGGCGACGGAAAACCATCATCATCTGTCGAGACGGGATCACTGGCCATGTCTTACCTCTCCAACTGATGACCAGAAGACGACCACCATCAGCCCAAACATCACGGCACGGCGTGCAGCACACGGTGGCGGTCGGGGCGATGATCGCCGTCGGCATCTTCCAGCAAGATCATCCTGTCGCCGGATGCATCCAGCCGGACTGTCCAGCGCGAGCCGTCGGGGCCTTCCTGCACGAAGACGCGTTCACCCTCAGCGGGGGCGGCCAGTTCTTCGGGCGATTCCTCCCGGGCGACGGCTGGGGCTTCGCCATGCCGCGACCAGACCTGGTAACCGAGTGCCGCCACCGAACCGGCCGTCAGGGTGAGGATGATCGGCACCCAGTTGATGCCAAACGATGTCTGTGGATCGAACGTCGAGCCGACTTCGTCGGCAGGCTCCGCCCACCGATGGTGTCCGGGTTGAGGTCGCTCCACGTTGTCATCGAGCAATCCGCGCAGCATGGCCCGCGCCTCGTCCGTCCAGTCCGGCGGAACCTGGAGCAGGTACTCCCCCTGCCAGAACCCATGAATCGCGTCGGACCGGTCCTCCCAGAGAATGCGGGTCTCGAAGTTCCCGCGCAGTCCCATTTCGTGCGAGAAGTAACCCGCCTCCGAGGCCCAGGCAAACCGGGCGATCGTAACGAAGGCTCCATCGACCACGGCATCGCAATGGTCCGCGGAAGGGTTGCCTTCAAAGCCGCAACGAGGGCAGATCATGCGTTCCTCATACAATCAGGGCCTGCATTCCAACGCCAACTCGACATATCGATTCTCCCCCAATCAATGCGAACGGTGCAAGTCAAAGGGATGCTATTGCACAGCGCGACTGGCAGCAGCGTGTTCTGTCCTGCCTCAGAGAATAGACCGCAGATCCGGCGGATGACGCGGGTCTTCGCGGATCTGAAACTTTCGAAACGAACGGTAGGAAACTTCTCGGATCCGCGGGAATCAGCCAGATCCGCGCCATCAGCGGTCTATTTCTGTGGCTACGTGAAACCCCGATATCTCTTACCTCTGCAAAATCGGCAAATACCCGTTGGGCACCTGCAGCACGATTAGCGACATGGCGGCGGCGTATTCCTTGCCGACGGTGACGTCGGGCCAGCTTCCATCCTCGAGCTGCGTGGCCAAAAGCTCATCGCGGGCCGCCGGATACCACTGGTTCCAGTAGTCGTCCCCGGCGAACCAGGTGGCCTGGGCGGCATAGTAATGGGCGTAATAGAAGTACTGGTTCGAACTGCGGTTCTCGTCTCCCGGCATGTAGCGCAGCATGTAGGCGAGACCGTCGTCGATGGTCTCCCCTTCGTGGATGCCCGACGTGTACAGGGCGGCGATCGCGGCGGCTGAGCGAGGAAACTCGCTCTCCTGCGGGTGGAGTAGCTGATACCGAAATCCGCCGTCGGCGTTCTGGTTCTGACGCAGATATTCCACCCCGCGGTCGATGGTCTCTTTCGGAACAGAGATACCGGCATTGTGGGCGGCACGCAGGGCCATCAGTTCGCAGACCGTCACCGAAACGTCGGCGTCATCGGGCCGGGGAAAGTACCGCCAGCCCCCTTCGTCGTTCTGCGTGTCGACAATCAGTTCGACGGCCAGACTCAGGGCGTCCCGCACGTCCTCGCGCTCGGTCATGCCGTAGACTTCCGCCAGAAACAGCGTGGCGAAGCCGTGCCCGTACATGGGATCGCGCCCCTCGGCCTCGGAAGACACGATGAAGCCGGTCGAGGTGGAACAGCTCATCACGAAGTCGATTGTGCGGTCGATCGACTCGCCGTAGGGGCCGCGTCAGGGAGTGCTGCCGGAAGCCAGAAACGCCATTCCGCATAGGCCGGCCACGCCCGGATTGCCGCGATAGTTCTGAATCACCGTTCCGAATGAGCCATCTTCGAGCTGCCGGGAAGCCAGCCATTCCAGCCCCCGATTGACGCCGTCCTGCGTTTCGGGGGTCACAAATTCGCGGCTGTCGATCGGCTGCCGGGGCGTTTCATCCTGGGCGAGCGATGTCGCCAAGCCGAAAACGGCGATCCCGACGGTTGTCGCGAGCAGCACCGTCGACACTGTTTTCATGAATTCGCGACGGGAGGCCACACGAATCCTTGCTACGTTGGCACGGGAGTTGTATACAGGATACGTCGTTATTTAATTGTACCGTGTCAGCGTCGGGGGATATCACTTAGCGCGCGGATTTGTACCAACCCCCAAGACTCGGAATGGCCCGTCTTTCCCTCACCGGAAAGGCGGGTTTTTGCTTTGGCAGATGGCAAATGGCGGATAGCTGATGGCCAGAAGCGTCATTTGTCACTGGACATTTGTCATTTGGTGCCGATAGCTGGCCGTATTGAATCAATGCAGTATTCGCAGCGCGCCTGTTCTGAATCTGATTCAATTCGCAGCACCCAACCCATCGAAACCCGAAACGTAAGTGAGGGCGTCGTGATGTTCCGCATTCAAGCGAACTGCAGGGCGACTTGCGGGACTTGTCTCGCCACACGTCGCCTTGCTCATGCTGATTGAGATTGCGAGTTTTGGTGGCCGAAGGCCTCCTGTCACCGTAGCCTGGGGCAACGCCCCAGAAATAGGTGTTCGAGGGCTCTTTTTGGCCGAAGGCCATACTCACAATCCCAGTGCGGTTGGCCTTCAGCCAACAAACGGCATTGCGATCTCACACACCTGGGGCGATGCCTCAGGCTACGATGTGCATGGCCTTCGGCCAAACTGGATCCGCCAACCGTCACTCAATAATCTTCGTAATCGAAAACTCCACGATCCCCGTGGCGCCGACGTCCTTCAGTCTGGGGATGATCGTCCGCACGATTGATTCATCGAGGATCGTATTCAGTGCCACCCAGTCGGGATCCGACAGCGATGACACCGTCGGCTTCTGCAAGGCCGGCAATTGACCGAGCACCGCCTCCAGGTCGTGACGGTGCACGTTCATCATCAGTCCGACTTTTCCCTCGGCCGCCAGACACGACTGCAGCATCAGGGCGATGTTGTCGAGCTTCTGCTTCTTCCACGTGTCGGTATAGGCCGTGTGATTAGCGATCAGCCGGCTCGTGCTCTGCAGCACTTCGGCCACGATTCGCAGGTTGTTGGCCTTGAGGGACGACCCGGTTTCGGTCACTTCGACGATCGCATCGGCCAGTCGTGGCGGCTTGACCTCGGTTGCTCCCCACGAGAACTCGACCTCGGCGGTCACGCCGTGGCTTGCCAGAAAAGAGGTCGTCAGACCTACAACTTCGGTGGCGATTCGCTTCCCCTGCAGATCCTTCACCTGCTTGACGGGAGAATCCTCGGGCACGCAAAGCACCCAGCGGACGGGTCTGCGGCTGACTTTCGAGAAGAGCAGTTCACACACTTCGTGCACGTCGGCATTGGTCTCCTTGATCCAGTCGTGCCCGGTGATGCCGGCATCGAGAATGCCCTGTTCGACGTAGCGGGCCATTTCCTGCGCGCGGATCAGCAGGCATTCGATTTCTGGATCATCGATCGTGGGATAGTACGACCGCGACGAGAACGTGATCTTGTAGCCGGCCTTGCGGAACAGTTCGCCGGTGGCCTCCTGCAGACTGCCTGCGGGGATGCCGAGTTTGAGAGTGGGCATGATGGAAACAGGGGTCGGGATTCAGGAATCGGGACAGTCTCAAGACTCATCGTAACCCGAAGCGTGAGCGAGGGGAGCGTGACCAATCACGTTGAATCACCTGACGCACGCCTTGCGGGACGGAGCTTTGAAACTGCTTCGTGTCAGGCGCATGGTAGCGGAATTCCGCGAAGTGTCATTCGTCGTGCTCGCCGATTGTCGCAGGAACCCGTACCAAGTCCATACCCGCAAGTTGCGTTCGGGATTTATCCATGTGAAAGCTCACGTCGCCCTCACTGACGTTTCGGGTTACGATGGCTTAGCTCTCGGTTGATCGCATCTCCATCACATTGGAGCGTCTGCATGAATCTCGAACTCCCCTCTGCGTGTCCCGATGCGGCGGCTCGCTGCGCGAAGTCACCCTCTTCGGTCGCGGCTTGCACAACCCGGTCAGCGATGTGGCTCAAGAAGCCGCGGTCGTCCATTATGCCGCCGCTCAGGCCAAGCGCGGATTCTGGCTCGGCATGTTCGACGCCGAAGGGACCGTCCGCTCCCTGCTGTGCGGAAGTTGCCAGCGCGTGTTCATCTACGCGGCTCCCTACGCCGACGAAGCAGCCGACAGCGACTCCCTGCATTGCCTGGAATGCGGCACCCTGATGCAGCCCAACCAGCAGCAGTGTCCCGCGTGTGGCTGGACTACGCGGGCGCTGCAGTGGAGTGACCAGACGCGGGAGGGCGAGGCAATTGTTCGTTCTGGGCAAACAACATTGTAGGGAACGGACTCCGTGCCGTTCCCGGCGTGCGGAACCGCGTATGGCGAGAACGTCGAGCGCTCTCGTGAGTATTGGCCCGGAATCGCGCAAAGTCGTTGTTCACGAGATCATGTTCCACTCGATGTACGCGACATCCCGCCGAGGGGAACGGCACGGAGTCCGTTCCCTACAGGAGGAATAACCGCGTTGCCGTAGCGCCCTCATGTGATCCGCTTGCCCCGGCCGCGCCCATCAGATAGTGAGCACTCGTTGCATCCGTGATGAAGCAATGCCGTTCCTGTTCATCTGCATCCGGTGGCCGAAATGCTCTGGTCGTCTCTCATCTATCTGGGACTCATCTTCCTCGAACTGTCGTTCATCTCGCGGGCGATTCTGCGGCCGCATCGCGAGCCGTCATCGCGCATCGCCTGGGTCGTCGTGATCGGCGTCGTGCCCGTCGTGGGAATCCTGGTGTATGTGATGTTCGGCGAGACCAACATCGGTCGCAGGCTGACGGCTCGCGTGAAAAGCATCAAACGGCAATTGCCGAAACTCTCGAGTGCATCGCGCGTCGATGCCCTGGCCGAGTCGGCCGAAGTCCCCGAACCCTACGAACATTTGTTTCGGGCCGCCCATTCGATCAGTGGCTTTCCCACCGTCGGCGGCAACACGGCGAAGCTCTTTTCTGTTTCCGACGAATCGATCGACGCGATCGTGGACGACATCGACCAGGCGCAACAGCACGTGCACCTGCTGTTCTACATCTGGCTCACCGACCACAACGGCCTCAAAGTGGTCGAAGCCTTGAAGCGCGCTGCCCCTCGCGGAGTCACCTGCCGTGCGATGGCCGATGATCTCGGCTCGCGCGACATGGTTCGCTCGGAACACTGGAAGGCGATGGCGGCCGCCGGAGTGAAACTCGGCATCGCCCTGCCCTTCGGGCTGATCCCCAGTCCGCGAAGCGGCCGGATCGATCTGCGAAATCACCGCAAGATCGTGGTGATCGATCACAACATCACGTATTGCGGCAGTCAGAACTGTGCCGACGCCGAGTTTCGCGTCAAGCCGAAGTACGCCCCCTGGGTTGACGCCGTGATGCGGTTCGAGGGGCCGATCGCACGGCAGAATCAGCAGTTGTTCGTGACCGACTGGATGACGTACGTCGACGAGGATCTGCGTCCGCTGCTGGTCCGGCGTGACGAGCCGACATACGACGGGTTCGCCGCGCAGGCGTTCGGCACCGGCCCCACCGTGCGAAACTCGGCAATGCCCGAGATCTTCGAATCGCTGATGTTCACGGCCCGGCGCGAGATCGTGATCACGACTCCCTATTATGTGCCGGACGAATCAATGCAGAACGCTCTCTGCGCCGCGGCCCGGCGGGGGGTCGACACGACCATCGTCTTCCCGGCGAAGAACGACTCGTTCATTGTGGCCGCCGCCAGCCGCAGTTATTACGCCGACCTGCTGGAAGCCGGCGTCAAGATCTTCGAGTACGTCGGTGGCCTCTTGCACACGAAATCGTTCACGATCGACGGCGTGGTGACGCTCATCGGTTCCGCCAACATGGACCGCCGCAGCTTCGACCTCAACTACGAAAACAACATCCTGCTCTACGACGCGAAGATGACGGGCGAAATGCGATCGCTGCAGAAGGCTTACATCGCCAAGTCGAACGCGGTGACACCCGAAACCGTCGCCGCCTGGTCAGTGCGGCGACGACTCTTGAACAACAGCGTTGCGATGCTGGGACCGCTGTTGTGAAGGGACGAGGGACGAGAGTGGAGGTGTGCTTGCAGGGAACGGACTCGGTACCGTTCCCTGCGAATGGCTTTGCAGCGGCGGATCGCAGGGAAGGCTTGCCGACTTCACGGATGCACGTCACTCTATCGCAACATCAAATTCAATGACTTTCGTTTTCGGCGGACCCAGTCTGGAGTTTTTCATGTCAAGGCAATTCATGTCCGGTTCACTGTGCGTTGCGGCCATCGCGACACTCTTGTCCTGTGACGCGCGCGCCTGCAGCCGGGCGGTCTATCTGGGGCCGGAAGGCAACATCATCACCGTGCGCAGCATGGACTGGATGTCGGATCTCGGCACCAACCTCTGGGTTTTCCCGCGCGGCATCGAGCGAAATGGTGCTGCCGGCCCGAACTCGATGCGCTGGACATCGCAATACGGCAGCGTCGTCGCGACCGCATTCGAAGCCGCCACCGCGGACGGCATGAACGAGGCGGGACTGGTTGCCAATCTGCTTTATCTCGCGGAATCAGAGTATGTCACACCGCGGGCCAACGATGATCGCCAGCCGTTGTCCATCAGCATCTGGGCGCAATACGTGCTCGACAACTACGCCACCGTGGCTGAGGCCGTCGAGGACATTCAGAACGAGCGTTTCTACGTGGTGTCGACGATGACGCCGGATGGACATGCGGGCACCGTGCATCTGGCGATCTCGGATCCCACCGGGGACTCGGCGATCTTCGAGTACGTCGCCGGCGAGTTGGTCATTCACCACGGACACGAGTTTCAGGTCATGACCAATTCGCCGACCTACGACCAGCAACTCGCGCTCAACGCATACTGGCAGCAGATTGGCGGCACCACCATGTTGCCCGGAAC
>JANNSB010000006.1:0-2668 GCA_031402175.1 Planctomycetaceae bacterium
CTGGACGGCGACCACCGATCTTTCAGTCTTTGGCACCGGCGTCGATCGGCTGGAATGCGTGATCCCGTCGACGCTCGAAATCACTCAAGTGAGCGCGGAGGGACTGCAGGCGTGGGAACTGTCGGACGCCGCCGCCGCAGATGATGCTGCCGCGCCCGACGGAGCTCCGACGCGGATCACGCTGCAGTTCCGACAACCGATCCAGGGTTCCCGCCGCATCATGTTTCAGGGAGTGCTCGGTGTCGCGACCGACGCCGCTCAAGGCTGGCAAGTCCCCACGCTGACGATCGACGGCGTGTCATCGCACGTCGGCTATGTGGCGATCGACGTCGCCACGGGGCTAAGGCTCAAGACGCTGGAAGTCGGCGAACTACGCACAATCGAGCCGGCCGAGTTCCCGCAGGCCGTCGACCCGGCCCATACGCATTTGTTTCAGTTCTGGGATCAGGAATTCGAACTCATCCTCGCCACGCTGCCGCGCGAACGCGAAGTGCATGTCGCGATGACGAACATCGTCGAGATCGGCAACGAAGGGCTGTCGCTCGTGTCGGCCATTGCCGTCACGCCGTTGTTCGAGTCGATGTTCGATTTCGAAATCGTCATCCCCGTAGATTGGAACGTCGTGTCGGCCACGGTCGACGGAACTGCCGCTCACTGGCAGACGATTCCCAGGGCCGCGGGTGAACATGTGCTGCGGATTCCGTTCGTGACCCCCGCCACGCCGGGCACGATGCGGTCGATTCAGATCAACGCGTATCGGCTCCCCGAGGATTGGCCGATTCAGAACGAAGCACGGCAGATCTCGTTGCCTGCCGTCGAACTGCCGCAAGCTGACGTCGTCGAAGCGGTGTATGGCGTGGTCTGCGATCCGAGTCTCGATGTGCAGACGGTGGGTCTCGACGGCCTCGATCCGGCCAGTCAGATCGAGATCGATCTAATGAACGCTCGCCTCGCGCCCTACGGCAAGAGCCTGACGCTCGGTTTCGTGTATCAGAATTCGCACTTCACGGGAGACATCAGCCTTAGCCGCAGTCCGTCGCAGATGTTCGTCGACCTGACGAGCCTCGTGGAACTGGCCAGCGACCGCGCATTGGTCCATTGGCGCGCCGCCGTGGAAGTCGAAGGGGGCGGAGTGAAACGCCTCGAAGTGTCGGTTCCCGAAGAGGCGGGCACCGATGTCAGGTTCACCCTTTCGCCGTCGGCTGCCCCACCCGAGGCCGCCAACCTGGGAATGCCGCTGATTCCGCTGACCGAAGTGCCGCGCATCGTGCAGCAGACACTGGGATTCCCCAACCAGGGCAGACGCATCTGGACTCTGGAACTCGACCGCCGACTCATCGGGCGGGCCGAACTGACGGCGGTCTTTCAATTCCCCAAGCCGACCGAATCCCCGACGGACGAAGCAGAGGCCGCCCCGGTTGAAGACACGAGCATCGACGACGATATCGCCGCAGTCACCGCCGCCGCCAACGACGCGGCCGCCGGTGTTGACACGACGGACGATGACGCAACCGACGATGATGCAGACGCGACCACAGAAGACGAAACGCCCACGGATGATGCAACTCCTGCCGACGAAGAACCCGTCGACGATGCCTCTGCCGCAGATGATGCCGCCACCACGGACGATGCCGATACTGCCGAAGCTCCACCGGCCGATGGCACAGGCGATGCCGATGCCACAACGACCGATGCCGCGACAACTCCCGACGCCGATATTCCCACTGCGCCGGTCGAGGAAATCAAGATCACGCAGCAGTTGCGTTCGATCTTCATCAACGACGCCGTGCGGTCCTCATCGATCGTGGCGGTCGTCGGGCGCGAAGAACAGCACTTGCGGGTTCAAGCGGCCGCCGTGGATGGCACTCCGCTCAAAGTTATCGATCCGATCGATGTGCCGATCGGCGACCGGTCGTCTCGGCCGCGTCTGGTGGCATCGTATCAATCAGCCGAACCCGACTGGGTGATGGTGCTCAGCGAAGACCGCCTGCCGGGCGAAGCCATTCCGACGGTGATCTTCGACCACCTGCGTCTGGCCAGCCTGTTGGGCCGGGCCGGCGAGGGACAGCACCAGGCGATCGCGCAGATTCGCGCCGTCGGAATTCAGGGCCTGCGCATCGCGCTCCCCGAAGACAGCGAACTCTGGTCGGTCGTGCTCGACGGCAGCCCGATCGAAGTGCGGCGGGAACCGACGGCCGTTTTCCTCCCCTGGCCGGCTGCTTCGACCGCAGATCAGGTGCACGTTCTGGAAGTCACCTGGAAGACGACCGGCGACGCCTTCAGTTCACTGGCGACGATTGAAGAGACGCCGCCGAAGTTCGAAGCCGTCACCGGCGCGGGCAGCGTGGTGCAGGTCGAACTCATCCAGCAGACGTGGGAGTTGATGCATCCCGCAGAAGCGATGCTGGTGTCGAATCACGGCGAGTTCAAACCCGCCGAGGAGTTTCGGGTTTCGTCGTTGCTCAGTCGCCTGCCGCGTGAGTTCGCGTGGCCGACGGGCGAGGAGATTGCGGGGACGCTGATCGCGCTCGCGCTGCTGGTGGTTGCCGTGGGGATTGTGGTGCTGGTGCTGCGGCAGAAATCGATCTATTTCGATCCGGATAAACGAACGACTCATTGGATCGGCTGGGCGGTGGGCGGCGCGGTGGTGTTGCTGATCGTGTTCGCG
>JANNSB010000007.1:0-1730 GCA_031402175.1 Planctomycetaceae bacterium
GGAACGACACGACCAGGTGCTGGACCTGTGCCTCAACCAGATCGATGCGTGCCGGCCGTTCTTCTTGGGTTTGCTGGGTGAGCGGTACGGCTGGGTACCGGACAATCTGCCGGACGAACAGTCGATCCACGGCTGGACGCAGGCCCACACCGGCAAGAGCGTCACGGAACTCGAAGTCCGCTGGGGAGTGCTGCTCAAGCGGGAGATGTGGGATCACGCTCTGTTCTTCTTTCGCAACCCCGCCTTTGAGCAGGATGTTCCCGAGCCGAAGCGTACCGATGTGCAGGCGGAGAGCACGGAGTCAGTCGATAAGCTCAAGGCACTCAAGCAGGAGATTCGTGACACAGGCCTGCCGATCCCGATCGTCGACGGTTACCCGTGCCGTTATGCGGGGCTGCGCATCAACTGGGGCCTCGCCCGCTTCGATCTCAACGAGATGGATCAGCGGGCGATCGAGAAAGTCGCGGCCGACGGCCTCGTCGACAACGTTGAGTATGCCCAGTTAGACGACCACCTGAAGAACATCGTGCACCAGTACGGGGTCGTCTACCTGTCTGGACTGGAGGAATTCGGTCGACAAGTCCTCGAAGAGTTGTGGAGCGCCATCCGCGACGAACTCAAGTTGGATGAAGCTTCATCGACGACGGCCCCAGACCCCCTGGCCGAGGAGCGGAGCTATCACGAGCGGTTCATGGAATCGCGCCTGCGGGTCTATGTCGGCCGTCAGTCGCTGCAGCAGGAACTTGAGCAGTTCGCCGACGGTGAAGACGAGCCGCCGTGTCTCGTGACCGGTGGCTCGGGCTCCGGGAAGTCAGCCGCGTTGGCCAAGTTCGCGGTGAGCTATGCGAATGCCCATCCCGAGACGTTTGTCCTGCCGCACTTCGTTGGCGCCAGTCCTGCCTCCACGAGCTTGCGCCAAACGCTGTACAGGCTCTGTTCGGAACTGAAGCAGCAGCTCGGTTTCACTGAGGATGTTCCGCCCGATACGAACTCGCTGATCACGACGTTTCGGCAATTCATCACGCAGATACCGGCTGACCGTCGGGTGGTGCTCATTCTGGATGCGCTCAACCAGTTGGATGAAGGGGAGAACGCCCATCAGCTCTACTGGCTGCCGTGGCAGTTCCCGACACATGTGAAACTGATCACGAGCTGCATTGATGACCCCGATCGCGAGGAAACGGTGCTGAAGTCGTTCGAACACCGCCAGAAGCAGGACATTCCGGTGCAGCCGCTGACGAACGAAGAGCGCTTCGAGATCGTGCAGCAGGTTCCGTTGCTGTCGGCCAAGTCGCTCGACGCTCTGCAGATCGGCCTGTTGCTGGCCAACCCCGCCACGGAGAACCCCCTCTATCTGCTGGTGGCGCTGGAAGAGTTGCGCGGGTTCGGCTCGTTCGAGCAGGTCGATCGCCGCATTGCGATGTTTCCAATTCCAAAGGAGCAGCCGACCGATTGGTCCGGATGGGTGGCCGGCCGACGACAGCAGGCCTCAGGAACGGCTGATCCCAAAGAACGGCAGCGGTATCTCGACCGACTGTCCAGGATTGAGCCGACACTGCAGCGCAACGCGCCCGTTGATGATCCACTGACTCATATATTCCTACAGGTGATCGACCGGCTGGGGGACGAGTTCGACAAGGAGACTGCGAATTCGATACTCTCGCTGCTGGCCAGCGCCCGCCGGGGACTCTCGGATCGCGAATTCCTCGACCTGCTCGAAGGAAAGGCGG
>JANNSB010000008.1:0-10365 GCA_031402175.1 Planctomycetaceae bacterium
AACGAGGGCTTGCGCCCCAGGCGTGAAGATCGGAATGCCGATTGTTGGCTGAAAGCCAACCTCACGTGGATCGTGAGTATGGCCTTCGGCCAAACAAGCCCTTGGAACCCATTTCCTGGGGCGTTGTCCCAGGCTACGGTGACATGAGACCTTCGGCCTCAATGAACCAACCGCTAGAACGCTCAATGGGCACGAGCAAGGAAATTGTGTGCTTGGATCGTACCTTTAGCTACTCGTCCCTACTTCGCCGTATCTCCGTCGACGACAGATCCCACAGGAATCGCTCCATCGGGATCTCGCGGAACAGCGATTGATGAGAAGGCGGGATCTCCAGGTCGCCGAGCGTCGTCACCACGCCGTCGACCCGGCGGGCGGCGACGAGGAATGAACACTCGCGAGCTGCGATCTCTGAGAGCGCCGACAGCATGGCCTCCCGCGAATGATTGCAGAATCGCGGGTCGCAGATCCGTTTCGCAGTGTCGGCTCCCACGATGAACGTCGTTCCCGGGAACAACGCCGACTTCTCGAGAAACGTCGGAGCCGCCGTCACGATGAGCAACTGATTCGCGAACGCCTCCAGCCGCCGCTGCAAGGAGCAATAATCGACCGGAGGCTTGTCGGCATTCATCAGCGGCAGTTCGAAGGCCACTGGCCCGCCCAGCATTTCGCTCGCCAACGCCGCCATCTGCAGATGAGCCGCGTGCAATGGATGAAACGAACCCGACAGCAGCCCGACGGGTTGCCACTTGCCGGCCGTCGTCCAGACGCCAAGCTTGCTGCGCATCGTCCAAAGGCGACGTCCTTCGACGACTTCGCGCACCGAGCGATCAGGCGGCAGCGCCACTGTCGTATTGCGAGTCACATGCGTCTCGACGAACTCGACCTTTTCAAACAGCTCATCGGTTGAACTGAAGATCCTCGATGCGTCGGCCAATTCTTCCACACACAATTCCGTCAGGCGTTCCTCCTGTTCGGTTCGACTGAGTTCGCCCTTCGCGAAATGAATCTCCGTCAGTCGCGTCCAGGCATATGAGTGCATCGCCAGATACGCGCGCTCTGCTCCCTGGCGTGCGCGATTTGTGGTCAGAGCCGCAGTGAGGCCAATGCCGAAAACGGCTTCACGGTCGATCGGTTTATCACCCGCATTCACTTGGCGCTCACACAGATCAAGGGCCCGGCGATGTGCTTGCGCCGCCATCTGCAGTGCTGTGTCATCACTGCAGTTTCGATCGGGCGTCGTACCCAGCCAGTCCCGCAGCGCGAGTGGTGCATAGGGGACGATGCATTCCAGCACTGTGTTCGACGCCCCCGGCGTTGTGAGGAGACTGCTGATGAAGCCGCTGCCTCCTCCCGTCACCGCCAGCACCAGGCGGGTCGGTGATTCGTGAATTCTGGTAATCAGTGGGGTCTGATCCATGCCTCGAACTTCAATTCACTCGAACTGCTGAATTCCACTCGTCGGACCCGAGTCCGCATGCATAGAATGCCAAAACTCTGCGATAAGCGGGCAGCCCTGGCAGTCGTCCGCCGGCAATGATGTTACTCTAACGCGATGCATGGCCCAGCCACTATTTGAATTCAGTCCGGCATGGATGTTCCCTCCACACAAAGCCGTTCCACGGACGACGCTCCCCCCGCCGCCAATGGAGCTGCGGCGGCCCCGGCAGGCGTATTGAAGACGACGCAGAGCACCAAGTCGTCGAAAGAATCGCCCCCCAGGCGTCGTCGCGGCAAGCGGCTGTTCCTGATCGCGCTCGCGTTGGGGTTGATCTTCCTGCCGCAAATCATCGCCGCCACGTCGCTTCGCAACTGGGTGGTGGGCGTCGTGCGACCGGAACTCCCCGAAGGCGTCGCCGTTCGCAGCGCGACCTTCGCCTGGTGGGAACCCATCATGCTGGCGGGCGTCGAGATCCCGGACGACGACGGACGCCCGATGTTGTCGGTCGAGCATCTCACGACTGACCGTACTCTCTTTGAGATTCTGATCCTGCGAAACAAACCCAGTCGAATCGACATCGAATCGCCGAAACTGTCGCTCCGGGTTTCGGCAGCGGGGACGAATCTCGAACCCACCCTGCAGCGACTGCGGGAACAACCGCCGAGCACGCCGAAAGCGGTCGAAGTGAATATCACCGACGGCCACGTCGATCTGCTGCCAATGAATGAGGACCGTATTCTCGCCTCCGCTTCGAACTGCACCGTCGACCTGAACATGAGTGACGGCCCCGACTATCAGTTCACTTTGACGGCTGAGGGATCCGCCGCCCCCGCGCCGACTGAGGGTGCCACGGCGTCCACGCCGTCACCGATCAAGATCGACGCTCATTGGACGTCCACCTACGACGAAGGCTTCGTTCTCGGTCCCGGAGAGTTTTCGATCGAAGGCAGCGAGGTGGTCATGGCGGAACTCGCTCCGCTGATTCCGACAATCGCCGAGAAACTGAACTTCGAGGGTACCAGCGATGTCTCGCTCGCCGGAAGCTGGCAGGAGATCGCCGACGACACATTGAGCGGCACCATCGCGATGTCGACGGAATCAGAGGGTCTGACGGTCACGCCGCTCCAGGAGAACCAACTCTTTCCCGAGCCCGTGACTCTCGACGGCCGGATCGGGGCGCTGACATCGCAGTTCTTGTTTTCACGAAGCGAAGACATCCTGGAGATTGGCCGGTTTGAAATTGAGTCGCGCTGGCTGAACGCGAACCTGACCGGCGAAGTCACCGATGTCGCCGGCGAAGCGATCGTGCAGCTTTCGGGATCGGCCGACGGCGACCCGGCCCCCTGGATCGACCTGCTGCCGAAAGAAGTTTCCGACAATCTGGTGCTGGAAGGGGTCGCGCTCGACTCGGTCTCCATCACGGGAGCGATACGGCCTCAGATCGATGGCGCGGAAGCGCCCGCCGACATCGAGATCGCCGCCAGGATCGGCTGGACCAGCGCGATCGCATTCGGACTCACATCAACAGACGGCGAACTGCAACTCGGCTGGAACGGCGAAGCGCTGTCACTCGATCCGCTTCACGTGCCGTTCAACGGCGGCCACGTCGTCAGCCTGCCGGATGTGCTGTTCCGCGAGGAAGGAGTCGTCTTGCGATTCGAGCCAGGCGCTCTCTTCGAGATTGCCGACGTCAATGAAGAAATCGCCCGTCAGTGGCTGCGTTACCTGTCGCCGTTGCTCGCGTCGGCGACGTCGGTTCAGGGCAGCCTGTCGATGAGCACTGCCGGTGGCGAGATTCCGCTCAGTCGCTGGCAGCAATCCGAATTCGAGGGGACGCTGACGATTCACGAAGCCCGCGTGTCCCCCGGTCCCAGGGCGCAATCGATCTTGTCGATCGTCAGACAGTTTCGCCAGATGATCGGTAGAAGTGTCGACGAATCGGCTCAGACGACGCTGCTGACAATGCCCCAGCAGGACATCGTCCTCACGATCAAGGGGGAACGCGTGCATCACGATCAGTTGCTGCTGCTGGCCGGCGATGTCGAGATGCGCAGCACCGGATCGGTCGGGTTCGATGAATCGCTCGACATCCTCTTCGGCCTGCCGGTCAGCGACGAGTGGGTGGCCGATCGCCCCCTGATCGGCGCGGCTCTTCGCGGCGAGACCATCTCGCTACGGATGGGGGGAACGCTTGATGACCCCGATCTCGATTCCTCTCCGCTGCGCGACCTGTCAGTCCGCATGGGACTTCGCGCCTCCGGCAACCTGCTGCTCGATCTGCTGAATCGAGACGACGAGGATGATGAATAATCTCGGCTCGTTCCACAGCGGTCGAGTCACTCTTCAGACGCAGCCGGGGTGGCAAGCGAACTTTCTGCTTTCAAGCACGCCAGCCGGTGCCAGCCTTTGATGTAGAGGCGGCCGTTGCCGACTGAGGGAGTGGAGTAGCTCAGGTCGCCGAGGGGGCTGAAACCGTAGGAGTGATACGTCGGGCTGGCGTCGATCACCGCGACCTGTCCCTCTTCGGAGACGCAATAGATGCGGCCATCGATGAGGATCGGCGAGCCGCTGTATGTGCCGCCGAGACGTTCCATCCAGACATCCTCGCCGGTGGCCGGGTCGACGCAACACACGACGCCGTCGTCGCACCACAGGTAGAGCATGCCATCGTGAACGATGGGCGTCGGCACGTAAGGCAACGTGCGCTCGCGGATGTAGCGAACATGAGATGTCGAAACGTCGCCGCTGCCGCTCGGGTCGACGGCGATGAGGTTGACGCCGCGACCCGCCTGGCCGCAGGAAGCAAAGACCAGACCCTCGGCAATGATCGGATTGGCCACCGTACGAAGCGGCAGTTCGCCGGAAGTCCAGATCGTTTCACCCGAATCGAGGTCGATCCCCGTCAGTCCCGTGATGCCGCTCAGGCAGATGAGCTGCGGCTTCTCGCCGTCGCGTTCCAGAACGAACGGAGCCGAAAATGAGATCTCGCGCGAGGCGCGTTCGTTCCGCCAGACTTCATCTCCCGTCGCTGCATTGAGGGCGATGATACTGCTCGGGCCTTCCTGGTCGTTCGGGACGATCAACAGATCGCCGTGCCGCACAAGCGCGACGCCGTGACCGTGCTGGCCGACAAACGTACCGAGATCCTCCGACCAGATCAGTTCACCGTCCAACGAATAGGCGTGGACCAGATAATGTTCGGTGTCGGTGAAGGCGACATAGACCCGTTCTTCGTCCACGACCGGCGTGCTGGAGCCGTAACTGTTCTTGGCATGCAGGGCGTTGGGCGTGAGCGCGACCGCCTGCATCCAGTGTTCCTCGCCGGTCGAGGCATTGAGGCAATGGATCTGCCGCGTGCCGTCTTCAATTCCGGTCGTGATGAAGAGTCGGTTTCCAATGATGATGGGCGACGAATGGCCGACGCCCGGCAGATCGACCGTCCATTCGAAGTCGGCTTCGGTCCACTGGGTCGGCACTCCCTGCAGGTCGCTGATTCCGCTGCCGTTGGGGCCGCGAAACCGGGTCCAGTCCTGGGCCGAGGTCGGCGTGAAGGGGGTCAAACCGATCAGCCAACAGAGTCCAACAGCTGCCGACAGGCATTGCCGGTACTGAAGAATTCGCAAGGAGTTCCGACTCAGCATCGATGGTCTCCAGTGATGTCAGTTGAGCCTCGTGGCCAAAGGAGCGTGCGGGAGACTTTAGCATTCCGGCGACTCTGCGTTCCACCCTTGGGCAGGGCCGCAAGGTTTACCCAGCTTCCGGGATCGATATCGCCGCTACATGCGTCAGAACCGTTTCCACAATCGGGCCAAGCACAACGGGACGAACAGGATGAGGTGTTACAACCGCGCGAATTGTTCCGATCCATGAATCAGGTCTATTGAGAACGACCCCAACTCGCGCCGATCGCGGACATGCCTAGAATTAAGGGCGCGCTGCGGGCTGCGTTGTGACGGATGCCATTGCCTCAGGGATGAAGCCATGAATCGAATACTTTTGACGACCGCGATGTTGTGGATGCTGGGCACGACCAATGTGTCCGCGGGTCTGATGCGACCCTGTGTCGCGAGCAAACCCGACTGCGGCGTGCCGATGGGGCCGGGCTGCTGCCCGACGTGTGCCGCTCCCAGTTGCTGTGCGCCAGTGACGCCTCCGTCATGTGTGGTGGGTCCGTCATGCGAATGCCCGCTGAGCTGCAACCCGGTGCACTACGACACGTGTGCAGCACCGTCTTGCTGCGCTCCTTGCACGCCGAGCTGCGAAGCTCCATGTGCGCCAAGTTGTCAGGTGCCCAGTTGCAATGTTCCATGCGGACCAAGCTGTCAGGCTCCCTGCTACTGCGAGTGTGCGGCTCCGTGCGCGCCGAGTTGCCAAATGCCATGCATGCCAAGCTGTCAAATGCCTTGCGGCGACTGCGGGTGTTGTGATGGATGCTGCGCAAGTGGTGCGATGATGCCGTGTAACCGTCGCGATTGCCGGCCAGGATTCATGCGTTTCTTGTGCGGTGGTTTTCCCTTCTGCGGATTTCAGCAGATTGGCCCGTGTGGTGCGGCGTGCGGCGATCCCTGCTGTGACGGCTGCTGTGACATGTGCTGCCAGATCCACTGCGGCGAAGCGATGGAAGTCTGTGAACTGATTCATGTTTCGCAGACGCACTGCTACGCCCACGGTCGCCGGGCGGCCCTGCATCGCCTCAGCAACCGCTACGACTGCGATGAGTATCCCGACGTGATGACCGCACTCGTCTACGGCCTGAACGACTGCGACGAAATCGTGCGTCGCAAGGCCGCCGACGAGATTGGCGATCAAGTACGGGAGCATCCCTGCTGTTGCACCTCGTGTGTCGTGAATGCGTTGACCGCGGCACTGTGCGATTGCGATCGACGGGTCCGCCGCGAGTCGGCTCAGGCTCTGCGAGTGTGCGGCTACACGGTGACGGATCAACCCTGCTACGAGACGTTGTGCTGTGCCGACAGTTGCTGCGATGTACCTTGCTGCGACTCGTGCTGCAGCGCCTTCAGCGACAACTGCAACGATTGGCTGCAGTCTCCCGATCACAACCACGCGGACGACATGGACGGTGCCGCCGATCAGTCGCAGGAATACAATCCCGCCCCGGTCGAAGAGCATCCGTTCGTGCCGCCGATGAATCCGCCTGCCGAAGGAACCGATCCCGCGGAAGTGTTCGCCCCGGCAACCGAAGGCACTCCGGCCCCGACATCGTACTTTCCTCCGACCGCCGCCCGGTCCGCGTCCCCAGTCGGGCTGCGGTCGTCGGTGCTGACGACGGGTTGGGTGCGCTGAGCCGCGGAACTCGCCGTCACACCCGATGTCGTAGCGCAACTTCTTCAGGCTGGGTGGCCGACTCACCCGCCGTCAACGGTAACCACACCGAGAACGTGCTGCCGCGATCGAGAGTGCTTTGGGCTGCGACTCGGCCGCCGATTTCCTCGACGAGGTGCTTGACGATCGCCAAGCCCAGACCGGTGCCGCCGACGGCGCGATCGCGGGAACGGTCGACGCGATAGAACCGTTCAAAGACCCGCGGCAGTTGATCGCGGGGAATGCCCACGCCGTTGTCGACGACGTCGATGCGGGCCTCGTGTTCATCCGCCTGCCAGGCGACAACGACCTGTCCTCCCGACGGAGTGTACTTGACGGCATTGTTGATGAGGTTGTCGAGAATCGTCCGCAGCGCCCGATGATCGGTCCAGAGCAACGTCTCGCCGCAGGTGGAAGAGGCTTCGAGCGTCACCGACTTGCTCGACGCCGCGGGGCGCTGGGCCTCGATCGATTCGGCGATGACGGCTCCCAGCGAGACCTCGGATGGAGTGAAGACCTCCTGCCCCGACTCGATTCGCGAGAGACGCAATAGTTCCTGAATCATGTCTTCCAGACGCTCGCACTGTTCCTGGATACCCGCTACGAACTTGCCGGCATGTTCCTGATCGTCGATCGCGCCATCCAGCAACGTGTCGACATAGTTCTGAATGGCGGTGAGCGGCGTCTTGAGTTCATGGCTCACGTTGGAAACGAACTCCCGTCGCTGCCGCTCTAACTTGCGAAGCTCGGTGACATCGTACAGCACGAGCACGGCCCCCACATGATTCCCCAGTTCCATCGGGATGCACGCCGAGCGCACGATCATTCGCTGTTGCGGCAGGTCGATCTCCTCAATCGTGGGCTTCGAGGTTTCCAGGGCGAACTCGATCTGCCGGGTCAATTCGGCATATCGAGCCACTTCCCACAGAGGGCGCTGCACCAACTCGTCTTCTCGCAATCGCAAGAGCTTGCGCGCGGACTGGTTCACGAATGCGATGCGAGACTGTCGATCCAGCACCACCACGCCTTCGACCATGTTTTGCAGCACAGTCTCCAGCAGTTCCCTCGAACGCGTGAGCTCGTCGCGATGCTGCCGCAGCGCGTCGAATCGTGACTGCACGTCGACCACCATTTCGGCGAAGACCGCTTGGGTCCGAGGCGTCAGTATCCAGGCCAGGTTGGGATCGAGTACGACTCTCGCCTCTTCCCGCAATTGAGTGCACGCCAGTTGCAGCGGAGTGTTGGCCTGAGCGGTGTGGTAGACGAGCCACGCAATGGCCACGGTTGCCGCGAGTAATACAGCCGCGCCCCAGAGCAGCCACGCGCTCGTGGTCTCGGGCGCTGCGACTAGGCCCATCACAAAGCCGACGACGACCGGAGCCAGGATCGCCATCAGTATCGGCACCCAGCCCCTTGTCAATCGATCCTTGCTCGCGGCGGAACTCAACTGCGGAAACTCCTGAGGGCCGCCGGCCGCGAGTCAGGCGGGGCGGTCATTCGATAACAACGGTTCCACGAAATCGACGTTCAAGGGAACCAGTTCGGAAACGCGATCAGTTCGCGAACGGGTGGAATGTGATGAACCGCTCGCCGGATCGTTCTGCTCCATCATCGGCAGTCGCGACAGTCCTGACAACGTCACGCGGGCCGCCCTCATCAAACCTTTCCAGGAATTGAACGTTTCGTGAACAGCCGTCGGCTCGTAGCCGCAGTGCACCATGCAGTCCTGACACTTCTTATTGCCGCTGGCCCGGCCGTAAGCCTCCCATGCGGTTGTTTCCATGAGTTCGGCGAACGTGGCCACGTAGCCTTCCTGCATCAGATAACAGGGCTTCTGCCAGCCGAAGATATTGTAGGTTGGATTTCCCCAGGGGGTGCATTCGAGCTTCCAGTTGCCCCGCAGGAATTCGAGGAACAGCGGCGACTGATTGAACTTCCACGCTCGCGGAGCCTCGTGCAGCAACCGCCGAAACATCGACTGCGTCTGCCGCGTTCGCAGAAAGTGGTCCTGGTCCGGGGCCTTCTCGTAGGGGTAGCCGGGCGAGACCATCATCCCTTCGACCTTCATATCCATCAGCGTGCCGAACATCTTCCGCACGCCGGCAGCGTCAGTGTTGTCGTAGAGCGTGGTGTTCGTCGTGACGCGGAAACCGCGCTGCACTGCGGACTGAATCGCGCTGATGGCCACGTCATAGATGCCTTCGCGACAGACGGCCCGATCGTGATCCTCGCGGTCACCATCGAGATGCACCGAGAACGAGAGGTATTTCGACGGCGTGAAGCGATCGAGATGTTTCTCCAGCAGGATCGCGTTCGTGCAGAGATAGATGTACTTCCTGCGCTCGACGAGTCCTTTTACGATCTCGTCAATCTGCGGATGCAACAACGGCTCGCCGCCGGGGATCGAGACGATCGGCGCGCCGCATTCATCGACCGCCTTGAAGCACTCCTCAGGCGAAAGCTGTTTCCGCAGAATGTCGGCCGGGTACTGAATCTTGCCACAGCCGGCACACGAGAGGTTGCAGCGAAACAACGGTTCCAGCATCAGCACCAGCGGATACCGCTTGCGTCCGCGCAGCCTCTGCCCCAGGACGTACGTCGCCACGGTCCACATCTGCGACAGCGGAACACCCACCTGCAACCTCCCTGATTCGGCGTCGTTGGAGGCCAGATGATATCGCGCGCCCGCCGATGTGGATATGGCGAACAGACTTGCGACTTCTCGCAGTGGCCCGGCCGATCGCGAAATCAGAAGAAGAAGGACGAGGAGTGCGGGGAACGGTCGGGATTGTGTGCGCGACTGGAATTTGAGTGAGTCTGGAACGCGCGTGCCTTTGGAATGAGAGTGAATCTCGCTGTTCCCTCCGCAGCAACAGGGAGCGTAATTCATGACGGCATAGCGCGTGCGTAAGATGGAATCCGCCGACTTCGAGGTACGCACACGTCTCGCATCGGTCGAACCGTTCGACGACCCCGGGGCCTTCGATTCTGTGCGAATCGAGTCTCTCCATACTACCTGTCGCGGTTGCGCGCAACGGCGTGCGGCCCGTAGTCCGGTCTTCCCAGCCCGGCGGGTCAGGAGTCGGTGACGACGAACCTCCCTCTCCCCCACAAACGACTCTCCATCATGACAGCGCGCGGCAGGGTGGCTGTGGTCCATCTGCCGCAAGCGGGTTGGCCCTGCAGGTCGATTCGGTCGGCAGATGGCCCACAGGCGAAGGCGGAGATTGAAGTTCTCTGTCGCGCCGCGTTATCGTGAGGATCAGATGGGACAACTCCCCGTCCACGCGCGCCCGCCGGGGGCTCCCGCTGGTCTACCCCGGCCACCCTGCCGCCGATGATTCACGCCTGCCGTCGTCGTTCTTCACTGACACCAGAAACAGGTAGGCACTTCCGCTCACCATTCGCACTGGCGGACAAGCCGTCCAGTGGCACACTTTTTGAGTCAGATCACCCGTGGCACCAGTGCTGTGTCACAGCTTAATTGTCGGATAGACCGATTTTAGTTTGGTGCGGGCGTCGTCGATCTTCATTTGCCAGTCGACGCCGCGCTGCGTGGCGTTGACATCGTTCGACCAGGCGCCCGTTTCCCCGCGCAGCGTGGC
>JANNSB010000009.1:0-3048 GCA_031402175.1 Planctomycetaceae bacterium
TGCACCAGACCCTGCGCCTGGGACTGGTCCAGTCCCTGGCGACGGACGTGAAATGGGCGGTTTGACCCTCAATCAGGTCGCCGACTCGATCTCCGGTCGTGCCGGAACTCAAGTGACCATGGCGATTGAGCGTGAAGGCCGCCGGTATCGTGCAGACCTCGTAAGGCGCAGCGTGTACGTGAGCAGCGTGACCGGCACGCGAATGCTCGACGAGCAGAGCAAGCTGGGCTATGTGCGACTCCGTCAGTTTTCAGAATCGTCGAAGGAAGATTTGGAGAAGGCCATGTGGACCTTGTACAACCAGGGCATGCAGACTCTGGTCCTCGATCTGCGGGGCAATCCGGGGGGGTTGCTGGACGAGGCGATCGATCTGTGCGATCTGTTCCTGCCGTGCGGGACGATCGTTTCCACCCGGGGGCGAAACCAGTCCGACAACTCCAGTGAAGCGGCCGTGAGCGACAAGACCTGGGCCATCCCGCTGATCGTCCTGATCGACGGAGGCAGTGCCAGCGCGAGTGAAATCTTCGCGGCTGCCATTCAGGAGAACGATCGTGGAGTCATCATCGGACGCCGTTCTTATGGAAAGGGAACCGTGCAGACCCACTTCCCGCTGCGTGCGGCCTCGGCCAACGTCAAGTTGACGACGGCGATGTTCTACTCGCCGACCGGCCGGCAGATGGCGGGAGAAGGTGTGATTCCCGACGTGACCGTGACCACCCAGGAGCGCACTTCGTCCAACGTGTTCGAGGATCTCGACGTGCAGCAGGCGATGCAGATCGCATCGACCGACCTGCCCCGCCGGATGTCAGAAGACGCCGCCGTGTGCCGAGTTCGCACCGGTCGCCCGGACTTGTACGGTACCGCCCCATAACTGAGGTGAGTTGAAGTCAACGCAGCCTGACGATCACTTGATCGCCGGGCTGTTTGCGTTAACCGGACTATCTGGAAAAAGTTGAGTGGATGGCAGAACGGCGGGAACGTGCATGCCACCAGCCGACTTGGCGGTAGATGAGCTGCGTCGCGACCAGAACCAGAATCACGATGCCGATGATGCTCGGTGACAGGCACAACCACCACACGATGCCGAGCAGGGTCCAGGCCAGTTGTGGGTGCCTGGCGAACCGATCGTTCCAAGCCATTCGAGCCGTACGTCGCAGTCCCCAGACACCAACGATCACGAGCAGCAGCGTGAGGGCTGCACCGACGATCATTCGGCGCCAAGGCGCGTTGGTGGATGGGATAGGCGTGGTTGCAGCCACGTCGTCGCCGAAGGTCACGCGATAGTTCTCGGATTCTTTGATGTCATGCATAGTGACATCCCAACTGGGCGGAGGCGACTCGACAGGACCGGCTATACTCAACTCCACCTCATCCACAGGGGGCCATGACTGAGTCAACATGTCCCAACGGTCCCTCAATTCGTTGACGCTTCGCAGCGTCGGCACCACGGCGCCGGAATCAGGCGTGCCAGAACCGGAGGGCGAGTCGAGGGCCGTTTCGCATTGCGCGATTCTCCATTGCAGCAAGCGGTCATTCGTCGCCTCCGCACCTGAGCGGTCGGCCACCTGATACAGCCCTCTCCAACGAGCGAGCCACAATTCGTCGAGTTCAATGCGATTCGAGCTGTTTGGCAACCAGATCGACGCCGCACCCTGGTTCCAACAACAAATCAAATGAGCGATTCCACTGTCGAATTCAGGGAATGGAATCAACTCTTCGAGCGGGCAGGGATCGCGATTCCCACTTGGATGCGCGAACCAGGTAATCGCCACCAGGACGCATCGGCGATCCCTTGGAATTGGCACGATCAGCGATTTCGCGTCCCATGCCGTCAGCACGCCGTCGACCGCGACGGATTGAATCGACGAGTGGGCCGGCTGTTGCAAGGCCAGCGCTCCGAGACTGCCAACCGAGATGTCGTATCGCGTCTCGCCGACGATGGCGTCAGCAGAAACATAGACATCGGTTTCGGCATAGAGCACTTGTAGTCCCGAGATCGCACCTGGGTCCGGCAACATTGGCAAAGCAGCTCCCGCCATTCGAGGTCGGTATGCGGCCCATTCCCCGACAATCGAGAAACCCTCGGGTGCCGTATCGACGGCTGCTGACGCCTCCTCCAACCACTCGTTCGAGTTGATGGCCACGGACCTCGGCAGCAGCAATGTGGTTGAGTCGATGTGTTCTGCCCGGGCGAGGGGGATCAGTTCGTCGGCATGCACCAGTCGAGTCAATAAATTGAGTTCGACGGTATCGCCGTCAGCATCGTGCAGCTCGATGAACTCTCCTTCAGAATCTGTTCCATGGACGACTTCGCCGCCGGAGGCTTGGGCACTGACGTGTTCCCACTCTTCGGGGATGCGAATCGTTTGTCGCGGGAATGTCTCGCTCGAATTCGTAATCACCAGTCTCTGCCAGACGGTCCAGGCATTTTGCTCAACTGGCATCAGCCAAATCGACTGAGCGATCTGCACACGGTGGCGCTCGGGATCGAACTGCAAGTTTGTCGGAACACCTTGTCCCTCGGAATCGGTTTCCAGCGAGATTTCCGCGCCCGGAAGCAACTGGGCAGCGTCTTGTCCGACGGCGTCCCATCGCAACGCAACGCCCGCGTGATTATTCAATCGCAAAACGCGGGATTCGATCTTCACATCGGACACATCAAATCGGGGGCACTGAAAGACGGACCTTGGCGAGGTCTGGAATGTCCCTGAAATCTGGACATTGTGAGTTCCCGGTTGATCCCCTTCGATGAAGATCTTCAGGCGACTCTGTTCCTGACTCCAGCGGAGTAATCGGTCGGCACCATCGCGTTCCACGCTGACGGAATTGATCTGGACGCCCGGATCAATGATGCAGTCGTACTCGAAGAACGGAGCGGCGCGTGATTCGACTCTGAGGTTTGCGGTCCAGGTACTTGAATCCGCATAAAGTTCAAGTCGCTCATCGATACCGGCCACTCGGATAGGCTGGATCGAGCACGATCGGTTGTTCAACTGCTTGGTCGACGCGAATCAGAAATGGGCTCATCGTGCATGGGTGCTGCTGCTC
>JANNSB010000010.1:0-1530 GCA_031402175.1 Planctomycetaceae bacterium
GCGTGAACGGCATGATCCGCCGCGACGAGTTCGATGATGCCGAGGCCCTGCTCGACCGCGTCGAGATGCAGGCCCAGGAGATCGCCACGGCAGCCGGCGTCGAAATCACCGATCGGGCGATGCTCGGCATCTCGCCACTGCTCACTCGCAATCGAACGGCGCTGGAAACAGCGCGCGCCCGTGCCGAGGGACGGCCCGCCAATGCCGACATGGGAGTCAGCTTCTCCGGCGCGGTGGCTCCGCTGATCGCCGAAAAATGTCTCGGCTGTCACGGCAACGACAATCCGCGGGGCAACCTCAATCTCAGCACGTTCGCCGGATGGCGACAAGGCGGAGTGACGGGACCGCTGTTGGCTCCGGGCAATGCGAACAACAGCCTCCTTCTCGCTCGCGTGTCCGAACAGAATGCGCAGCGGCGTATGCCACGCGGGCAAGACCCATTGACACAAGAAGAACTGCAGACCCTGTCCGACTGGATCACTGAAGGTGCGAACTACGACGGCGCAGAGGAAACCACCACACTCGCTGACCTGGCCGCTGCCGCGATGGCGGAAGAGGATGATCCTTCGATCGTCATCCCCGAACCCGAGGGAGATGAGACTGTTTCATTCACCGAAGACATCGCGCCCTTCATGGCCAACCTGTGCGTCGGATGTCATTCGGGCAACAACCCGCGCGGCGGCCTCTCGCTCGTCAGCTTCTACGACATGATGAAAGGTGGCGACAGCGGCCGCGTCGTCCTGCCCGGCAACGTCGAAGGGAGCCGGCTGTTCCGTCTCGTCGGGGGACTTGAAAACCCGCGTATGCCGCAGGGGCAGGCCCGAATCACGCGGCAGAACTACGACGACTTGCGCAAATGGTTCGAGGAAGGGAACTCCTTCGACGGCGAAGATCCGAAGCGCCCGCTGCGGGAATATGTGCGCACCGAAGACGACGTCGCCGCCGAGCAGTTCGCGGAAATGACTCCCGAACAGATGAACGAATACCGTCTCGATCGCTCGCGCACGCAGTGGCAGCGGACGTTGCCCAATGCAGAGCAGTTCGCCTACATCGAGACGCCGGACTTCCTGATCATGGGGGATGTGCCTCAGACGCGCCTTCGCGAAGTCGAGACCTGGGCCGGCGAGCATGCCCGCAATCTTCGGCAACTGTTCGATGCGGGGGATGAGCCTCTCTGGCGCGGAAGGTTGTCGATCTTCGTCTTCAAGGATCGATTCGGATACGACGAATTCAATCGCATGGTCGACACCCGTGAGCCTCCGGAGGAAATGACCGGGCATTCGCTGGTCTCGGCAAACTATGAAGACGCCTACCTTGCACTGGAAGACGTGGGTGACACCTCCAGCGAAGCGGCACCTTCACTGCGAATCAACCTGGTCGAGCATGTGACCGCCGCTTTTCTGTCGCGTGACGGCAGCACGTTGCCGACATGGTTGCGTCGAGGACTCGGCCTGGTGCTGGCGTCGCGAGTCGATCGCAATGATGCCTACATCCGCAACCTGCCGATCGAGGCGGCTCAGATCGTGCGGG
>JANNSB010000011.1:0-8125 GCA_031402175.1 Planctomycetaceae bacterium
GTCGAACCGGAAGCCGGTCCCCGCGTTGGTCCGCAAATTCACGGTGCGATTCTCGACTTCGACATCGATCTTCACTTCCAACGGACTGGTTCGCGAATACTCGAGCATTTCGTCCACCAGCATATGGCCAGTGTGGCGATCGATGACGGCAAATCTCAGCTTCGTCTGCATGGTGGGAGATTCGCTGAAGGCGAAGGGATCTTCGATGAGGTACGCATTCTCGTGCATGACGAGCAAAGGGATATGGTTCGGCTGGTCGAGATGAATGTCGATATCCTTGACGTGCCGGGTCCACATCCAAGACATGCCGTGCCGGTCGAAGGCATGCAGCGTACCGTTGACTGGAACGACCCTTGGATCTCGCGAGATTGGTGATTCGATTTGACCGCCGGCGCGCGTGACAATCACGATAACCTGATCGGCATCGACGATGCAGTGGACGTTCTGCACCTGATCCGGCTGATCGGGCAGGTGCGTGCAGACGACGTTGCCGGTATTGATGTCGATCAGTTCCATCTGTTCGGTCACGCTGTCGATAACGCCGACGAGTTGCTGATCGATCAGGAACGGCAGCATCGTCGAAGTGATCGGGCGGCTCCAGGCGACTTGTCCGTCGTGGGCATTCCAGGCGACGAGTTGACTGATCGCGTCGGTCTCGGGGTTCTCGACCGGGAGTTCCAGCAGCAGCGTTGTTCCCGCCGACTGCAGCGTGTCGAGCGGACGAGCCAGCAACGCGTGAGTCGCGAGCAGTTGCCCGTCGACCGCGCGATGCACCGCGAACTGCCAGCTTTGGTCGTCATACACGACGACGACTTCGTCGTTGGCGAGCCAACGGCTACTGGAAGTGACCGGCATGCTCCATAGTTCCCGACCGGTCGCCGACGAACGCACCACGAGATCGCCTGTTTCGGGAGTACAGAAGAAGTTGGACTGAAATGGCCCGAACATGTCCACGCGATAGCCGAAACTGTCGTTGTAAATCATTTCGGTATCGCGGACGCCGCTTCGCCGATTGAGCATCGTTTCGGCGATCTGAAAGTCGGCGTTACCGATGGAGGAAATATTCATCTGCCGAGGCCAGGCGAAGGATGCTTTTGCCTCCCCTTCATCGTCGAAGGGGAGATAGGCGACCAGACCGGCTCCCACTTGCAGGTAGATGACGGGGCCGACGTTCCAACTGCGTGTCAATTCGGGTTGGTCGGACGAATACGGGTTTGGAACGTATTCCTTCAAGCGGGGGAGACTTGGGATTTCGGCGGACCAGAACGGCTTGACGACTCCGCCAAATCGAAGCATGTTCGGCGCTCCCGCCGGCGGGACAACTTCGACATTGAATCTGGCCAGCGGCGCCGGGAATGACGGCGCGACACTGACGGTGCGACCGAGAGCGACACCCAGGGGGCCAGAGCGCTCGGTGACTTCGGGAAGTCCCGAAGGCCAGAAGGGAGCATTCGCGCGCTCGACGGCCATCGGCCAAACGGTTTCGTCACCGGCGGTTTGGATGATATCGCGGACAACACGTCCATCTCCGAGCGCCAGCTCCAGATCTGGCGAGATGCGCTGCAGTAACAGTTCGGGAATGCCGTCCACACGCGACGAGGGCATCTCGGCCAGTCGCAGAATCGCCTGCGCCGCGACCAGTGGATCGGCGGAAGTCGACAACTCCCACAGCAGCATCTCCCGCACTAACCGCTCGCTGCTCGTCAGCCCCGCGATGCTGCCTGGTTGCACGGCCTGTGCCTGCCCCCACGGGAGTCGATCGCAACGAACGATCCAATGCCACAATTCTCGCGAGTTTTCTGCCGAATCGAACTGATTCCTGAGCGCAACGGCGAAGTGCTGTTCCAGTTCGTCGCGTGATGACTCCTCGACTTGCTCCAGCAGCGTGAAGATCGCTCCCTGCAGGTAACGATCCAGTCGCACTCGCCGGCCGTGAGGAGCATGGAAGAACTCTCGTTCGGGCGCGTCGGCCATCAATGTCAGAATGTCGTTCGCCAGCGCAGTGGCATCGGCGCCAGTCAACGTGATTGCAGCGGCCTCGCCATCGCCGGACGACAATGCTGAGAGCCGCCGGTACAGCAACAGCGGCATGTAATCCTTGCCGAAGGGTGATTCTCGCAGGAACGCTTCCTGCTCCGCCGAGAGTCGAGAGCCTTGCAGGACTTGCCGCATGAGCAGTTCAGCCCGCGCCTGCTCAGCAAGCGCGGCGATCTCTGGCTCGCCTTGCAGGAGCGATTCCAGAATCCGATCGGCTTCGTCCGTCTCGCCGAGATCTTCGTGGAGCAAGGCCTGTTGCAGCATTTGCTCCGGCGTGGCGTCGTCCCCCATCACGATCTCGGAAACGATTTGCGAGAGAGCCGGGAGCCGCGTCACGCCAGATCGCGTCACGCGGAGCAAAGCATCTCCATTTTGCACGAGGCTGGCGGGTTCATACACGACGGCGGCAGGCGCCAGCACCTGTGGCTTCTCACGGGATCGAAACAACAACCGGCCGTCGACCACATCGACGGCCACGCAGCCATTGTCGCCGACGGGAACCACATGAATGCCGCCCACGGTAAAGCCCTTTCCGACAATGGGAGGCGTTTCGACATTCCAAATGGGATATCCGGTGGCCAGTTCGAAGGCCTCGATGCCATTGGTACTCGCCACGAGCACGCGGTCGGAAAGAACGGCAGCGACGTAGCGTCCGAAGCCTCGCGGATGTTCCCACGCGATCTCGCCGCAGCGGTAGTCGTAGACGATCAGCCGATCGGTTTCGGGGCTGGCAAAGACCGTCAGTTCGCCGACGGCGTCGAGGGTCACGCCTCTCCAGCCGCGCCACCATTCCCATCCGATCCCGGAAGGCGCGCTGTAACCAGAATAGAAATTCGCGCTCTGTTCGGCATGCACATTGAGTCGGGGAAAGGTGTGGGCCCAGCGCACTGCACTTGCGGCGGGATCGACACCCATCACGCTCCCCCAACCCGTGGCGCAGATCACGAGTTCACCCTGGAGCGCGATGCGTCCGCCGAACTCCTGGCGATGCAGATCCCTGGCCAGTGCCCGAGGCGTTAGCCCTAACTCGATCGACGAAATCAATTCGCTGGTGTTGGCATCCAATATCAACAGGTACACCGAGTCTTCTCCCTGGAAACTCTCCTGTCCCAGGATGTATAGGCGTCGTCCATCGACGAGAGGGGAACTCAGGAAATACTGGCTCACCACCCGCGCCCGGCGGTCCCCCGCAATACGCACATCCATCAATTCCCAGCGAATCTCGCCTGTCGCAAGATCGCAGGCCACGAGCCGGTTTCGACGGCGAATCGTTCCCTCGTTCATCGAATGAATCTCGGGATCCTCGGCGAGGTAGTAGACGGTGCTGCCGTCACATGCGAACTGATCGTACAGCCCCCCTCCCATCGACCTGCGCGTGAGTGTAAGGTTGCCGCTCTGGGGGTCAGCCGTCGTTGTCGGAACGTCGAGATCCTTGCGCCACGCGACTTCCCCGGTCGCGAGATCAAGGCAAGTCAGCCCCCCGATTGATGAGACCAGCACGCGATCTCCCACGATCTGCGCACATGAGGAATGCATGGCTGAAAGATCGTAGTCGCCCAGAAGTTCGAGGACCGGCCGCGAGTCTTGTCGCAGTTCGTCGACGTCTTCCGTTGAAGTCGACCATACCGCATCGCCCGCCGGTATCAGCGATGTCAGTTCGGAATTCACCGCGTCGCCCCGCGGGAGAATCGACGGCAACAGACCTTGATCCGTCAGCCAGCTCTGCATCGATATCGATTCGCCGTGCGCGAGAATCAGTTTTGTCGCGACTGCCGGCTGATAGCGCTGCCAGATGCGAGAGATACCCGCGGTGTTTCCCAGGTGCGCTTCGCACATCAGCCAGTTGAGCAAGTTTCCTGGATCCTGTGCCGCCGCCTGCAAAGGATCATGTTCTTCCTCGAACAGCCGGGCATACCAGGCCGCTGCGTCATGGAAATCGCCATCGTCCATAGCGCATCCCGCCAGCAGCCGAAGGGCTTCGCGGCCGGCCTGCGTGTAGCGGAATTGAATGGCGATCCGCTCGATCGCCTGTAGGTCGTGCTCCCGCCACGAGCGCTCCAGTGAAGCGTTCGCTCTGGCTCCCGCGAACCGCTCGATCAGCACCTGTCCCTCCGGCGGGAACGCTCGCATCAGGTTTGTCGCGTAGAACCAGGGGTGCCTGTAAGTCTCACTTTCGAGGATTTTGTCATGCACCACGACATCGAGGGCCTCTTGCAACAACGGCACGGCGCTGGCGTGATCCCCCTGAGCCAGCAACCGGTGGATGTTCTCGAAGAGGAGTTCGACCTCGGTGCTGCGATCGAAACTCATCGTGCCCGATCGAGGCGTTGCTGCATCGCCCATCGACTCGAAGCCGAGTGGCTGTGCGACGCACTGCGATTGCAGCAGGACCGGCGTCGTGATGAGTTCGTGAGCGCGCCCGGCATCGGCGCAGGCGATGATTCCAAGAACGGCCAGGGCCGGTGTTTGCAGACGCCTCATGTTGCCCTTTCTCGGAGTGCCTGTGGTGGCGACGGAGTTCAGTTCCCCAATTGCCTTTCGAGCGCGCTCAGCCGGGATTCGACTTCTTCCAGACGCTGCTGCAGACTGGCGACCTCTTCAGTCAAGCGAGCGACATCGCCCCCGCGGGGAGTGCGTGCGGCCGTCTCGCCATCCCCTGCATCGTCACTGGAGGGTGCCGACCAGTCGGGAGCGCCCTCTTCGTAGAATCCGTGATCGACTTCGATTCCCCGGCGGTCCAGCGGCCCGCTGGCGCGGACATGGCCGGACTGCATCAGTGTGGTCAGCTCGTTCCGCAGGACTTCGAGCGAATCGATCGGCACCATGCGACTGGCCCGAGTGCGCAGTTCGCCAAGTTGCTGTCGTCCGCGCAGCAACAGCTCACCGAAGATCGCCAGGCCGGCCTCGGTCATGTCGTAGCGCTTGCGCAGGTAGTGGCGGTAGCGTTCGGTGCGGCCAGTCTCCGTATGCACGACCGCGACGAGGCCGTTCTCCCGCAACTCGTCAGCGATCTCCTGGACCTCTTCCTCGGTGAAATTCGTGACGGGATCCCGGTTCGACTTTTGATTGCAGGCCGTCGTCAACGCCTTGAGAGTAAGCGGGTAGTACTCCGGCGTGGTGAACGCTTTCTCAATCAACGAGCCAAGGACTCGCCGTTGACGCTTGGAAAATGAAGTTGACGGCGGCGCCTGCCCCGCAGTGGGTGCATCCATGACTTATTGACGAATGAGAATGCGAAAGTGTTGGACCATTCCGTGCGGCCCAACGGTGAATGTTCAGCCTATCGATCGCTGGGACAAGCCTCAACTGCCATACAGAATTGGTGTACGCACCTGCCGCTGACCAGGAGACAAGGGGTAAGTGACAATGGGCTCCGTGTCCCCTTGTCGCCGCGTCACCTTGACTTGTCCAGGAGCAGCCGACGCACGATCTGTTGCAAACCCTCTCACATCTGAGACTGCCCCCTCGGTCATATTAGCGTTTCGTACCAAACGTTTGCGCCGCGGATATACTTGCAGCCGCAGCATCCCTCCCTTCAGCCAGGCTGAACGGGTCATTCCGACGTGAGGACGTCATGTCAAAAGTGACATTTGTCAACGAGAAGCGGGAAATCGAAGTACCGGCAGGGGCCAACCTGCGCAAAGAGGCCCTGAAGAACGGCATCGAACTTTACAGCGGACCGCACCGCTACCTGAACTGCCGAGGTTTGGGACAATGCGCCAGTTGTCGCGTGAAGATTGTCGACGGCAACGAGAAAGTCAGTAAGCAGGGCCTGTTCGAGAAACTGCGACTCTTGCTCGGCCCGCTGACCTTTTTCGCGCGCCTGGGAAACGAAAAGTCGCTGCGACTTGCATGTCAGACCCGAGTCGAGGGAGACTGTAAAGTCGAGACCCACCCGCCGATCAACATGCACGGCGACAAGTTCTGGTCGTGAGAGGCAGCGAATCGCGAATTGAGGTGGCAGTCGTGGACGACCGCCCCTCGCAACGTCGTCCTTTCGTCTTTTCATTTCCAAATTCTTTCCCGAGACCCTCGTCCCTAGACCATTGCCAGCACTCTTCGAACAGACTGTTCCTCAACGCAGCGAGCCCGAGTGGGTTCGTTCCCACCGCAGGGCTGCGTTCGACGAGTACGCGGCGAAGCTGTCGTCGCCGCTCGACCCCGAGGAATACAAACGGCTCGACCTGCGGACGTTTCGGCCAGAGAAGTTTCATCTCGTTCATGATGCCACCGGCGCGGCCGCGTCGTTCTCGACACTGATGCAGGACCGGGCCGAGTTCGCGGGCTCGGTGGCACATGTCGACGGTCGCTGCGTGGCCTCGCAATTGAGCGACGAACTGGCGAAACAAGGCGTCCTGCTTGGCGATCTCGCGGCACTGTTGCCCGCGCATCGTGAGCTGCTCGAGCCGCATTTCCTGAAAGCAATGCAGGTCGATCGCGATCGCTTCTCGGCCTGGCATGCAGCCAGTTGGACGGGCGGCACGGTGCTCTATGTGCCGAGAAACGTCGAAATCAAGGCCCCGCTCTACAGTCTCATCGGTCTGCAATCCGACGGGGCTGCCGACTTCAGTCATACGCTGATCATCCTCGAAGACGGCGCATCGGCCACGCTGCTCGAAGAGACATCTTCTTCAAGTCCGGACGCAGACGGCTTGCATGTCGGCGCGGTCGAACTGATTGTCGGCTCCGGCGCTCGCTTGCGGTATGTGCAACTGCAGAACTGGAACGGCAAAGTGCGGCACTTCGCCCATCAGTCCGGCCGCGTGGGACGCGACGCTATGCTGCAGTGGACGGTCGGGGCGCTCGGAGCAAGATTGGCTCACATTCATCAGGATGTGCACCTTGATGGGCGCGGAGCATCAGCCGAAGTCAATGGCGTCACGTTCGCGACGGCCCGGCAGTTGCTCTCGTTCTATACGCAGCAGACGCACCATGCTCCCGACACGCGCAGCGACCTGCTGTACAAAGAAGTTTGCCGGGATGAATCACGCGTCATCTGGCGGGGGATGATCAAGGTCGACAAGGCCGCTCAGAAGACCGACGGCTATCAGCGGAATGATGCACTGATGCTGAGCCCGGACGCCCGCGTCGATGCCATCCCCGGTCTGGAGATCGAAGCCGACGATGTCCGCTGCACTCACGGGGCCACCGCCGGCCGTGTCGATGAAGAACAAGTCTTCTACGCGATGTGCCGGGCCATGTCGCGCTACGAAGCGATGCACATGATCGTCGAAGGCTTCTTTGCCGGAGTCTACGACCGCATTCCGATCGAACTGGTGCGCGAGACCCTCAGCCAGGCAGTGGAAGTGAAGCTCGGCATCGGGCAGTAGGCGCATCTGTCCCCAGACGCGGAAGCAACGCGATTACGCGTCATCCGATCGGCGAGTTGCAACAGAGGGACTATTTCGCCACATCTCGTCGCGGGAAGTGGCGCGTCCACTCCTCTGGTCCCGGCGGCTGGGGACAGCCGCCGATGTAGCCGCGTCTGTCCCCAGACGCGGAGCACGGAGAACAACGCACTATACGGTGAAAAGACGTGGCGAACAAAAATCGCCGAGCGAAAGTTCGTTGCAACTACGAACAAGGGCAATGGTGACGTCGTCAACCTCTTTGCGGTAGCCGCCGTCAATCGGTCACGCGTACTTGCCCTGCCTCGGCTGGGGACAGCCGCCGCTACTTCGGATGCTGCTCGTCGCTCGGCAATTCGAAGCTGTGCGAGTGCAGTTCGCGTTCTTCGGGCTTCGCGCGACGGGTTCCCTGAGTGAATTTCGGAGATTCTTCCACCGTCTGCGGCTGACTGGCGATCAGCCGGCCAAGTTCCTCGGCGGTCGCGCTTTCCAGGTTCAAAACGTCTTCGATCGGATTGGTCATGGTCGCCTCCAGTCGAGCCCGTGCACATTCAAGCGGACCTCTACTATGCGCTTCGTGATAGCGAAAGTCGAGGGCTAGTGCTGTGTCACAGCTTAATTGTCGGATAGACCGATTTTAGTTTGGTGCGGGCGTCGTCGATCTTCATTTGCCAGTCGACGCCGCGCTGCGTGGCGTTGACATCGTTCGACCAGGCGCCCGTTTCCCCGCGCAGCGTGGC
>JANNSB010000012.1:0-7657 GCA_031402175.1 Planctomycetaceae bacterium
GAAAACTCCGACAACCACAACATCCGGGGGGCGGTTGAGTCAAGTGCATACCTCTAATTTCGAATGACATGACGCCAAGTTAACACTGTACCGCCAAGTGCGCCCAACTGTTTGTCCGTGTCTTCATCATCGCTTAACGGAACTCTCGGATACTGGGTGGCTCGCGCCGTGTAAGGCGCTGCGCATCGTCAGCCTGACCTCTCGAATCAGCGGAATGTCTATGGCCGGAACCGCATCCCAGGGAGCCATGCTCCGCTTCGACATTGTGAGAGACACACTGATCATTGTTCCCAAGGGGGATGTGGTCGGTTACTCGGAACCGGTCTTCAATCGCGAGTTGGCCGCGCTTCGACGGACGATCAAGCAGCGTGAAAGCCTCCGCAACCTCGTTATTGACCTGAGTGAGTCCAACTACTTCAGTCCCGACACGATTGAGCAGTTGAAGCGGCTGCAGACCGGCATGCAACCGGGAGGCCAGGTCGTCATCTGCAGTCCTTCCGAGGATGTGCAGGTCGCATTGCAGGGACTGGGCCTCCCCGAATTGCCAGGCATCTATCGATCGGCGGCGTCAGCCCTGAGCGGCGTTACCGGCAGCCCGATGTCCGGCACCTACTATTTCGTGCGGTCCCGCGCAAGGATGCTCTCGCGAGTCGGCATCGCGGCAATTGCCGTGACCGCAATCGCCCTTTCAACTTGGCTGATGATGGTGATGCTCCGTGCTCCCCAGGATGAACGTGACTATGCGCGGATGCGGGAAATCGCCCGGGAACTGAAAGTACTCAGGCAGAGCCAGCCCAGCACTCCGGAGCTACGAGATTTCGCAGCGGAGGCACAGAATGAGGTGCTCGAGATCATCAAGCGGTACCGCGAGTCGGCGGATTCTCAGATCGAGAAACAACTCCTGATTGCGGCCACGGCCCTCAACCGGGATCTCCTGCGTGATGGAGCCGTATCCAATGGTACGACTCTGGGAGACGCGTTTGCGGAGGTCGAACGTCGATTCGCTGCGGACGGCAGGCCATTGAGTGCAGCGCGAGAATGACCATGGCCAAGCAGTCTGTTTCTGGTTCCCACCGCCTCCTGTTGGGAGTCGCTAGCGGCACCCACCTCTTGAACCGGGTGAGCTTCGGATATCGCACTGGCGCAAGCATCAACAGAGAGAGAATGACTGCGAGAAAGACCAGTGTGGCAGCGGGCCGCCAATCCGTGAGATGCTGTCCAGCATCGAGAAACACGACCGCCACGGGCAGAAACGCAAAGAACACGGTGGGGAGGCCCGGCAACTCGGTGACGCTGGTCCGGTTGATCATTAACAGGCTGATGCGCGCATAGCGAATCGCGCCGGTCAGCAGCGGAAGTCCGATCAAGATCTCGAGCCACAGATTCGCATCGGCGGCGACAAGTAATCGCACGAGCATCCAGGGGGCCACAATGAAGCAGAGATAATCGGAGAAGACGTCGAACATCGCTCCGAACGCGCTGGAAACGCCAAGACGGCGGGCCAGGAATCCATCGAGGACATCGGTCACAGCGCCGAAAGTGATCAGTGCCGCAGCCGTGAAGTGCTGGCCGTGCAAGGCTGTGATAATCGCGGCCGCCCCCAATATGACGCGGATCCCGGTCAACACCTGCGGCACTGCGGCGCGCAACTGCTCGTTCCAGCGAGATCGACTTTCGAGTTGAGTCATTCGACTGCAGGCCCGAAGCCCGCACAGTGTTCGGCCGCTGAAGGTGACGGGCGGTCATGGCGGTAGCTCAGCTTCATGTAGTCTTTCCAGATTCTTAACTCAAGTGGGAAACAATTCCCGGAATTGGCTGCATCTTGGCGGCAAATTTCCGGAGGCAAACATGCATGTGTCTCAATCGGCACCGCCCCATCATGCCCGGTCTGGAATCTCAAAAATTGAAGTAGCGCTGCTGATCGTGAGCGTCGCCATCGGCTGCACCTACGCCGTCATCTCGATTTATCGCTCGCGCGAGATCGCTGGCAACAAGGTGTTGTAAGTCGATTCCGCCTTTACACGATCTTCATGTCTGACGCGTAGCCTTGTTGTTTGCGGAGAACCGCAAAATTCGAATCGGTTACTGCCTGGACGAATGGAAAGGATGTCCGATGCGCCTTACACGACGTCGCCAGTTCGTGAAACATCCGCAGGGTTTTACGATCCTCGAAGTTGTCGTTCTGCTTGCAATCGGAGCACTGTTCGCCATCTATTTGGCACCTGCACTCAGTACTTCACGCAAAGCGTCTCGCATCGCTCAATGCAAGAACAACCTGCGACAAATCGGGATTGGGATGCATGTGTTTGCCGAATCGGATCCCAGGCATCGATTGTGCAGCGGCGCTTACGATTGGCGGCGAGACGGTTGTCCATCCAAGTATGGCTGGCCGGCGGATCTGCTCCACATCGGCGCTGCCTCAGTGCAAACGATGCAATGCACTGAAAATGGCCTTCAGGGTGTAGAGACCTTAAATGATCTCTTGATGGCGGCTGGAACGGACTCGGGCGGACTACCACCGAATCTCGTCAGCAGGTTCACCGAGGATCGCTGCAATGCCGATGAGGGACTCGCATTCACATTGCCAGACTCCGCGGAGAGGGCCGACCAAATCGCAGAATTCCTAAACCTCGGGTACGGCACGAACTATTGTTCCAGTTGGTTTCTGGTGCGGACGAAGATTCTCACCGACATGCAAGGAGGCGACATGCACGCAGTTCAGGATTGGCCTGCCACGAGTCTTGGAGGCGCATTTGGTCCGTTGGACATTGACGCGATTGAGAGTTCACCGTTGCCTGCAGGCAACATTCCTATCCTGGGATGCGCGGGTCCGCGAATCGGCGGCGCAACATTCGATCGCGCTATTCCTGGATATCCGAGAATCGGCGAGTCACTGGGACAGACGTTCAACGATGGACCCGCCTATTGGGACGCAGAGACCAGCAATGTCACACTTCTTCAACCAGGCACTCTCTTGAATTCAACGACAGGCATCGTGGCATGGGAGGATGACGCACTACCTGATTCTAGTAGCGACGGTGATGCAGGTTCCGACGGCAGGCTATGGTTGCAGGATACGCGGGGCTGGTTCGCCGCGCATGCGGGAAGCCGGCGATCCTGCAACATCATGATGGCCGACGGGAGCGTGAAAGCGCTTACTGATCTCAACGGTGATGGATACTTGAACCCGGGATTCAGAGTAGTCGAAAGGGATGACCAGGACAGATACCGCGACGGTATCGTCGAACTGAATCCGTTCGAAGTCTATTGCGGTCCGACACTCAGTCGTCGACTTCATCCCGATCGTTGACGGCGACAAGAGGTTTCGTGCGAGCCACGATTATCCGACTCCCTACACTCCTCCCTCAACCGGACTCCCGAAACCACCGAAAATCAAAACGGTGCTCCTCCGGAACGTTTCTGATATTGAGAATTCGCTCCCTCGCCAGATGGCCGTCCACAACGTCGTCGCACACGACGACCATTGGACGGCTTGTCGAGTTCGGTGCCGACGAAAACCGCAGGTCACACCATCCTTGCGGAGCCTTTACGACAAAGGCTCGAAACCGATTAATCTCGGGAATTCGCATGCCCTGGAATTGTCCAAAGCTAACTTCATTGTCAGGCATCTCACCTCTCCATGACACCAAGTACGCTTCGTGGCAGGTCCGTTCCCAACTCGCCCATGGGTTCAAAGCTGCAAGGGAGGTGCCGCCTGTAACCTTCCCTCGATCGCATCGCGGAATCTGAGTTTGAGTTTCCGGATCGTCACGGCGAGCACGATGAATGACAAGCCAGAGACAAGGAGATCGATGCCCACAAACACCCCCACTGCCCAAAGGCCTGATAGCGGCCATTGACGCCAGATCATTATTGCCAAAATGACGGCGCAGGCACCGCTGGCAAGAATCGCAATCCAGCCTTGCGCCGGGCGATACGAAAATGCCGCGAACATCTTCCAAATCCCCTCGACCGCGAAGAATATCGCCAACGTGATCGCCAGATACGTCAGTCCCAGGTAGGGATGCGCCAACGCCCCCGCCCCCGCAAGAATAGTGATTACGCCGATAACGGCCGGGATCACCTTGTCGGACCATCCTTGCGCGCGCCAAGCGGAAACGATCTGGCACACCCCCGCGATCACCAACATGCCGCCAATCACATAAACAGCAGCCGTCCCAGCCACCGCCGGAGTGGCGACGGCCATGATTCCCAAGGCGGTTAGCACGATGCCAGTGAGGAGAAATCGAAAAGTGCCAGTGAGTTCGCCGCTCCTCATGACTGCTCCACATCTTGAGTTGAAAGTGCGCGGGTAACGAGTTGCCTCAGACGTCGATGTCTGAGCGATCTCAAGAGAACTCTGACGAGAGTCTCTGAATACGCGGCAGAGTCAGCATGAACTTTGCGTGAACCGCCGATAAGTTCGCGTGGCTCCACAAGCAAGCTCCTCGGCGTGCTCACCTGCCGGCAATTCCCGATTGGCACCACAGCCTGCGAATCCGCACCGCTGAATGTTGAAAACGAGTGGAGACGGCAATCTCGCCACCCACGGCCTGCGCTTCTTCACATTGCGAGGCGAATCGGAATTAACAATCCAACAGACATCGCGGGACTTGTCCCTATGCACGGCGGTGAATAGCGTGTCACCTCTAAATGCAATCTCCCTTGATTCTTCCATTGAACATCTTGCGGGTTACTGCTGCTGGAATCGTTCGTTGTTCGATATTCTCAAACGAGTGGGATTGAGTGGGCACTATAACGTTTCATCTTTCCGAACGGCACATGTGGCTGCGGGAGGAGGCGGACTGCCGCTTTTTGCCCCTTGACGAGTTTCTCGCATTGGCAACGTCGCGGCGCAGGCTGATCAGAGCCGACCTTGATGAAGCCGGGCTGCAGGGAATTCAAGATCCAGAGACTGGCCTCACCTACTACCTTGACCACGAGCCGCTCGATTCCAGGTGCCGATGTTAGGGACGCGGACGACCGGGCTGACCGCCGATTTCAATTCTCTCCCGACGGCCTGGGTGTCGGTTGCGCTTGATCCTGGTGTGGGCCGCGTGTCGTCTCGACGGGTTCATTCACGCATTCGCAAACGCCCGTCTCAACATCGGAACCGAGCCGCAGCGGCACCTCGCGAAATTGCCCGTGTTGATAAATCGTCAATTGCACCTCTTGCCCGGGCGTGCACTCGATCATTAGGTCCAGCAGATGCTCGAAGTCTCGTACTACCTGACCATTCAGAGCGACTAATCGAGAGGATGCCTCGATTCCGGCGAGGTCGGCGGGTGACTCCGGCGTGATTAAGCGGATGTGCAATCCACCGCGAAACGTCACTCCCAGGCACGCAGGCCCTCTTCGCCGAATCACGAGGTCGGGGCGCACTTCCCGCAGATAGTCGGAGCCGGCCGGACCAAGTTCATCGCCGTCGACCAGATAAAGTCGTATTGAGTGGGGGAGCCGGCGGATCCAGGCCAGGTCCTCCAGTGAGCCGCACCAACGGGGGCCCAAAACAACGGACCCCGGAATCAAGTGCTCCTCATTGGAAGACAAGAGGGCGAAGCGGTGGATGACCGCCCCTTTCGCTTCGAGCGCCTCACAGCAGCATTCGCCCACCTGCCGCTGATGATTCAACAGGTAATGTCGGGCCATGACCGCCGTCGCCTGAGTCTCTGACTCACGCAATTCGAGGAGTGCGTCAATGGCCTTCGCCCACACGTCACGGTCCTCGACGTACCAGAATTCGACCAGCAACTCCATGCAGACCTCTATCGTACGCTCATCCCCCGACTCTGCTTGTCGAACAATACAGTCGATCGACTCCTCTGGGGCCAGCAATAGGTCGTCGATGGCGTAGGAGCGATTCAAAGGGTCGGCGTCTTGCAGAATCGCAATGCAAGTCTCAGGAGGCCACGGTCGCTCACCGAGCGTGCGAGATGACTTTGCCCGCGCGTTGGCGATCAATAGGGCTGCGCCGCTGACAAAGAGAATGGCCAAGAGACTCCGTGGGGTGAAGTCGATTTTGTACTTACTCATCATCGTCGCATCCGCATTGCTCGATTCGCGCATCGTTGCTCATGCCGACGAGTGTAAGCAGGAGCTGCGAAAAACTGGTTAACGTGACTGGGAAGTCTGGATTCTACTTAGCTTGCGTGCGCCCTGATATTCGGTTTACGAGACCTTGCGACTAAAGTTGCATCGCAAACGGAAGCGGATCGTGGCCCGACGTGATCCCGGCACCCTTAGCGGGCTTGTCCTTCCCGGTAACCTGAGCCTTCCGTGGAATTGCGGAAACTCTCGGGCTGATTCACCCAGCTTCGACTTCGTTCCGGACCGGGAATATCGGCCGTTCCATAGTTGCGACCCCAGAACACGAACGTCTCACCGTCGACGAGACCCGGTTGAAAGTAACGGCGCAGTGTCTCGCCCGCGCGAAGATGGACCATGGGAGGCGGTCCCGCATATCCCGGCAGATGCTCCACGACATTGAACTGGGCATAGGCTTGTGGATCGTCGGGGTGCAGTCCTCCCAGCGGCCAGCCGTGTTGCCGCTCCGGCTCGAATGTCGGATCGGCCAGCCGCATGTCGCGCGCGATCTCCTCAATGGACAACATCCGCGAACCTGCCGCATCGAATACAACCGTCGAGATATCGTGGTCCAGGAGAACCCAACGGCCGTCTCCATAAGGTCCGCCGGTGAGGAACACTTCGCAGGCATTATGGCCGACCACACCGACGGTGCGGCTGCGTCCGTGACCCAGCAGCGCGTTGAGTTCGGCCGTCCATTGGGCATGAGTGGTGCCACATAGGCCGAATCCATGCGCGAACATGCCGGTCCAGTAGTCACGAGTGGTGGTATCTCCGGACTGGAAGCCGTCGCCCCAGAGGTTTTCACCCGCTGCCTCGCCATGGGCGTAGTGCAGGTTGCGCCACATCCAAGCGGCAAGTGCTCGATCCTCGTCTGACTGCGGCAGGCGCCCGACGACGCGCTCGAATAATTCCGCCTGGGTGGCGAACAGGCGTTCGAACGTGGAGCAGGCCAGTTCCCCGGGATACCAGGGATGGTCCGTGCGGATCTGCGGGTCGCCGACGCCGGCACTTGCCGCAAGCGGCAACGCCAGAGTGACAGCAACAACCAGGCTTATTGAATGTCGAATCATCAGTTGATCCTCATGCGAGCACTACAGGTTCGTCGAAGCGAACTTCCCGAGTATCAGCATACATACACGGGCATTGCTTTTGCCTTATTGACTCGCGGGTACCGCAAGTACCGGGCGACTGCTCAGCCTTCGGGTATCTCCGGCACGAGCCTGTGTTGCGACAGCAACAGCGTGACGAACTCGATGAAGTCGGCCCCCGAAAGTTCCCGCCACTGCCACCGGCCGTCTTTCAGGAACATGTACTCCCGAATCGAGGCGACGATCACTCGCGCGGCATCGACCGGAATTCTGTCGGCAGCCAATTCGGACTGGGGCACCGCCCCTGCCTGTTGCTCGCTGGTGCGCTCTCTGAGCTGCTTGAGCATCGCGGCCGCATGCTCAACGAACTCCTCCAGCATCGCGGCGGCCAACTCCGTCCGTTCTTCCGCGGGACAGTCCTCCAGTCCCGACTGCAGGCAGTCGCAGAGCGCGCGGTATTCCGATGAACCCATTTCGTCGGG
>JANNSB010000013.1:0-8518 GCA_031402175.1 Planctomycetaceae bacterium
TTCGTCCGTCAACTCGTGCCGCCGACGCATAGTTTCGCTCCTCCTTGAGCAAGCTGTGACGGCACCGTCATAACACAGACACTGATTTCGTCAAAGATGAATGTCCACACAACCTAGTTGTGACCCTCCCGGTACGAAACCAGTATCGGAACAAAAAGGCGCGACATTTGGAGAACCCGTCCGCCGCAACCTGCTGAAGCACCACTGCTTTAAAGTTTCCGAGTCGTTTGGCGGATGAGGGACTTCAAGTCAGCAACCCTGCGCCTGGTGAAAGTGGCGAGTTAACGGGTGGAGAGAAAACCTGTTAACTGAGCTCTCTTTTTTCCGAACGGCTGCATAAAGGCCGTCGAGGTTCACTGCCAGAGATCTTCGGCAGACTGCGCTGAGTCTGCGGGCGACGACTCAGCAATGGCGTCAGATCGCACCAGATGGCCCGTGTCGAGCCCTGCGGGCCCAGCGCCAGCGGTGTATCAACAAGGTATCCTCCGCGACACCGATGAGGCAATCTTCCACGTCTGAGTTCCTCCAGTATCCCACCGGAGCGTGGAGTCCCGAGGTTCGAACACGCTCCGGTCACATCGACGTCACATCGACCTCGGTGTGTCGCACCGGAGCAGGATGGGTCCGGGTTTCATAAGGGTGTTCGCCTCAATCTGACAACGATCATGCCGTAGGTTGCGATCTCGTAGCGCCATGTTAGCAAGTCCCGGCGCGACGAGTTTTCCGGTGGCGCATTGGGAAAGCTACGTGATTCGCTCTCGGTGACCAGCCGCAAACCGGCTCACTCGAAATGCGTTGTTGAAGTTCCAAAAGTTCATTCGGGCATCGAGAACTCATGGATCGATTGCGTGCAGTCTTGTATGTACGGGACGGCCATCGTTGACGCCTGACCCTGCAAACAGTGCAAGCCTGGGCGTTGATCGGTTTGGATCGAGATTTCGCACCAGACTTCACCAGGGCCGGCTAGTTCGTCACATTGGTGTGAGAGTACGTTGGCTGAATCTCAGCGGCTTTGGCGGTGAGCCAAGGACTTACGTCGAAAAGGCGAGGCGTTACAGTTTACCCCACTTCACAAACTGACCGGCCCTGAGACTTCACCAAGAGGGCTGGCACATATGCCGAAAACTTGATACGAGTTAGCATCGACAACTCGACGTGTTCAAGAGGCACTTTGGCATACCAACCGGATCCACCGCCATGCTGACTCTATCAGGATGCACCCACTCTCGTGCGACGTTCTGCGACGGGCTTTCCCGCAGGAATCTCCTGCAGATGGGTACGCTGGCGGCCATGGGCACAGCGGGAGGCTGGTCGCTGCCTGCCATCCTGAGAGCCGAATCGGACGCTGGCCTGCGTAACTCACCCAAGTCGGTCATCATGATCTACTTGGTCGGCGGGCCGCCGCATCAGGACATGTTTGACCTGAAACCGGAGGCCCCCCGCGAAGTGGCTGGACCGTGGCAGCCGATTGCAACCAACGTGCCCGGCATGGAAATCTGCGAGGCATTCCCGCGACTGGCGGCGATGGCCGACAAGCTGACCATTATCCGTTCACTGGTCGGCAACCAGGCCGATCATGACGCGATCCAGGTCTTTAACGGACACCATCCGCTGAACCCGACTCCCTCCGGTGGATGGCCGCAGTTTGGTTCAATGGTGTCCAAAGTGCAGGGGGCATTTGATCCGACAGCCCCACCGTTCGTCAGCCTGTGCTACCCCTGTACCCACGGACCATACAACGAGCCAGGGCCGGGATTCCTGGGGGCGGCTCATTCGCCGTTTCGTCCCATGGGCCCGACGCGGCAAGACATGGTGCTGAATGGGGTCACGCTCGAACGGCTGGCCGATCGTGAGTCGCTGCTGAACAGCCTCGACCGGCTGCGTCGCGACGTCGATACGACAACCATGATGACCGGCATGGACGCGTTCACCGAGCAGGTGATGGGATTGCTTACTTCGTCGCGCCTGGCGGATGCACTCGATCTTTCTCAAGAGGACCCGCGTACGATTGAGCGGTACGGCACGGGCGACTCCCAGGTGTTTATCGACGACAACGGCGCTCCGCGCGTGCCGCAGAGCCTGCTGCTCGCACGACGCCTCATCGAGGCGGGTGTCCGCGTCGTCACACTGAATTACAGCAAGTGGGACTGGCACGGCGGATCGTACAACACGATCTTTAACCGCGAGAAGGAAGACTTCCCGATCTTTGACCAGTGCGTGAGTGCGTTGGTGGAAGACTTGCACCTGCGTGGCCTGGCGGACGACTGCGCGGTCGTCATTTGGGGAGAGTTCGGCCGTACGCCGAAAATCAGTGACCAAGTCGGCCGCGATCATTGGCCGCAGGTCAACTGCGCTCTACTCGCCGGCGGTGGAATGCACCATGGCCAGATAATCGGAGCCACGGACCGCATTGCCGGAGAAGCCGTTGCGCGTCCCGTGACGTTTGGCGAAGTCTACACGACTCTGTTCCACCATTTGGGAGTGGACGTGAGCCAGACCACCATCACCGACCTGAACGGCCGCCCGCAGTACCTCGTGGAAGAGAATGCCGAACCGATGCCCGAACTCGTCTGAGCCGCCGGCCAGCGAGCTTGGACGGGCTGTTCAGACACTACGAGTGCGGGCGGGATGAAAAACGGCGACTCGTAAACATTGCAAGTGCGGGCCTGTTACCTGCATACGAATCGCGAGCCGCCAACACTTCAATCGTCTATCGAGCCCGGACGTGCCAGCGTACTCCGGTCACATCGCCCGCAGTGTCGGACACCGACGCACGTTGCTTGAGTCGAGGTGTCGCACCGGAGCAGGTTCGAATGCCGTTGCGGTCGGCGTTTCGGCATTGCGAGTCTTGTGTCTGGAGCAGAATGCCACCGGATTCGAAGGACGGCAATTTGTAACCACTAAGTTATGCGCGACGGCCCCAGCAGCGCGAATGGAAGAGCTGGGGCCGTCATCGCGGAGCATATGGAAACTGTGTACCTCGCCCCAGTTACACGCCGCCGACCTTCCTTCAGAATGATGCACCTGTAGATTCTGGCGATACGTCGATTCTTCCCTGCGTGGAATTCGGTGCCACCATTCGGGATACTATTGCCACTGATCCCAGTATGTGTTTGCACGCTTCGGGGCTGAGATGCGCATTCGCTGTCCACATTGCCACAGCCAGTTGGAACTCGGCGTCGACACGTTGCCGTCCGCAGTCGAATGCTCCGCATGCCGGTAGTGTTTGCGGACGTTGTCCACCGTCCCGATGCTGCACCCCAGATCGTGGGCAATCGACGGTTTCGAGCGTCCCACTCCACTCATCAAGATCATCGTGGCGTTGCGAAACACCGCCGCGTCGCTCGTCGAGAACCGCAACTCGTCGAGCACAGCCCATTCCTTCCCGGACAACTTTCATGCCGCCATGATCGCCTCCTTGCGATAGTTCTAGGCCATTCAACCGCAGGGAGTTTACCCTCAAACCCAATTCCGCAGAAGTTCTTCTGCGGGACTACTTAGATGAGCGAGAACGCCTCAGAACACGCCTTCAACCGGCTGGTCGCCCACCGGCGCAGGACCTGTTGGCTGTTGAGGGCGAGCTTGCCCGCCCGTGGGAGCTGCAGCCGCCTGTGGCGTGTACGCCTCATAGTTCTGCCGCCGCATCGCATACCGCATCGGGAACGAAGACCAGATTGCGCGTGGTGTCGTGGGACGATTGGAGATCGCATCAAACTGGTCGCCGTCGAAGATCGGGCCGAACTGACCTTTCCTCAAAACGTGTTCCGAAACGTACTGCGTATAAGCGAGCCATTGCCGGTCGGGGGCCGATGCATCGAGCAGATTGTTGCGTTCGGGCGTGAAGCCCCAGAAGTTTCTCGGCAGGGGCGATACGTGGAGTGCCGTCAGCAGGATGGCCGCGGTCAGGTAGCCGGTCATCACTCCGAACGCCCAGCGCGAGACGTTGAACGCGATCGGATGCACTTGCACGAATGTCGGCATGATGTGATCGGTGAGCGTGCGCAGTCCGAACGTCAGTCCGGCAAACAGGCCCAGCAATGCGACTACGTCCCAGCGCATGCTCCACTCTTGTGACGAGCCGACTGTCGCTTGCAGAAACTCCGCCATTCCCTCGAAGTAGTTCATGGCCAACAGGCCCGCGATCAACACCGAGAGAAAAGACAGTGCCGACCCCCACGCGCCTTCACTTGCCACGCACCATGTGACGGCTGCGATGACGGCGAGGAGCAGAATGTCGATCATGGCCGGTCGAGAGTCGAGGGACGAGGGTGGAGCGTGGCTTGAGTTTAGCGAACGCGACAGCGATCGGGGAAGGAACCGCATCCTGGAGAGAGGATTGGTCATTTGGCATTGTGGATTCTCAGAAAACGAACCCAGTTCGTTCCCTCAATCACCAAATCCTGAATCCCAAATCCTCAATGCCGCTACAGCACGACGCCTTCGAGCGCCTGGACGGGGGGCGGGAAGACTTCGCGGAGGTTGTCCGCCCGCCAGCGCCACCAGCTTCGTAGAGCCTCCCGGCGGGCGTCGTCGCTTTCGAAGCCGGCTGAATCGGGCTGATAGAGAAACTGGCTGTTCTCCCGCAGCTTGTCGAAGCCGTACTCGACCGGATTCTGACCCGTCAGATGCAGGATCGCCACCAAGGCAACGTCCTGCACGCGGGTCGAATAGACGATGTTGTCGCCGTAGCGGCGCGAGTCGAGTTCGGTTTCGTCCTTGAGAAGCTCCTCCAGCAGAGCGATCTGGTCGGAGTCGCCGGTCTTCGCCACATAGAAGATGGCGTACTGCATCTGCCTGCCGCCGATCCGCCCATGGATCATTTCCAGGGCTGCATCAAGGCCTTCCGGCAAGTCGAATCGGGCCGCCAGGCTCAAGCGCTGCATGGGCGAGGCGACTTCGCAACTGCGAATCCACAAACCGATGAGTCGCCGCAGCGGATCGCGCTGGGGTGACGGTGCGCGTGCACCACTATTATCCAGAAGGACGCCGAGGTCGTTCATCAGTATCAGATTATTGAGGCAGCTTGACGTGTAATAGTTCGTGCGCACTTCACCCAGCGATGCTGCAAACAACAGCGCGCACGCAGTACCCACGGAAGGATTGGCCGTGCTCGTCCCGCTGGATGGAGCGACGAGTTGATCGATCAGCACCAGATCGGTGCAGCGCTCTTCCACAAGTCGCGAGAGTTCGAGCGGAGAATGATCGAGCTGCCACATCAGTTCCGGTTCGGCTGCCACCATGCCCGCATAGATCTCGCGGGCGGGCCGGTCGTCGCCGATTTCCAGGTGGAACTTCTCCCAGCCCGGAAACTTGAGGTCCAGCGGCAGCAGACCTGTTTCGACGAACTCGCGGGTTCTGTGAGTGAAGGCATCGATCTCGATGAGATGTACCAGGCGCGCGGCGCGGACCCGTTGTTCGAGCCCCTCGGCATTCAAGGCGCTCCGCAAGGCAGGGACCGCAGGCAGGCCGATGTCGATCAGCGCTCTGGAGGCTGACTCGCGTACGCGATAGGTCGGAGAACCCAGATCGTGCACGAAGCGCTCGATCACTGCGGGGTCGAGGGTTGCATGCAACCGGCCGATTGCAGGCCAGTCATCAGCCGGAGCAATATGGGCGGTTTGCTCCACTTCGGGGACAGGATCGCCAGCCTTGGCGAGACTCTGTCCAGCAAGGGCCAAGAGCCCTCCAGCGAACGGCAACATCCATCTTGCCGAGAGAGATGACATTGCTCGACTCCTTAATAGAGTCCTAATTTCCAGGCGTCATCCTGCGCCTTAACACCGAATTCTACGCGCGGTATGCCAAAATGCCCAACAGCAATTTGTGTGCCTGCATCGTTTAGCGTCAGTCACCCACCGGAAATGACAACGATTCCGGCCAGTTCCGCCGATTGTGGCGTTTCGGCAACTGCGAACGCGCCAGGTACTGCGGTGGATCGCTCCAGACCCGACACGCGATTCGGTTGCATGGTGAACGGGCTTCTCATGTAATTCGTTAATCCCTTCCGATTTGCACCCTTGTCTGCCGGAGAAGTATTCATGAATGCCTACAAGTCGCTCATCGCAGTCGCGGTCATCATGCTCTCCTGTCTCTCTGCCGCTAGCGCGCAGGACACCCTCAACTTCCCTGTGCTTGGTGAAACCATCCGATATGACGAACGGCTGGATGACATCATCCCGCTGGGCATGCCGCTGCATGTCATTTGCTCCGGCTTCGAATGGACCGAAGGCCCCGTCTGGGTGCCGGGCGAAGGGGATGAGCCGGGCTATCTGTTGTTCTCCGACATTCCGAACAACGCGATCATGCGCTGGGACGAAGGCAAGGGCGTGAGCCTGTTCATGCACCCGGCCGGCTACACCGGAGTCGCGGACTACGGCGCCGAACCCGGTTCCAATGGCCTTTTGCTCGATCATGAAGGACGGCTTGTCTGCTGCGAGCACGGCGATCGCCGACTCTCTGTCGTCACCGAGAACGGCGGCAAGCGGACACTCGTCGACAACTACGAGGGTCATCGCCTCAACAGCCCCAATGACGCCATCTACATGTCGAACGGCGATCTGTACTTCACTGACCCGCCGTATGGATTGCCGATGCAGGCTGACGACCCGCGCCGCGAACTCGACTTCTGCGGTGTCTATCGCCTGTCAGCCGACGGCGAACTGACGCTGCTCACAAGCGACATGTCCCGCCCCAACGGCATCGGCCTCTCGCCGGATGAAAAGACGCTCTATGTCGCACAATCCGATCCCGAAGCCCCCGTGGTGATGAGCTTTCCCGTGAAGGCGGACGGCACGATCGGCGAAGGAAGCGTGTTCTACGATTTCTCGGAAGCATTTGCCGAAGGCCTGCCCGGTCTGCCGGACGGCCTGTCGCTCGATGTGCACGGCAACGTCTTCGCCACCGCGCCCGGCGGCGTCTACATCTTCGCGGCCGACGGCACGCTGCTGGGTCGCATCAGCACAGGCGAGCGCACGGCGAACTGCTGTTTCGGCGGCGCGGACAAGTCGATGCTGTATCTGGCAACCGACATGTACGTCACTCGGATTCAGACGACGACCGAAGGGTTGTAGACGATAGCAACCATGTTCGCTCAGTTGTCTGGTGACTCCCTCTCCCCCACAATCACCTTCAGTCAGTTATTGTTGAGTTCTCGGTAGGGGAGAGAGAGGTTGGTTCACACGGCAGTTTCTGCAACGACAACCGCCATTCACGAGCGTCTGCAACGCATCGTCGGCAGCGAGGGTGCCATTGCGCAGCGTGACGAACTGATCGTCTATGAGTGCGACGGCTACATCGTTGAAAAGAAGATCCCTGATGTCGTTGTCTTTCCAACGACGACGCAACATGTGGTCGAGATCGTCAAGGTGTGCCGGGAGTTCGGCGTGCCGTTCGTTCCGCGCGGAGCGGGTACGTCGCTCGCCGGCGGAACGCTGGCCGTCGGCGGCGGGGTGATGATCTGCCTGACCCGCATGAAGCGCATCATCGAGATCAACATTGATGATCGTTATGCGCTCGTCGAACCGGGCGTGGTGAACGTGCACCTCACGCAGGCCCTCAAGGGGAGCGGGTATCACTATGCTCCCGATCCTTCATCGCAGGGGGCGTGCACCATTGGCGGCAACGTCGCGACGAATTCCGGCGGACCGCACACGCTGAAGTACGGCGTCACCGTCAATCATGTGCTCGGCGTCGAAGTCGTGCTGCCCGATGGCGAGGTCGTGCAGTTCGGCGGGCCCTGCGAAGGCTATCCCGGTTACGATCTCACCGGCCTGTTCGTCGGCAGCGAGGGGACATTTGGCGTCGTCACCAAGGTCTGGGTGCGTCTGACTCGCGACCCTGCCGCCTATCGCACGATGCTCGGCGTGTTCGATACGGTACGGAGCGCGACGGAAGCCATCAGTGCCATCATCGCCGCGGGCATCGTGCCGGCCGCACTCGAAATGATGGATCAGGGCATCATCGGCGCCCTCGAAGCGGCGTTTCATTTCGGTTTCCCGCTGGATGCCGGGGCGGTGCTGCTGATCGAAGTCGACGGCCTCGAAACCGCGGTCGATGAAGAAGCCCAGAAAATCATCGATCTCTGCAAGACTCACGGCGCACGGGAAGTCCGCACGGCCAATTCACCGGCCGAGCGGCAACTGTTGTGGAAGTGCCGCAAGCAGGCGTTCGGGGCGATCGGCAGGCTCTCCGCCAGTTTCTGCACGCAGGACGGCGTCGTGCCGCGAACGAAACTGCCGGAGATTCTCGACTTCATCATCAGCACCAGCGAAAAATACGGCATACGCATCGTGAATGTGTTTCACGCGGGGGATGGAAACATTCATCCCATTCTGCTGTTCGATGAACGCGACGAAGCGCAGGTGCAGCGAGTGATCGAGGCCGGCGATGAGATCCTTTCGAAGTGCATCGAACTCGGCGGCAGCGTGACGGGCGAGCACGGCATCGGTGTCGAGAAGATCTCGTTCATGTGCGAGCCGGGCGAAGGCGAGGAAACGGACAACGAAGAGGGGTGGCACAG
>JANNSB010000014.1:0-2005 GCA_031402175.1 Planctomycetaceae bacterium
GGCGCATACATCAAGATTGCCGAGAACAACATCGGCGAGACGATTCACGCCACCCCAGCCTTGTCAAACGGCGAGATCTACCTGAGAGGCTGGGAGCACCTCTACTGCATCGTCGGCGACTAATCCCTTTCTCACCCACGACCCACCAGCGGAGCCTCTCTTGAGTCGCGTCTGGATCGACATCTGCTACCTCGTCGCGTCGGTCCTGTTCATCATCGGACTGAAAGGGCTGACGCGTCCCAGAACCGCCGTTCGAGGGAATCTGATCGGTGCCGTGGGCATGCTGCTGGCCGTCGTGGCCACTCTGTTCGACCACGAGATCGTGTCCTACGGATGGATCATCGTGGGCATCATCGGCGGGTCGGCGATTGGGATATACATCGCGCAGACGATCAAGTTCGAGCAGATGCCCGAGATGGTGGCGCTGCTCAACGGTCTCGGAGGATTTGCCTCGTTTCTTGTCGCCGGCGCGGAACTCTCGCGGAAACTCACCGATGCCCGCGCAACGGCAGGAGATGAGGCATCGAAGCAAGAGCTGGCGAAGGCCATTGCCGCGGCCCTTCCCACTGACGAACTCGTCGCCGTCGCGGCGTCGGGCATCATCGGCGCGGTGACGCTGCTCGGCAGCCTCGTGGCCTTCGCCAAACTGGCCGAACTCAAGTTCATGCGGGATCTGCCCCAGATTCCGAATCAGAATCTCGTCAACATCATCGCCGGCATTCTCGTGCTGCTGTTCAGCACGTTGCTGGTGCAGGATCCCAACGTCTTCCTTTACTGGCTGATCGTCATTGTCTGCCTGGGATTAGGCTACAGCTTGACGATCTCCATCGGTGGAGCCGACATGCCCGTGGTGATCGCGCTGCTTAATTCGTACTCAGGCCTGGCTGGGTCGGCCACTGGATTCGTGCTCCAGAACAATGTACTGATCATCGCCGGTTCGCTGGTCGGCGCATCGGGCGTCATTCTCACGAAGGTCATGTGTGACGCGATGAACCGCTCGCTACCCGCAGTTCTGTTCGGCACGTTGGGACCGTCGGCCAGCACCAAGTCGGCGGACGAGGTTTATGCGAATGTCAAAGCCACGTCGGCGGAAGAAATCGCGATGCTGCTCGAAGTGGCTCGCAAGGTGGCGATCATTCCGGGATACGGCATGGCGGTGGCCCAGGCTCAGCACGCGATTCGCGACCTGTCGAACCTGCTACAGTCGAAGGGCATCGAGGTCGTCTATGGAATTCATCCGGTGGCTGGCCGCATGCCTGGCCACATGAACGTACTTCTGGCCGAAGCCGACATCCCCTACAACCAGCTCAAGGAGATGGACGAGATCAACCTGGAAATGGAGCAGACCGATGTGTGCCTGGTGATCGGAGCCAACGACACCGTCAATCCCGATGCGCGAGAGAATCCAAACAGTCCGATCGCCGGCATGCCGATCATCAATGCCGACAAGGCGCGGACCTGCGTTGTCGTCAAACGCAGTTTGTCGCCCGGCTTTGCCAAGATTCCCAATCCCCTATTTGCCGCCGACAATGCCCTGATGTACTTCGCCGATGGCAAGCAGGCGATCGTGGATATCATCATTGCCCTCAAGTCCGGCTGAGTCCCGTTCAATCGACCCGGAGAAGCATGAAGTACCGCGACCTGCTCCGACTACTGCTTTGGACCCTCTGGGGGCTGACACTCGCGCTGCTCGTGTCGACCGGCCTGTGGGCAGTGTTGTCCTGCGCAGGCGACATCGTCGGCGGCCGCGCCGCCCGCTGGATGACGTTTGTCGTCGCCACTTTGGCCGCCATCGACCTCGGCACGATCGTCGTCTGCATTGCCCGTCGCGAGTTGAAGTGAAGCCACATTGCTGTGCTGCACACAAATGGGAAACATCAACGCCCTTGATTGGCAATCTCGCACCGGCGCGCCTTATACTTCCGACGCAGCGGCCTGGACGAAGGTCGTGAATTCACGGAAACACTCAATCGACACTGGAGCAAGTCCATGCCAAACATCACAC
>JANNSB010000015.1:0-15396 GCA_031402175.1 Planctomycetaceae bacterium
GGACCCGGCCCTGCATCATCTACGGGCCGGGAGTCACGAACTACCTGACCACGCTCATTCTGTTCGGGCCGCTGATTGCGCTCCCTGGCGGCAACAATACCGAGATGCAGTTCGTGCACCTCGAAGACCTCGGTCGCGCGACGACGGAGGTGCTTGGCAGTGGCAAGCGTGGGCCATTCAACGTCGCCCCCGACGACTGGTTCACTCTCAAGTCATTGGCAAAGATGAGCGGCCGCTGGACCTTCCCGGCCCCATTCTTTGCCTGCCTGGGACTGGGACACGTCTGGTGGATGTGCCGACTGCCTGTGTTCCACTTCCCGGGCAACCTGTGGTACTTCCTGCGGTATCCCTGGGTGGTCGCGCCGAAGCGGCTGAAGGAAGAGTTGGGATTCACGTTCCGCTATTCGTCCAATGATGTGCTCCGCCTGCTGCTCGCGGATCACGGCAAGCTCGCGAAGTCGGAACGTCAACCCGAAACAAGTTCCGTCTGAGTTTCACGGACCGTGGGCTTCAACACGAACTGCGAGAACTTAGGCTTGCGGGCCGCCCAGCGGTATTCGAGGGCGGCGCCGTACCAGTTGTTCGTGATGCTGCCATCAGCTTTCTTGTACCAACTGGTGCAGTCGCCGGCCCAGACGGTGCGGCGCAGTTTCCGCTGCACGCGGCGGTCGAAATTCGCGACGGCTTCGGGACGCACTTCGATCTCTCCGAGCCCGTTTGCCTGCATGTACTGGATGCACTTCAGAATGTAGCTCACTTGGCATTCGACCATGTAGATGATCGAGTTGTGCCCGAGATTGGTATTCGGCCCATACAGCATGAACATATTGGGAAAACCGGCGGCCACCATGCCGAGCAGCGTCTTCGGACGTTCCTTCCAGGCCGCATCGAGCGGCAATCCGCCGCGGCCTAGAATTTCCATCGGCTGCAGAAAGTCGAGCGATTCGAAGCCGGTCGCGAAGATGACGGCGTCCACGGGCGTCAACCCCGCAGCGGTTTCGATGGCATCCTCGCTGAAACTCACGATTGGCTCGGTGACCAGCTTCATGTTGGGCTTCTTGAACGCCTCCAGAAAGTCGTTCGAAAGCAGGATGCGCTTGCAGCCCGGCGTGTACTTGGGCACCAGATGAGGCCGCAATTCCTTGGAAACTCGCCGGCCCATCCGTCGATGGATCCACATGTGATAAATCGGATTGGCGATCCACGGATCGACAATCGCGCGAATCCGCCATTCGCACATCCCAAAGAGCCACATGCGATGCAGCTTGGCCGTCCACGGCATCGCGCTAAACAGGCGTTTCGAGAACTCCGAATACCGATAGTTGTTGAATCTCTGCATCCAACTGGGCGAGCGTTGATAGACAAACGTCTGCGCCGCCTGCGCCGCGACGGTCGGCACGAACTGCACCGCGCTCGCGCCGTTGCCGACGACTGCCACGCGCTTACCCTTTAGATCGTAGTCCTGATTCCAGCGAGCCGAATGCCACACCGTACCCTGAAACTCCTTCAGTCCTGGAATGTCGGGAATCTTCGGTCGATTGAGCTGGCCCACCGCGCTCACGAAGAACTCGGCCTCCAGCGTCTCTCCGTCACTCGTGGACACCTTCCAGATCGATCGCTCTTCGTCGAATCGCGCGTGGTCGACCGCCGTACCGAAACGGATGTGCTGGTTGATCCCGAACTTGTCCGCACAGTCGCGAAAGTACTGCAGGATCTCCGGCTGCCGGGCGTACTTCTGCGACCAGTCGTGCTTGGGAGCGAACGAGAAGCTGTAGAGATACGAGGGTACGTCGCAGCCCGAATTGGGATACGAGTTCTCGAACCACGTCCCTCCGACGTGATTCGATTTCTCCAGCACCGTGAACGATTCGATCCCCGCGCGCTTGAGCTGAATGGCCAGGCACAGCCCGCTCATTCCGGCACCGACGATGATCACTCTGGGAGACTGGGGCATGGATTCAGAAATCGACGTACTTCTCGGTGGCCTTCTCGTTTGTAATGGGATCCGCGGAAGGGGTCAATTTCAATGAGCAGGGAGGCTGGAACGCGGAGGAGGGAGTTGGGATCGTGCGGTGGTACGGGTGGCTTTGGGGATTGCGGATACAACATACTTTGAATTGCCATAGCGTTCCCAATCATGGATAGTGACCCCGGCTCACTTGTCTTTGGTGAGTGCTTCCGAGCAAGATTCCAGGCGCAACGCGCGGTTTAGCGGTGAGGCCTGCGGGCTGATCACATTTGAATTGAATCAGGCCCGGAGGTACTCCGCGCCTCATTTTCCGGGGCGTCACTTTTGGAATGATTTTAACTCACGAGGTTTTGTGTGCCGTTTGACCTGGTGATGACGCTGCTCGTGCTGGCGGGGTTGATCGTCGCACTGGCGATCGAGAAGTGGTCACCGGAAGTGGTGATGCTGGCGGCGCTGCTCATGCTGGTCTGCAGCGGCGTCATTGAGATCGACGACGCGCTGGTGGGGTTTTCGAATGCCGCCATGATCACGATCGGGGCGCTGTTCGTCGTCGGGGCCGGTTTGCAGGCCACCGGGGCGATCGACTACCTCAGCCGTTGGCTACTCGGCAGGCCCAAGCAGGGCACCCCTCTCTTGCGGCTGATCGGGCCGGTCGCGGGCTTGTCGTCGTTCATGAACAATACGCCGCTCGTGGCGTTCTTTCTGCCGATCTTCGTGCACATTGCAAAGAAGCTGCGCGTGTCCCCCTCGAAGCTGCTTATCCCGCTCTCGTATGCGGCGATCCTCGGCGGCACCTGCACACTGATCGGCACGAGCACCAACTTCGTGATCGACGGCGTATTACGCGCCGAGAAGATGGATGGACTTGGCATGTGGGAATTGAGTTGGGTCGGCATCCCCGTCACGATCGTCGGACTGATTTATCTGGCGACCATTGGACAGCGGCTGTTGCCCAATCGCGCCGACCTGCTCGAGTATGCCGAAGCGCATCCGCGCGAGTACATGCTGGAACTTATCGCCCGGCCAGGGTGCTCGATGATCGGCAATACGATTCGCGGATCGGGTCTGCGCGATCTGCCTGGACTGTACGTTTACGCGATTGAGCGAGGCGGCGACCGGCTGTTACCCGTTTCGCCTGATGAGCGCATCCAAGTCGGTGACATCCTCTGCTTCTCGGGCATCGTCGGTACGATCATCGACGCCCAGAAGATTCGCGGCCTGGAGCCTGTCGACCATGCCGAGGCGCCGGATACGACGGATCCCTCCATTCCGATGGAAGTTCGCGAGGCCATGCCTCCCGCAGCGCCGCGGACCGGGTTTCAACTGTGCGAAGTGGTGATATCTCCCACTTCGCCGCTGATCGGCCACAGCGTGAAGGAGTCGAACTTTCGAGCGCACTATGGCGCGCCGATCGTCGCCGTCCATCGCAGCGGTGAAAAGCTGGAACAGAAGATCGGGCAGATCGTGTTGCAACCGGGTGACACGCTGCTGGTCGATGCCCCCGACGATTTCGTCAAACGCTGGCGAAACTCGAGAGATTTCATTCTGGTGTCGGGCCTGGAAGATTCGGCTCCGATCGAGCATCGCCGCGCCTGGCTCTCGCTGGCAATCTTTGCCGGCGTCGTCGTCGGCATGACGGTTTCCTCAGATCACGCTACGCTCGTCGCCCTGATCGGCGCGACGTTGACGGTGATGACCGGATGCCTGCCTTCGCGCGACGCTCACCGCGCGATCGAGATTTCCGTGCTGCTCTTGATCGCGGCGGCGCTCGGCGTCAGTCAGGCCCTCGACTCCAGCGGCGCGGCCGAGTGGATCGCCGGCCACCTGCTCTCGTTCGCCCAGCCGTACGGCGATGTGGCCGTGCTCGCGGTGATCGTCATTATGACCGGCGTACTGACGGAACTGCTCAGCAACAACGCCTGCGCCGCGCTGATGGGCGTGCTCGCCCTGGCGACCGCGGAACAAAACGGAATGAACGCCCGCCCGCTGCTGATTGCCGTTGCCGTCACCGCGAGTTACGGTTTCGCCACCCCCATCGGTTACCAGACGAATCTGATGGTGCTCGGCCCCGGCGGCTATCGCTTCGCCGACTTTCTACGAATCGGCATTCCGCTTGATCTGATCTGCTGGATCATGACGATCATCATCGTCCCGCTGGTGTGGACGCTGTAGTTGCCGGACGCCCGCCTCCGAATCTGCGAACACACTTGATCACAACTCTTCGCTCCGCCACAGTCGCCGCATGGGGTATCGCAATCTGCGCGAATGCATCGTTGATCTTGAGCGGCATGGACAACTGGTCCGGCTGAGCGAGGAGATCGACCCGCAGCTGGAGGCGGCCGAAATCCATCGGCGGATGTATCAGCGCGGCGGACCGGCGGTGCTGTTCGAACAGGTGAAGGGGTGTCGGTTCCCCATGGTGTCGAACCTGTTCGGAACGCTCGACCGCGCGAGGTTCCTGTTTCGCGACACGCTCGATTTTGTCCGCAGACTGGTCGAGTACAAGATCGACCCGATGTCGGCTCTCAAGTCACCATTCAAGGCGATGCGGGCCTTCCCGACGGCGTGGGCGATGCAGCCGAAGTTTGTCTCGCGCGGACCGGCTGCCGAACAAGTCATCCGGGTGAGCGATCTGCCGCAACTGCGGTGCTGGCCCGACGACGGCGGTGCATTTATCACGTTGCCCGCCGTCTACACGTAGGATCCCGACTCGCCGGGCCGGCAGCGATCGAACTTGGGGATGTACCGCGTGCAGTTGAGTGGCGGCAAGTATCAAGCCGATGCCGAGGTGGGACTGCATTACCAGATTCATCGTGGCATCGGTGTGCATCATGCGGCTGCTGTACGGCGCGGAGAGCAGCTCAAGGTCAACGTCCACGTCGGCGGGCCTCCGGCCATCATACTCTCGGCTGTGATGCCCTTGCCGGAGGGACTGAGCGAGTTGACGTTTGCCGGTGCGCTCGGCGGCCGGCGCGTGCGGATGATTCACAATCCCGCGGGGCTGCCGATCATCGCGGAGTCGGACTTCTGCATCACGGGAACGATCGACCCACATCGCACGCTCCCCGAAGGACCGTTCGGCGACCACCTCGGATACTATAGCCTTGCGCATGAGTTCCCGGTGCTGCGGGTCGAAAAGGTCTATTGTCGCAAAGATGCGATCTGGCCGTTCACGGTGGTGGGCCGGCCGCCGCAGGAGGACACGGCATTCGGTGAACTCATCCACGAGATCACAGGCCCGGCGATTCCTTCAGTGCTGCCCGGAGTGAAGGCCGCGCATGCCGTCGATGCGGCCGGCGTGCATCCGCTGCTGCTGGCGATCGGCAGCGAACGCTATGTCCCGTATGAAGAACGACGTCGACCGAGAGAACTGATGACGCAGGCCAACGCCATTCTCGGCCAGGGGCAGTTGTCGCTCGCCAAGTATCTGTGGATCGCTGCCGAACAGGATGATCCCTCGCTTGATATTCACAATGTTCAGTCCTTCTTCCACCACATCTTGGAGCGGGTCGACTGGGAACACGACCTCCATTTCCAGACACGAACGACGATCGACACGCTCGACTATTCCGGGCACGGACTGAATCAAGGATCGAAGGTCGTCATCGCCGCCGCCGGACCGCCGCGCAGGAAGTTGCCGACTGAATTGCCGAGCGGCCTGCAGTTACCGCCGGGCTTTGATGAGGCGAGGCTCTGCCTGCTCGGCGTACTTGTGGTTCGCGCACCGAAGTGGACTGGCTATGGCAGCGGTTGCGAACAGGCGATTGCGGCGTTTTGTGGCGCCTTCGACGCCAACTCCGCCATCAACGCCTTCCCGCTTATCGTGCTGGTGGATGACTCGGTGTTCACGTCGGAGTCGTTACGAAACTGGCTCTGGGTGACGTTCACACGGTCCAACCCCGCCGCCGACATCGCGGGCATCGGCAGCTTCACCCATCAAAAGCATTGGGGGTGTCGCGGGTCGCTCGTGATTGATGCGCGGCTCAAGTCGCACCATGCTCCGCCGCTGATCGAAGACTCGGCTGTGTCTCGACGAGTCGATCGCCTGTTTGCTCAAGGCGGCCCCCTGTCGGCTTGGGGGTGATCGGAACAGACACCGTAAATGTGGTGCCGTTCGCCGATGTCGCTGTGAGCGAGATGCGCCCGTCGATCGACTCCATGATGTCCTTGCACACGAACAACCCCAGCCCGGTGCCTGTCGCCTTGGTGGTGAAGTAGGGTTCAAAGAGCCGTGGCAGATGCTCGAAGGCGATGCCGGTTCCTTCGTCGCGGATTTCGACGTAAATCCAGCGATCGTCTGACCGGGTCGAGATGTGCAGCGTCGTCCCTTCTTCCGTGGCATCGAGCGCATTGAGCACGAGATTGAGCACGACCTGCGTCAGGCGGTCTTTCACCGTTTCGATCCAGCTCACCTCGGCGGCGTAACGGGTTTCAATCGTGCGCCCTTTTTTGCGCTTGTAATACTTGGCGATGCTCAGGGCCGCTTCGATCACGTCATGGATGTCGCACGCGACGACGTTGCTGCTGGCGGGGCGCGAGAAATTGACAAGCTCCCGCAGAATGCCCTGAATGCGCCGCAGTTGCTCGTCCACGAGATGCAGCCGTTCGTGCATGTAGCTGTCGAGTTCCCTGCGGTCCATCATCTGCACAAGCGAACTGATGGCGGCCAGTGGATTGCCGACTTCGTGGGCGATGCCGGCAGCGAGCAACCCGAAGGCCGCTTGCTTCTCCTGCTGCACGAGCAGAGCCTGCGACTGCTGTAGTTCTCGCGTGCGCTGCTGAATGCGCTGCTCCAGCAGTGCCTGCTCGTTCCGCAATTGCTCGTTGACTTCACCCAGGCGCTCCCCGGTTTCCTTGAGCAGCCCCGCGAGCGCGGTGATCGCCCATGTGAGCCAGCCCATCAGAATGACGATCAGTAGAAACTCGAGGTCGAGGACGTTGACCTCGCCCTGTGACGATTCGATGATCGCCAGCGTCGAGTAACTCGCCACATGGCACAAGAGCGTCAGCAGCGTGACCGTCGGCGAGTGGCGGATACCGCAGACCAGCAGCGACAGGAAATAGTAAAACTGAAACTGGCTGTCGATCCCCTTGTCGAAGTGACACAGCAGTCCGATGAAGACCGCTTCCATCCCCGAGATGAACAGCGGCCAGCGGCTGAGAAACACCTTTCCGTTGAAGCTCCACCACGTATCAAGCAATGCGTACACCGCCCCCAGCAGCAAGATCGCATTCAGCATCGGCCGCTCCGGGCTGTCGCCGATGACGTTCACCAGCAGATAACCGACGCACAGGCCGAACCAGCGAATACGAATCGTGATTGCCTCGGCCGACAACTGCCAGGAGGCTTCTTGCGAAGTTGGTAGTGGGTAGTTGGTAGTGGGTAGCAAGAGGAACCAGGAGTTAAGAACTGGCGGCTGGCAGATTGCTATTGGCCAGAGTATTGTTTAACGCCCAGCCGGCAGGCGCCGGCTGATCGGTGGATGAGGCATTGATTGCAGGCAGTCACCTGCGCATGTGATTGTAGCATCACGCCGGCGTCCAAACCTCCGCACCCTCTGCGACTCTGCGCGAGAATGCTGCCGTCACGCTGAGGCGCGGAGGCCGCGGAGAGGATCGAGGATTGCTGCACTCGGCGGCTGGGCGTCGATCTCGGGGGACTCGCTGATCCGCATCACCGACGCCCCCAAGGCGCATAGCTTGCCGTGCAGGTCGGTATAGCCGCGGTCGAGATGGTAGATGCGACGGATGATCGTCGTTCCCTCGGCCGCAAGGGCCGCGAGTACCAGAGCCGCGCTCGCTCGCAGATCAGAGGCCATCACGTTCGTGCCATGCAGCTTCCGGACTCCGTGAACCGTTGCGCCATGCGCATGTCTGCGGATGTCGGCCCCCATCCGGCAGAGTTCGGAAGCATGCATGAACCGCTCGGGGAAGACTTGATCCACTACGTCGGCTGTGCCATTCGCCAGACACAGCAGTGTCATCGCCTGTGCCTGCAGATCGGTAGGCAGGCCGGGATACGGTGTCGCCAAATAATTGACAGACCGCAACCCATCGCAAGCGGTAATGTGCAACGCGTCGCCGTTGTGTTCGACCGCCACGCCGATCAAACGCAACCAGTCGATGACACCCGTCAGATGAGAGGCGATTGAGTCACTCCCTCTCCCCCGCGGGAGATTCTCCACTCGTCTTGAGTCTGATGCGGCGGAGAGGGTTGGGGTGAGGGGCGAAAACTGCGGCCCCTCACCCCGGCCCTCTCCCCCACGATAAAGCTGTTCCTGCATCGCAACGATTTCCAGTGGGGGAGAGGGAGAGACCTTGCTTACAGCCTCCTTTGATCCACTCTCCGCATTGATCAACTCGATCCGTGAACCGTTCAGCGCACCCGCCATCAGCCAGGTGCCGGCTTCGATGCGGTCGGGGATGATGCGGTAACTTCCGCCATGAAGTGATTCGACGCCGTCGATCACGATCGTTGATGTGCCGTGCCCGTGCACTCGCCCGCCAAGCGAATTGAGGAAGTTCGCCAGATCGACGACTTCGGGCTCGAGGGCAGCGTTCTCGATGACCGTCGTTCCCCGTGCCAGAACGGCTGCGGAAAGGACGTTGCATGTGCCGGTAACTGTGGGCCCGTTTGGCCCCATGAGATCGATCTTCGCGCCACGCAGCCTAGAGCAGCGCGCCACGACGTAACCTTGAATGACCTGCACATCAGCCCCTAACGCTTCCAGTCCCCGCAAATGCAGGTCGATGGGCCGGTGCCCGATGTTGCAGCCTCCGGGAAGCGACACACATGCCGCGCCGCGCCGTGCGAGCAGCGGCCCCAGCACGCAGATGCCGGCCCGCATTCGACGCACGAGGTCATAGTGGGCCGTCACCTGGGAGCAATCGCCCCCATGTGAGATTAGCATTCCGCCACTGGTTCGCTCAGTGTGACAGCCCAGCGAACGCAGCAAGCGCTGCATCGTGTTCACGTCGGCCAGATCGGGCACATTTGCCAATTCGATGTCGGCATCGGTCGCGAGAGTCGCGGCCAGGATGGGCAACGCGGCATTCTTCGCGCCGCCGATCGTCACGGCTCCGCGTAGCGGCTTCCCACCTTCGATGACAAAAGCATCCATGCCTTACCCAGCGTGGTGAACGGTTCCAACCGATCAACGAGGCGGGATTCTCCCCTCATACCCCGAGGGTGTCCAGACGGAAATCGATGAGCCGCAACTCGTGGATTGAATCGATGGGTACGTGTTGTTTCCGTCTGTCGCCTCTACAATCCGGGCACAGTTCATATTTATTGAATGATCCGGAGCCGTTCATGTGTCGTTTCCTGACCATATTCATTTCCCTCGCCATGTGCCTTTCGACCGTGCCGGTCGCATTGTCGGATGATGCCGCGCCACTGCCTTCCGAGGTCGACTTGCGACCGGAGTTCGACCGCCTCGGATTGAACCCGGGAGTGCAAGGATCGCGAAATACCTGTTCGCTGTTCGCGATCACATCGTTGGCCGAGTTCGAAGCCGCGACCGCGACGGGCGTGCCGACACCCTTCTCGCAGGAGTTTCTAGTGTGGGCGGCCGACGAGGCCACGGGGAGATCCGGCGATCAGGCCATGTTCTATGAAGCCCTCTGTGGACTGAATGCACTTGGAATCTGCCTTGCTGAACTCGTTCCGTACGAGCGGCGAGAGGATCAAGATCGAGAACCATCGACCGAGGCCATCGAGCAAGCGGGCAGTCTCGCAAACCGCTGGCGGGTGCACTGGATCAAACTCTGGGACGTCGAGCAGCCGCTCAGCGATGTGCAAATGCACGAGATTCGCAGCGCGCTCGCGGCAGGTCATCCAGTGGCGTGCGGACTGCGTTGGCCGAACGAGGAACCTGGTTTCGATCTTATCGATGTTCCCGCGCCGGATGAGGTTTTCGATGGTCACAGCATCGCGTTCGTCGGCTATCGCGATGATCCAGACATTGCAGGCGGTGGCGAGTACATCTTCCGAAACAGTTACGGGCACCGTTGGGGAGACGAGGGCTATGGCACGATGTCTTATGCCTACGCCCGGGCCTATGCCAACGACGCACTCTGGATCGAACTGGGACGGCCTGGTTGTGAGATCCCTGTTGCGCGATTTGAGGCAGAGTCGCTGGAAGTGCTCGATCAGCAGCGGTGCGATGCGAGTTCGCAGTCGATGCGCCCTTATGGCGGACCAATGTGGAGCGACCGACGGCATCTCCTTTGTCAGTCCGAAGAGAGTGGCTCGGTCGAGGTCGGCTTCACATCGACTGAACCGGCGACATGTCGCATCCGGCTGATCGCCACTGCCGCGCCGGACTACGGATGCATTCAGGTTGCGGTCGACGGACAAGTCGTCGAATCGACGTTCGACTTGTACTCAGGCCGAGTCTGCCCCGCAGGCAGTCTTGAATTGGGCGAATTCACGCTCGAAAGCGGCGAGCACCGGCTGCAGATTGAATCCGTCGGCAAGTCGGCGGCATCGACCGGCTACTCGTTCGGCATCGATACGATCGACTTGTTGCCTGTCGAGTGATCGTGATGGTTCAGGCTGCCGACGCATCATCAAACGACAATCCGAATAGTCTTGAAGCATTGTCTGTGGTGATGGTCGCCATCTCGTCGAGCGATTTGCCTTTGAGTCCCGCCAGGCACTCGCAAGTGTAACGGACGTGGGCCGGCTCGTTGCGCTTGCCCCGCATCGGCACCGGCGCGAGGTAGGGCGCGTCGGTTTCTACGAGCAGCCGATCGAGAGGAATTGCCTTCGCGACGGAGCGCAGGTCGTCGTTCTTCTTGTAGGTGAGCATCCCGGCAAATGAGATGTGCATTCCCAGTTCGACGCAGGCATTCGCGGTCGCCAGGTCGCCGCTGAAGGAATGCATCACGCCTCGCAGTTCTCCCTGCATAGCGGCCACTCGCAGGACGGCGACGATGTCGGCTTCGGCTTCGCGGCAATGCACGACAAAGGGCTTCTTCACCTGCCGCGCGAGTTCGATATGGCGGAGAAACCACTCGCTCTGCATTTCCAGCGGACAGTGATCCCAATAGCGATCGAGGCCAGTCTCGCCGATGCCGACAACACGTGGATGCGACGACAATTCGACAATTGTTTCCCAGTCGTCATCGGTGGCATCGACCGCGTAGTTGGGTTGAATGCCGACCACTGCCAGCATCTCGGGATGCTGTTCTGCCAGGTTCACCGCGGCCCGACTCGTATTTGCGGTGATGCCAATCGTAAGGATGCGCTGCACGCCAGCCGTCCTTGCTCGCGCGAGAACCTCGCTCAAGTCGTGAGTGAAGGCATGTTCATCAAGATGCGCGTGAGTATCGACCAGTCTGGGCATCATACGATGATAGTCGCCGTTCGCTCCGCGAAAGTAGCGTAGCGGCGGCTGTCCTCAGCCGCCGAGAACGAAGGAGACGACCCGCCCCTGTTATGAATCGACGAAAGGATGACTCCTCGCAAGTTGCCCCGTGTCTGGGGACAGACACGGCTACAACAACTGTCAGCCTCTCTGTAAAAACAGGGATGGTGCGACACCGCGCGGTGAGATGCGAATCGTGTTCGGAAAGGGCGGCGATTCGCCATCCGATGAAAACGTGGCGAACACGATGGGGAACCGCAAGAAGCCGCCGATCTTAGGAAGACAAAACCAGGGTCGACGTGGCGTAAGCGTTTCGAGTGGCCTAAGATGCTTGTAGGCCTGCCTATTGGCCGTCGATCGCATATTTGCCGACTGATGCGCAGCCAGCCAGTTGACACGCTGGAGATGGCGGTTCTGTGCAATTATCATCGCGGCGTTCGACGGTCGATGACGTGACACAGTGACTTCGCTGAAATCCTTGGAAAGTGAATGATGCCGACTACTCACGAAATGTATGACGAAGCCATCGCACTCAAACGCGACGGGGATCTCGATGCGTGCGTCGACAAGCTGCTCGAAGTGGTTGCCATCGACCCCGATCACTCCGACTCCCACTCAGCCCTGGCGGTCTTTCAGCAGAAGCTCGGCCACTTCGAGGAAGCGATTGAACACGCCAAGAAGGTCGTCGAACTGATGCCGAACGATGCATTTGCGTACACGCAGTTGTCGGTGGTCCTGATGCGTTGCGGTCGTATTCCGGAAGCCGAGGAAGCCAAGGCCAAGGCGCATCTGGTGCAGGCCGGCGGATGTCATTAGAGATGAGAGGTGGTTGAAGGGCGAGGATCAGGGCGGAAACATAAGTATTCTGGCCAACTCCTCGGTTTCTGCCGCGAACTGCCTATTCCCCACTCCCTTCCCATCCTTGCCGTTTACACACTTTTCAAAAGGCGTTATACCTTCGCAGAGTTCGCGCCTGGAGAAGGCGAACATATTCGCAACTCCCCATGCCGTGTGGGCTTCGGTTGTTTGTCCAGCCGTGCCTGAACTGCGGACGAAAACGCGAGATTCACGGGCACTCGGGGTACCAAACATCAACTACTATCGGAACATGCCTGACCCGGCAATGTACTGATCGAGAGCAGTATCCGTTGGAAGGAGAATCAACGTGTCGCTGGAAGAGCAAGTGATCGCCATCGTGAGCCAGAAGCTCAGCGTCCCGGTTGAGGAAATTAAGCTCGAAAGCAACTTCATCGAGGACTTGCGGGCAGATTCGCTCGATCTGGTGGAACTCGGCATGGCCTTCGAAGACAAGTTCGGGGTTTCGATCCCCGATGAGGATTACGAAAAACTGAAGACAGTTGCGGATTCGGTGGACTACATCCGCGAGCATGGGAACGCGTAACGGATGACACGTCGCGTCGTCGTCACTGGCTTGGGAGTCGTGTCGGCTCTGGGATGCGAGGTTCCAGAGTTCTGGGACAATATCTGTGCCGCCAAAAGCGGCGTCGCACCGATTCGCCGCTTCGACTGCTCCACCTTCAAGGTGACCTTCGGCGGCGAAGTCTCCAATTTCAGGCCGACAGACCATCTGGATCTCTCCGAGAAAGAAGTGAACCGCATCGACCGGTTCGCGCAATTCGCCATGGTGGCGGCGGCTCAAGCCATCAAACAATGTGGCATGGACTTCGGCAGCGGGGATCCTTACCGCTACGGCGTGCTGATCGGCAGCGGTATTGGCGGGCTCAACGAAATCGAGATGCAGCATGCGACGCTGTTCGATCGGGGAGCCTCTCGCGTCTCTCCCTTCATGATTCCCAAGCTGATGGTCAACGCCGCCAGCGGAAACGTGTCGGTCCACTGGCATCTTAAGGGGCCCAACAGTGCCGTGGCGACGGCGTGCGCTTCCGCCACGAATGCGATTGGCGATGCATTCAAGCTCATCCAGAACGACATGGCCGACGTGATGGTCACTGGCGGTACAGAGGCAGCACTCACGCCGATGGGCTTATCCGGCTTTGCACGCATGCAGGCCTTGTCGACGCGAAACGATGCCCCGCAGGCCGCCAGCCGACCGTTTGACAGAGGCCGTGACGGCTTCGTGATGGCCGAAGGCGCTGGGGTCGTGGTCCTCGAGGAGTACAAATTTGCGCGGGCACGCGGAGCGAACATCCTCGGCGAAGTCATCGGTTACGGGATGTCGGCCGACGGCACGCACATGACCGCCCCGGACCCCGAGGGACGAGGCGCCGCCCGCGCTATGGCCGGGGCCATTCGTGATGCACGCCTTATCCCCAGCGCGATTGCCTACATCAACGCCCACGGAACGAGTACCCCATTGGGTGACAAAGCCGAAACCATGGCCATCAAGTCCATCTTCGAGGATCACGCGAAGAAACTGGCAGTTTCCAGCACCAAGAGTCAGCTCGGTCACCTCCTGGGTGCCTCAGGCGGCGTCGAATTCATCGTGACCACGCTGTCGCTCATCAATCAGGTTGCTACGCCGACGATCAATCTGGACGACCCGGATGATGGCTGCGATCTCGACTATGTACCGCACGAATCACGGCCGCAGCAGATGGAGTACGCGATGAGCAACAGCTTCGGCTTCGGCGGTCATAACGCCTGCCTCGTGCTCAAGAAGTTTAGCTGAATTCGCTAGATGTCAGCGGATACGATGTTGGCGCGAGTTGCGACTGAATCCGCGTCACTCGTCGTCCCTGGGCGTCCAAAGGTCGATCAGCCTCCCGTCAGAATCGAAGCTGAGTTCGCTCCAGGAGTCGATGCCAACCTCGATGATTGCCACTGCCGCCGTCGACAGCGATAACCCTTCTCTGGTGAGAATGTTCGCGAACTCCGAGATACCCGGGTTGTGACCGAAAGCGGCAATCGACTCTCCCGAGAGTTCGCGCACGACCGCCAGCCATGTGCTGCTCGTCGCGTGATACAGCTCCGGGCGAACGAACAATGGTTCCGTCCATTGGGCCGCTTCCATAACCAAGCGGGCCGTTGCCTCTGCCCGCACGGCTGAGGAAGTGACGATCGTGTCCGGCTGAATCTTGTGCCGGGCGAAGCGTTCACCCATTTCAGGGGCGTTTCGCAAGCCTCGCTGGTTGAGCGGGCGGTCGTGATCCGCTTGATGCGGATTGTCCCAGCTCGACTTCGCATGCCGCATCAGGATCAGCGTTTTCATCTATTGTCCTGCATCACTGCGCGTTCCGCGACCATCGACCGGTCACCCTGAAACTCGCACTCTTCGCCACGTTGTCCCACTTTGCCTATTTGACGCAAATTGACGGTGGGTTATTACGAATTGCGACTTTGACGGTCAGTTCAACTGCATCGACTGGGCAAACTTTTCCGATGGTAAGAACTGTACGCCGTGCGTGCGAGCGCGGGGGGACTGTGTGCGTCGAGAGTTGGCGCTGAAGAGGAGCGGAAATGCACAGCGGAGCACGGACATCCACGACCCAAGCGCCATCGACCGCGAGAGGGGTCCGGAATGCGAGACTCGCCAAGATTGCCGCCGGTGTCGTCGCGGTCGGCTGCGGCTTGTGTTTGACGCGGGCCGAGCCCCAGGACCAGGTGGAAATGCCGCAGTCTCCGATGGTCGAAATGGCCGGTTCACCAGGCCGCGTCGAGCTTCGCCATGGAGAAACGTCGACACTCAACATTCAGCACGACATCCGGGTACGCCTGAACTATATCCTTGCCTCCTGGGAGACCGTGCTCGAAGACTTCGCCGAGGCCACCGACACGCATCTCATGGCTGATGAATTCCCTTCGGGGAAGTTCAGCCGGCAAGACTGGAACTGGTACGACAAGGATCAAGCTCTCGCGATTCTCAATCAAAAACTGGCAGACAGCGGGTTCGAACTGCGCATCGAACAAGATCTGCTGTTGTTGCGCCGACAAGTCGTCGAGGCCCGCGCCGATTACCTCAGGACTACCTCAGACGCACCGGCGAGTGATGTCTTGCCGGCCGTCGCGCAGATTGAACCCGTCGAGGGGTACAAGCGACAATTCGATTCCATCGTGCCGGGGCAATCGCGGCATGCC
>JANNSB010000016.1:0-3315 GCA_031402175.1 Planctomycetaceae bacterium
GGGGCCATCATCATCGCCGGCGGGGATGTAGATGTCTGCCGGTATGCGATCGCCGTCGCCTGAGGCGAACGTCACGCTGCGGCGTACACACCCAGGTAGTTCAAGATCCTCGACAATCTGCAGATCGAAATCCGGCAAGTCGTCGCGAGAAGGCAGCCGCCCCATCGCGCGCTCCATCCCCTCGAGAATGTGTTGTCGCCGAATCGCCCAGTCGTCGGCGGTCTCGACAGGATGTGAAACCCCATCGGCATCGACATAGTGCAGCAGTGATTGATGATCGTAGGGATCATCGCCCGGCGGCGTGAAGGGGTCATCAGCCAGCGCGGGCGACAGCATCGCGCCGGCCCACAGTCCACAGACCGCGACGATCAACCAGCCGCGACGAATCAACGCATCACGTTTTGCACACACGCTCCAACTCCTCTTCACGAAGTTCGATTTCATCATCCGTGAGAGTGGGGAGGACAGGCCGGTTGATGCTCCCCGCTCCCGGACGCAACGCCAGCGTCCGCATCACGACCTGTGCGTGATGCTTCAGTCGCAAAGGGAGCTTGATGAGAAGCGCCAGCGGGATCAATCGCATCGAGGAGGAAATCGCGAACAGGCCGAAATAGCCCGTCAACTGCTCGCCCCCCACCGACAACCACCATGCGCCGATGAAGGTACCCAGCGCCATGGCCGCCGCATTCGCGAAGTTGTACAGCGTGAGCATCTCGACCCGCTTCTCGCGCGGAATCGAATCGAAGAACAGCAGCACCATCGCCAGTTCGTAGCCCCCCCAGGCGACTCCGCACAGCAGTTGCACCAACAGGAGGTACTCGAACCGCGTCGAGAGGATCCAGGTAGCGGGCAACGGAACGATTCCAATGGCGCACACCCACAGCACTCTCTTAGGTCCATACTGTGCGATCAGCCGACCCAGCCAGGGCAACGCCAAAATGCGCGCCAGGTAGGCCGCGGCCGTCAGCGATGCCAGTTGCAGGTACGACATCTCCAGCACGCGCAACATGTACGGGATGAAGTACGGCCCCGAGACATAGACGGCCATCTGCATCATCACCAGGAATACCAGCAACTGCCGCGCGGAGAAAGATGTCGCGCTTCCGACACGTCGCTGTGGCTGAGCAAGGGCGTCGTCGCGTCGCGTCTCTTTGAACCAGCTCCTGCACATCGCGACGATGGAGGAAGGGTTCGCCGGTGATGTGCGGCCCCCTTCCGACTGCTTGCTCAGAAAGAATGCCGACACGAGCCGGGCGATGCCGGAAATGCCGAACAGCCACGCGAACGCGACACCCGTCGGCAATCCGCTGAACTGGAGAATCAGGCCGGCGCCGATCAAGCTGGCCAGCAGGGCGATCTGAGCCACTCGTGTGCGATAGGCGAAGAATCCCGCGCGCATTGGGCGAGGGACCAGTGTCTCTGCCCAGGCATTCCAGGCCGCTCCGCCGGCCAGTCCAAACCCCCAATAGATCGAAACGATCGCAAAGGCCCAGGCGGTGTGAATCGCTCCCGAAATCGCCGCCAAGCAGAGCGGAATGAAGCACAGTCCCTGCAGGGCCGCTGCGAGTGTCACCATCCGCCGGTGCGAGGAAAGTTGTTTCACTCCCCAGGGAGCGATCAATTGCAGCATCGCTCCGACGAGCATGGGAATGGTGCCGACCAGTCCGCAGACGCGATCGCTCTTGCCCATCGCGAGCAGGAAGGCGGCGAGATAGGTTTCCCCCGCGCCGACCATCACGCTGTAGGCCGCGCCGTCGCGAGTGATGCAAGTGAGATTGTGACGCAACTTCACCGCGTCTTCCTCACCCGCATCCTCCTCGATCTCGACTACCGCGGCCCCGCGCCACACGCCCTCTTCGCTCACCTGCATCCTCCCTGATGACTCGATTCGTCCATGATGCCGCCGGCCTCTGGCACGGTTGGCATCACGGACCGGCACCGCTGGTTTAAGCATCCTGCTTGCCAGATGACGGGTGCCGCTGCTGAATTTCTTGATGGCATGCGAACTGTCACAACGACTTCTCTCCGACTTCCACACGCGGCGAGCCGTGTTCGACCACGAGCACGTTCGATGCCAGATCGTCCCTCACCCGTTCGTGCAGCGTCTGCTGACTGAGCACGACCCGCAACTGCAGCGCCCGCTCGAAATCGTCGGTGATTTCTCCAATATGAAACACGGCCTCTCCGGGACTGACGGCCGGCAACGTTGTCATGCCGATGACCACACCATTGAACGGGGACGCGAGCACGGCGTGCTGCGTTCCCAACAGTTCGGTCTGCGTCGCCAACGGCTGACCCGCGACGACGATCGAGCCGGGGGCGACATGAAAGTCGAGAAAACCTCCCCGACCCGCCCGGACCCATTTGGTTCGCCGAATAATACACTGCAACGACGGCAGCAGCGGAGGGGATTCGATCATTCCCAGATTCGCGAGGATGTTACGGATGCCGCGAACGGCAGCTTCTACCACTGTCGGTTCGACTTTCCACACCTCGCCACCCTCCAGCAACACGGTTGGGCAGCCGTGCCTGCTCGCTACGCGGCGCAAAGACCCCTTCGGACCCTTCCCGTCGATGACAAAAACGAGGCCGAACGCTTCGGCAATTCTTGCCACTTCGGGATTGGATAAGTCGCCGCGAATGTTTGGAAAGTTCGTTCGCCGGACTGCGGCCGTGTGCAGGTCGATGCCGTAATCGCAGCGCGACACGATCTCTTCGAAGATGGTGCGTGCCAGCCTGCTGGCAATACTCCCGTGGAGTGATCCGGGAAAACAGCGGTTCAAATCCCTGCGGTCCGGCAGATAGCGGGAGTGACGGTCGAATCCGAGAATGTTGACGACCGGCACCAGAATGATGGCCCCGCGCGTCAGCTTGAGAGACGAATCCTGAATCAGCGTCCGCACCGCCCCGGTGCCGTTGATCTCGTCCCCATGCAGAGCCGCGGTGACAAACAGGACCGGGCCATCCTCCAGCCCGCGCTTGACGAACACGGGAATACCGTTCGTCATGCCGCTGTAGCTCTCGGCGAATTCCAGGTGAATCCGCCGTTCTTCGCCGGGAGGAACGACTTGATCGCCCCATTGTGCAACACTTCGTCGTGGGACCGGAAGATTCATCGGGCGAGGGTTGACGGATGAGGGATGAGAGGTGGCGGATGAAATGCTAGATGAAATTCGCCCAATGACAAATCCCCAATTCCCAATAGAGGTATGCACTTGACTCAACCAGCGCCTACAGGTAGTGGTGGGGGATGGTCGAGGACTATCCCAGTACACTGTTGGCGTTTGAACGGCGGTTTGTCGACGAGGGGGCGTG
>JANNSB010000017.1:0-2990 GCA_031402175.1 Planctomycetaceae bacterium
CATCCCAGACCATCTGCAGGTTCTCGGTGATTTCCGCATCCGACAGATTCGAGTTGGCTTCGGTGTTGAAGTAGCTGTCGAAGTTCATCGACCGCGAGAAGTCGAGTACCGAAACGATGTCGCGGGATTCGATGTAGGCGATCGCCGATGCCGTCAAGGTCACGGTGTCATCACCGAAAAAGCCGGCGAAGAAGAGATTGAGTTTCGAGTCGGGGGCGCTGATATCGGCGTTGTCCTTGCGGGCGACAACCTTCACCACGTTGGCATTGTCGGTGCCCCAGGTGATTTCAAATGTTTCCGTGCCGGGGTTCCAACTGCGCGTGCCGAAGATGACGTCGACGCTGGGATCGATGTAGATCCCGTTCAGCGTCATGACCTGCTCCGCCATCGCTGCGGCCGCCGTCTGCGCATACGCAGGGACGTTTTCGACATTGGGACCGGAGGTTTGGATGGCGTGGGAAATCTCCAGAACGGCTGCGAGCGCCGCGGAGTCCACGGCGTTCTGCATTCTGGTCTTGGTGTTGGAAATGATGCCAATGTCGACAGTGAAGGCGACAAAGCCAATGCTGGCCACGAGAGTAAAGAACGCCAGGACAAGCATTGCCCCGCGACGGTGTTGTGGGCCGGTGGCGTCGTCCCAGAAGCGACGTCGGTTAGTGAGAAGCGGCTTCATGGTAGTGGTCTCTCCTTGAAGGAACTGAGCTGCGAATCTTTCGTCTCGGGTGATCGTTAATATATTTCCGTCACACGCCCCATGCGGAACACGAGTGACGAACGCAATGTCTGCCCTGTCATAAACTTAAAGGGAAAAATGCTGATCTCGGAATACTCGATGTCGGCCGACAACTTGAACAATTCGAGCTTGTTGTCGGCGTCCATCAAATCGAACGTCGCGCCTTCGCTGCCGCCTGCGGCGTGAGTGATCGTGATGTCAAAATCATTTCCCGGCAGTCCGGAGGCCGTCAGGAAGTTGCGGATGTCTTGAGTGACCTTGTCGTTGGCGGTAGTGCCTTCGGGGAGCACTTCTGAGTAGTCGAGACTGGCGAGCCGGCCCGCCTCGCGAAGCGCCGAGTACATGGTGGTCGATGTCTCGAGCGACCGCCCGATCTCGAGGATTCCGAGTATCAGCGTCAGGAACAGCGGCAACACGATCGCGAACTCGGTGGCAGCGACGCCTGCGCGTCGTTGTTCGAGTCGCTGCGATGTTCGTAAGCGTTGCATCCTCGGAACTTTCAAATACGGGTTACTCATGTCTCATCACGGATTCCGAATGCAGCGTCATGCCCCCCGCCCAGAAGGGTGGAATCAGGGCCACGTCGTCATACGGAACTTCGATTCTCACGACGAATAGCTGCGTATCCTCGGCGACCGTCAATTCGATGTCGGGCAGCCCGCCGTAACTGATCGCGCTCGCATCGACGCCTGCCTCATCGAACACCGAGGCGTCCTTGACCATGATCGTGGCGTCGGAAAGATCAATTGCCGCTCCCAGGATCTCTTCGACCTTGGCAATGACATCGGCGGTCGTTACTCCGTCGGCCGCACCTATGCGGGCAGCCTTCTTGACGGCCGCCGTCATGGTGCCGATCACCAGGTAGGCGTGCCCGAATTCGATGATCGCGACCACAAACAGGAAGAACACCGGCAGGACCAGGGCCATTTCGACCAGTGTCGTTCCGCTGCGTTCGTCTGTGCCGCGATGTCGTCGTCGCCAGGAGGTCATGTTGACCAACTCGATGTTGAGTTGTGAATTCCGAGATGTGAATCAGTTGTCGAGATCATCCGGGAAGGACGAACCAGACTAACCCTAGATCACGGATTTCGGTGTGTGCGGGAGAAATAAGACCATCGCGAGATTTCCAGAAAAATGTCACAATCGCGATCATCGGATGATTCCGAAAATCAACACCGTGCCGCAATACCACATGCTTCCGAGCCGATTTCGACGTGCCGTCGGCCACAACCCATACGACCGGAGAGACTCGTCGATGCGTACCGTCAGTCGAAACCTCGTGAGTCTGCTGGCGCTTGCCGGTCTGGCATGGAGCGCTGCGAACGTCACTGCGGCCGAGATCTCGACGATCGCAGGGGATGGAACCTCCGATCGCGACGAATCAATGGGCGACGCGACGGACGTCAGCGTCGCTGGCCCGTTCGGCGTCGAGATCGGTCCCGACGGTGCACTCTATATCTGTGAGACTCTCGGACATGAGATCAGCCGGGTGGATCTGACGGACGGTAGCATCACGCGCGTTGTGGGGAACGGGACACGGGGCAATTCCGGCGATGGGGGATTGGCGACGAATGCACAAGTCAATGAACCATACGAAGTGCGATTCGATTTGGCCGGCAATCTGTACTTTGTCGACATGACCGCGAACGTCGTGCGGCGTGTCGATGTCCAGACCGGCATCATCGAGACTATCGCAGGCACGGGCGACGCAGGATTTTCGGGAGACGGCGGGCCGGCGCAGCTCGCGACACTCAGCAGTCCCCATTCGATTGCTCTGGATGCATCAGGCCACTTGTATATTTGCGACATCGGCAATCACCGCATTCGCGTGGTCGACCTCGAGTCGGGTCTGATCGACACGTTTGCCGGAACTGGCGAGCAACTTGCGACCCCCAATGGATCTCCGATTGAGGGGACGCCGCTCAACGGCCCGCGGGCGCTCGATTTCGACGGGGAACACAGCCTGTATCTCACCTTGCGCGAAGGAAATGCGGTCTTCCGCATCGATCTGGAATCGCAAACGCTCCATCACCTGGGAGGGACAGGAGACCAGGGGTATACCGGCGACGGCGGCCCGGCAGTCGAAGCCAGGCTCGCCGGTCCCAAGGGGATCGCCGTCGATGCAGCCGGAAACGTGTATCTGGCCGACACCGAGAGCCACACGATTCGAGTCATTCGCCCGACAGGCATCATCGAAACGCTGATCGGCGATGGCACCGAGGGAGACGGCCCCGACGGCGAGCCGTCCACCTGCCGT
>JANNSB010000018.1:0-2213 GCA_031402175.1 Planctomycetaceae bacterium
GCCCAGCATCCGGCCGTCGCACCAGAAATCGCACCGGCGGCTGACGGACTTCCAGATCAGCCCGCGGGTGCGAATCGAATCGACGCAGCAGAACACAACTGAGCCCAGTTCCAGCCGTGATCGCCAGCGGTCCGGGATCAGCGTCAAGACGATGTCGCGATCGATCTCGCCGACCATTGTGGCGGCGGCCGAGACCTTGGGCAGCCCCAGATCCCGCGGGAGATAGCCCTGCGTTGTGATGTTGGTCTCTTCGACGTGGTCGAAGTCGACAACCTGTAGTCGGCGGACGCCCAGTAACGCGAGCTGCCGCGTCACCTCCCGGCCGATGGCCCCGACGCCGATCACCGTGACTTGCAGCTCCGCCAGTTTCTCCTGAGGCACAAGTCCCTGTTGCCGTGTGAAACGGTCAGAACGGTGTGACAATGAATTCCTCCTGTGGTTGAAGGAACTCGGATCTGTTGGCGCCCCAGATCGAATCATTGGCGGGGGGAGCATCAAGAGGCGACAAATCCACTTCTTTCACGCAAGCCAAGTATTCGGCATTCCAGGCGTGGAAATCGCTGCCCGGAAATTCGTAGCCGTAGTGCACGTCGACCGGCAGCTCGACTTCACCTCCCGGACCTGCGGAGAACCGCAGTCGGGCATATGTGGCGCCTCCCTGCGCCAAAATGAACATGATGGCCCAGTCGGCGCTGCCGAAGCACCTGGCGAACGTCTCTTCGTCCGTCCCACTGGGGTACGGCGAGTGGCCAGGATGCGTGTGCACCCAGATGCGAGCGAACTGCTCGGGCACCCGTCCGCCATCGACCTGCTCATCGAAGTAGTCAGCGATGGCCGCATCCTCGAACGCAACCGATCCCCAGGTCGAACGTTGCGGGATGAGGCGGAACTCGGTGACGCACAGCAGGTCCTGCAGCAGCGAGATCCCGAACCCGCCAATTTCGGTCTCACCGCGGTCACGCAGATACAAGAGCTTGGCCCAGACATCCGGCATGAACCGGAGCGTGGGGCGGCGGCGATTCCGCCTCCGTCGATTCCTGGGCATGGGATGATTCCTCATCGGTCTCCTCGGTGGTAGTGAGGGTGGTGGTGGTGGTGGTGGATGCTTCGGCGTCGGCCTCCTCTTCAATACAGTCGCGGCAACGACGTGACGTTCGATCGGCCGAGACTTCAGAACAACCCCGACAGACTGGTTCCTCACAGCTGGCACAGGTATCGGAACATTGCTGGCAGAAGCCCCCGTTGCAGGCGTCGCAGATATCGAAACAATCAGTACAGATCTGTGAGCTGCAGCGTTCGCACGAATACCGGGTGTCCTCGTCGAGGCAACAGCCGCAGTCGGTGCATTCTTCGCACTGGGTATCGAACCAGTTGTCGAGTGTCTGATGAGCGCCGCTGGGGTCATACGTCCTGAGCACCTGCCGCACGAGGATGAAGAACTCGAACAGTTCTCCTCGTTTGAGCGCCCGGGCGATCAGCGCTTTACCGTCACCTTCACACAGCGCATCACTCCGGACGTGCGGATGGGTCACACTGGAATCCCCATCCGCCTTCACGGGATCGACCGCGATCACGCTATAGGCCGAGAAATCCCCCCCGATGTCGCTCCAATGTAGGGCGATGTCAAAGGGCCCCAGGTCGACTCCCTCGAGTTCAATGGATTCCGTGTGGACGGTGAGCATGTGGTTCCGCCGGTCGATGCGGACATCGTCGAACTCGTCCTCCAGATGCACGAGGTCGTCGTAGATTTCGCGGAAAGAGTTGCTGCGAGCGGACTGCGTAGCTGCGACGTCCAGGTGGCTGCAGAAGTCATGCAGCTCGCGAACCAGCTGCTGAGCCGATGCCCGGAGTTGCCAGTTGACTTCGGCGGCGGCCGCGAACAGGCGCCGCTGACTCGCCTTCATGCTCTTGAAGCGGAGGCGTTGGAGCTGTTCCCACTGCGCAACAATGCTCGGAATGAGAAGCCGGAGTGCGTGGTGCCGATCGCATGAGACTCGGAATTTCAAGGATTCTGTGCGCGCTTGCTGGGTGAGCGACCACAATAGATGGGAGACGCAGCCATGAATGACCGCCGCAGAGGAGCCTTGATCGGCTTGGCAGTTGGTGATGCACTCGGAGCCGCTGTTGAATTCAAATCCCCTGGCAGCTTCACTCCCGTCACTGGCTACCTTAACGGCGGGCCTCACCGCCTGGAGGCCGGAGAGTGGACCGAT
>JANNSB010000019.1:0-8526 GCA_031402175.1 Planctomycetaceae bacterium
CACAGGCCGCGATTCGACGTCAGCACGAGCAGGGCGACATGGGTCTCCTCGGCGGGCTTTTGCAGCAGCGGGTGCGAGAACTTGAGGCTGGCGCGCGCGAGGTCGGCGACGATCTCGTTGATCTTCTTCGTGTACGCGGCCGCCTCGCTGGCGCGGTCCATGGCCTTCTTGAACCGCGCGGTCGCGATCAATTCCATCGTCCGCGTGATTTTGCGGATGTTGCGGACCGCCTTGCGGCGTTTCACGAGTACGCGTGTCTTGGCCATGGAGAGGTGTCAGTTTTATGGTAACCCGACGCGTGAGCGAGGGGATCGTGAGATTCGGCTCGTCAAATCGAACGCGCGCCTTGCGGCACGTCGTGTTGATCTGCTTTCGCTACGTGGAATGCTGTTCTCCGCAAGGTTCCTCGAATGAAACTGCTTGTCTTCGCTCACGTCGCCCTCGCTCACGCGTCGGGTTACGACCGAACTTAAACAGTAACCGCTCCTCCCAAAACAAACCGATTCTGGAACTCCGTCAACGCCGCCTTCAGTTTGTTCTCGACGTCTTCCGTCAGTTCGGACTTGGCGAGCAGGGCGTCGCGGATTTCGCTCTTCTCCTCGCGGATGTACTGATGAAGCTCCTTCTCCGCCCGCGCTACTTGATCTCGTGGAATCTTGTCGAAGTAACCCCTCGTACCTGCGTAAATTGAGATCACCTGGTCGGCCACATGCAGCGGCACATATTGGGGCTGCTTGAGGAGTTCGACCATCCGGTAACCGCGGTCGAGCTGCCGCTGCGTGGCTGTGTCGAGTTCGGTGCCGAGCTGGGCGAACGCTTCGAGTTCGCGGAAGGCGGCGAGGTCTAGTCGCAGCGAACCGGCGATCTTATTCATCGCCTTCGTCTGAGCGTTGCCGCCCACGCGGGAGACCGAGATACCGACGTAGATGTCCGGCCGCACGCCGGCAAAGAACAGGTCGGGTTCGAGATAGATCTGTCCATCGGTGATCGAAATCACGTTCGTGGGAATGTATGCCGACACTTCGCCTTCGAGCGTTTCGATGATGGGCAAGGCCGTCATCGAGCCTCCGCCGAGTGCGTCGCTCAACTTCGCTGCCCGTTCCAGCAGCCGGCTGTGACAGTAGAAGACATCGCCGGGATAGGCCTCGCGACCGGGAGGCCGCCGCATCAGCAGTGACAACTGGCGATACGCCTGGGCTTGCTTCGTCAGGTCGTCGTAGATGCAGAGGGTGTGCTGGCCCTGATACATGAAGTACTCCGCCATCGCAGCTCCCGCATAGGGGGCGATGTACTGCAACGGCGCGGGGTCGGCTGCCGACGCGGAAACGACGATCGTGTAATCCATCGCGCCGGCCGCGGTGAGGGCCTCGACCACTGCCGCCACGTTCGACGAACGCTGGCCGCAGGCGACGTACACGCAGATCACGTCGCCTCCCTTCTGATTGATGATCGTGTCGAGAGCCACTGCCGTCTTGCCGGTCTTGCGGTCGCCGATGATCAGCTCGCGCTGGCCGCGGCCAATGGGAGTCATCGCGTCAATGGCCTTGATGCCCGTCTGCAGCGGCTGCTTCACCGGTTGCCGCGCGGCCACGCCCGGGGCCATGAACTCCACCGGCCGTCTGTCGCCGGTGATGATCGGGCCTTTGCCGTCGAGCGGAACGCCGAGCGGATCGACGACGCGGCCGACCATCGCCTTGCCGACCGGGACGCTCAGCAGCGCGCCGGTGGTTTTGACCTCGTCTCCTTCCTGAATGTCGAGATAGTTTCCGAGGATGATCACACCCACGGAGTTCTCTTCCAGGTTGAAGCACTGGCCGCGGGTTCCGCTGGGGAACTCGACCATTTCGCCGGCCATGGCCGACGACAGGCCCACGATGCGGGCGATACCGTCGCCGACCTCGATGACCCGCCCGACCTCGGCCGTCTGGATCTGGCCCTGAAAGTCTTCAATTTCCTTCTGAAGAACTGAAGCGATCTCGTCCGCTCTGAATTTCATGGAGGTACCTTTCCCGCAGTCGGTGCGTCAGCATCCGCAAACGGGTCTTAAGTGAACCGTCGTAAATGGTGTCTCCGACGCGAATCACCAGGCCGCCGACCAGGTTCGGGTCGATCTGGGGCATCACGATCGGATCGATGTTCAATACCGTCTTGAGCCGTTCGCGAATGACGCTTACCTGCTCGTCTGTCAATTCCACCGCACTGTAAACCAGCACTCGTTTCTGGCCGGCCCGGCGTTCCTGCTCCGCCTGACATTCGCTGAGAATCAGCGGCAGCAGGTCCAGACGATCGTTGCTCGCCAGCACTCGCAGGAAGTGCGTGAACAGCTCCGACGCGCGGGGCTTGACCACCCGTTCGATGATACCGGCCTTGTCGTCGCGGCTGGTGAACTGCGATGTCAATAGCTGATAGAAGTCGGGATTCGGGTCGATCACCTCGTCTTGAAACGAAGCGAACTCCTCGAGCGGCTGCTGCACTCCCACCGCTTTGGCGGCGTTGAGATAAGCTTCCGCATAGACCCGCGCGACCGCCTTCGCGCTGGGATCTTCCAGCACGGTCGATGGTCTCTTTTTGACTTCCTGCTTGGCCATGGTCTGGTTTTGAGTGCACTGGCTTTGCCAGTGCACTCGTAAGGCACGTTCTGATGGCTCGTTGCACTGGCAAAGCCAGTGGCACACAACTCAATCTCTAAAACACTACGCGCTTTGCGAAGCAAACTCCCGGAGGGCTTCGTCAATCAGCTTCTGCTGATCGGCAATGGTGAGGCCTTTGCCGATCACATGCGCGGTCGCGCCGGCCACTTGTTCGGCCATCCGCTGGAATAACTCGTTGAGAGCCTGATCCTTGGCTCGGCTGATCTCCAGGAGAGCCCGATCCTTGATGACTTCCGACTCCTTGGCCGCGGAGGCCACGATGTCGGCCTTCGTCCGCTCAGCGTCCCTGCGTGCCTCGGCGATGATCTCCTTCACATCATCCTGAATGGCTTCCATCTTGCCTTGATGCTCCTTCAGCAGCGCCATCGCCTGCTGCCGGGCATGCTCGGCATCGGTAAAGCCCTTCTGGATATTCGCCGCCCGTTGATCGAGAGCCGCAATGATCTTGGGCCACGCCAGGAAGTACAGTCCGGCAAACAACAGCAGGAAGATAATCAGCGTGAAGACCGCCAGATCGGATCGGAAATCCTGGACGATGTCCTTCGCGAGAGGAGAAACGTCCTCGCCGACATGCACATGATGCTCGTCGTGCGATGCGGTCTCGCTCCCTTCGGCGGGTCCGGCTTCGGCCGCCTCGTCGGCGTGATCCGCATCGTCCGCGAGCGCCGAGCACGAATAGTTCATCCCCAGCCCGCCGCAGGCAATAACCAGCAGCGGGAACAACGTTGTCAGCCGACTCCGATATCGCATGGCATTCATCACGTAGAGGGAGCAATCGATCGCTCAGCCCGTTGTCTGAGTCAAGGGGCCGCGAACGGATTCTGCTGCATGCAGATAAACAACGCGAAGAAGGTAAAACCTTCAATCAGGGCGGCCGTGACCAGCGTCGTCGTAAAGATCGTGCCGGCCGTCTCAGGCTGACGGGCCATGCTCTCGAACGCGGCCGCCGACAGTTTCCCGATGCCAAAGGCGGCGCCAATTGCCACCAAACCGCATCCCAGGGCGCCGGAGCCTTGGAACGCAGCGTTCTCTGATTGGGCCATCGCCGGACTGGCGAACAACAACAGCATCGAAAAGAACACAACCAGTTGCATGTAACGCTTCACGTTTTCAGTCTCCTCGGGTCAACAGGGTGGGGTGAACGAACGCCATAGGCGACGGGCCACAGGCTTTAGGCTTTGCAATCCAGGAATCGACTATCGGAACGCATACTACTGTTGAACTCTAGTGGGTATGGGCCAGCGCGGCTTCGTGGCCTTCGTGTGACGGATGCTCATCATGTCCGTGCTCTTCGCCGTGATCATCCGAATGATGCGAATGTGTCGCCGTGTTGATGAACAAAGAAGCCAGCAGGGTGAAAACGAAGGCCTGAATGCACGCAAACCCCAGTTCCAGCACGCTGAGCAGCGTCAGTCCCACCGTCGTCATCGTGGCCGGCAGGAGCCATTGAGAATACTTTGCACCTGCCAAATCCGCCGCCTCCGCCGCCACCACGACCACTCCCAGAATGGACACCAGCACCAGGTGTCCGGCCGCGATGTTGATCATTAAACGCAAGCCAAGAATCGTGTGCTTGATGCCCGCCCCGAGTATTTCCAGGGCCGTGATCATGACCGTCAGCGCGATCTGCATCGGATACATGTACCAGGGCAACTTGAGCACCGGGACGTAGTTCTTCCAGTAGCCGACCGGTCCCAAGCTCTGGCTCCCGTAAATCAGTCCGGCGGCGAGCACGGTGGCTCCCAGCGTCATCGTCAGGCTAATGGCCCCCGTCGCCGCTCCGATCCAGGGGAGCATGCCGATCAGGTTGAGCGTCAGAATGAAGAAGAAGAACGTTGCGAGCAGCGGGAAATACTTCTCCGATCCGTGTGGAATCGCGTTCTTGACGATCTTGTCCCGCACCAGCACGACCAGCGTTTCCAACAGATTCCAGCCCCGGCTGGTGGTCGCCGCGTCGCCGCGAATTCGCTTAGCCAGGCTGTAAAACAACCAGAACAGCAGGATGGCGGCGGCCAACTCGATGATCATGAACTTCGAAATGCAGAAACCGCTGGCCCGCTCAAAAAGATTAGCGGGCTGACCGAACGGTTGTGGAATGAGGATCTTTCCCGAAAGCGCTTCATTGACTTCCTCGACTGTCGGCGCGTGATCTCTTTCGATCCATTCATTTCTTTCCGGATCCCACTTCTTTTCCACCCAAAGGCGGACCGACGCGGGAACCTCTTCCATCGACTCGTAATCGGCGGGCCAGAGCGCGCGCGGCACTTCAAAGAAGTAGGCGTCCTTGATGTGCAGGATTGGATCGGCCATCAGAGTGCTGTCGCGATATGGTTTCCTGCATCAGAAGAAGACTGCCGCGCCGCCCGTTTGCCGTCCGCGGACTTGATCAGCCGCAAGTTCAGCCAGACTTCCGTCACGAGCGCCACAAGAAACAGAACCATGCAATGGCCCATGAATCCGACATCATGAAGCTGCCGAACCGTGCTGGAACCGACCATTCCCGCCACGACCGGCAGACCGGTGCGGAAGAACATCGCACCCATCAAGCCCGGCATCGCGTTGGGTGTGCCGACCGTGAACACCGCGAGGGCATAGGCGATCAACGCGCCGATCAGACAGACGCCGTACGCCAGCAGCACTGACTGCACGCCGGCTGTTCCATGTTGTTGCCGGACATAGACTCCCAGCGCGCCGGCCGCGATCGCCAAGGCGAACGTCAGAACGGCTCCCCCCTTCCAAAGCGCGGCGACCCGCGCGTCTCGCGGGAAATCGCTACTCGGAGGGGTTGTCGTGTTCATGATCGTCGGTCGGCGAGGAATCGGTTTTCGACGGTGGCTTCGGGGATGTGCGTTTGAGATTCCGGAATGCGCCGGAGACTTCCAACAGGTAATAGACCCCCATCGGGATCCCGAACAGAAACCCCAAGAGGGCGAGAAACCCGGTCCCCCAACGCTGGTCCAACCACTGCCCGGCGACACCGGGAACCACCATCGCGAAGACCGCCGCTCCGATCCGAGCCGTCAAGTCCATCGCCGACGCGATGCCTTGCATCTCAGCGTTCGGATCGCGGGGGTTTTTCATGCCGCTACCCGCACTTTCCACATAACAATTTCGTAAGGTCGGCGAAGTCTAGCGGCGGGGCGTTCCGCTTGTCAAAGAACCGATTCCAGACCGAAGGCATTCCCACGGTTGGGGTGGAGATTCTCAGGCGTGGGAGTGCGGGAAGCGAATGGCGAGTTCGCGAGAAGAGTCTCGCGCGGAGAAAGGCGACAAAGTGGATGCAGTTTGTCGGTTTTGGTTCTGAAACAGCAACCAATGACCTTCAAATCGGCGGGGGCGTGCAGCCGGCTGGAAGCCCCCGCTACGTGCCGCTTCAAGGCACTGTCTCACTCGTGCCTTCGAGCAGTTGCAGCAGAAACTCGTCGAAGAGATTCTCATTGATGAATCTGACCGACCCGGAACGAAAGGCGGCATGCATGCCCCCGCCGTGCTCGCTCCCCAGACCGGTCGTCGCGCCGAAGCTGTTGACGCCCAGTTGCGCGACAGCCAGCGGCACCTCTTGCGTTGGGTCCATCCAGCAGACCGGATCAAGCCGCTTGGCTACCAGGATGAGGTTGGCACTGTGCGGTCCAAACGCATCGAGCCGCTTTCCCTGGCCGCCGTTGAATGCGGATGTGTCCCCTTCGACGACCGAGTACGTCGTCATACCGGGGCCGTTAGCCGCCGATGGACACTGATAGGTCGGCACATCAGCCGTGAGGAACTGCTGGTTGTGCTCACTGTCCCACGGCTCATCGAGACGAATCTGCGCATAGAGTTAATCGTACCTCAAGTACGGCAAAATCAGCACTCGCCAACTATGGAGCGGGTGGCCTTGTTCGTCGACTGAGTAAGCCGTCATCCAGGGGCGTTTGAGATTTAGCTCAGCGTCGTCGGGTATCACCGCGGGCATCTCTCTGCGGATATGTCGGTCAATGACTTTGAATCGGATGTCGGCAGGTCAAAACGAGTTGAAGGAACGGTAATGTTATCAGAATCACTTGTCGGCCATATCACTGCCTGGAAGGCTGTCAGCCGGGTAAAGGCTGGGAACCCTGCGGGTTCCGTATCCATTCCACGGACCGGCGACGATCTTGCTCTCCCACGGCCTTGGCAGACCCGAGGGCAGACGATCTGTCGCCGGCCGCCGTGGGGAATTGATCTTCTGAGAGAGGTTCTTTCAACATACAAGGGTTAGAGTGAGGGGCGAACGCCGAATCGCAGTTCACGTTGGCAAATTGCCCCCCGCCGACCGGCGCGATACTCTCAGACGATGCGCAGACATCAACGTCAATCAATGTTCAGGCCCATGCCCCGCCGCGATCTGCTCTGGCAAGTCGGAGGCGGGTTCGCCGGCGTCGCCCTGTCGGCCATGCTACATGAACAGTCGCTGCTGGCTGATGACCCAACCGCAACGGCCTCAACGGGCGCCGGGGCGCTGGAAGTCCTGCATCACCCGCCACGAGTCAAACGGGTCATTCAGCTCTTCATGGGCGGGGCGGCCAGCCACATCGATCTGTTTGACTACAAACCCGCACTCGAACAGCATCACGGTGAGCCGAGCGACTTCGGGGAGCCTGTCGAGGCCTTTCAGGATGGTCTCGGCCCGTGGATGAAGTCACCGTTCGCGTTTCGCCAGTACGGAGAATGCGGCAAACATCTCAGTGATGTCGTGGCCCCGCTCGGCGATGTCGTCGACAAGATGGCCTTCGTGCACAACATGGTCGGCAAGACCGGCGTCCACAGTGCCGCCACGTATTTGCAGGCCACCGGCTTTCAACTGCCAGGGTTCCCCGGAGCAGGCACTTGGGTGAGCTACGCCCTGGGGTCGATGAACGAGAACCTGCCGACGTTCATCGTGTTGCCCGATCATCGCGGCTACGCCTCCAACGGACCCAAGAACTGGGATGCCGCGTTCCTGCCGACGCGGCATCAGGGGACGGCCATCTTCCCCGACCGCGATCCGCCGCTGGCCGATCTGTTCCCCGGTGAGAACGCGTTCATAACCGCTGATGCGCAGACCGACGGTCTCGACGTGCTCGAACGGCTCAATCGACTGCATCAACAGTCACGCGAAGACGACTCGCGCCTTGAGGCCCGCATCCGCAGCTATGAACTGGCGGCCCGCATGCAGCTCGCGGCCCCCGAGGCCCTCGATGTCAGCGGGGAGCCGTTGCATGTGCTGCGGATGTATGGACTCGATCACATTCCCGAATCGTTCCCGAGCGAGATCAATCCGGTGGAGGAGACGATCGCCTTCTCGCGAAAGTGTCTCGTCGCCCGCCGGCTGCTGGAGCGGGGTGTGAGGTTCATTCAGATCTGGTCGGGCAACGACAACGGCTTCCCACGCCGCAACTGGGACTCGCACGAAGACATCGCCCGCGATCACGGCCCCTTGGCCAGCGGCATGGCTCGCGGGACGGCGGCGCTCATTCAGGATCTCGACCAGCGCGGCATGCTCGAAGATACTCTCATCCTCTGGTCGACCGAATTCGGACGCATGCCCTCGACCCAGGGGAGCGTCGGCCGCGACCACAACCCGTTCTGCTTCACCAACTGGATGTGCGGCGGCGGCATCCGCGGCGGCACGAGCTACGGCCCATCGGATGAATGGGGCTATAAACCCCTCGACCGCGACCATCCCACGCTGATCTACGACATCTACGCCACGATGCTCCACCTGCTCGGCATCGACCACGAGCGCCTCACCATCCGCCACTACAACGCCTCACGCCGCCATTCCGCGCTGGGCTACGTCTCCCCAGCCGAGTTCGAAACCCAAACCGCCCTCCAGAAATTAGAGCATGCACTGTCCGCGCAAACTGAAGCACCTCAA
>JANNSB010000020.1:0-1689 GCA_031402175.1 Planctomycetaceae bacterium
CGACGGCCATTCACGCTGCCCAGATGCACCTGCCGAATTTCGCCCTTGAGCAGAATCTCGGCGATCTCCTCCACGCGGCGAGGCCAGCCGAGTTCCGTCGCGAGGACACATTCGAAGAACCAGCTTCAGGAAGCGCTCGTCGACTTCTGGTTCAATCATCTCAACGTGTACCTGCCTGACGGCTTTCTGAGACTCAGCACCGCCGGATATGAGCGGGATGCGATCCGCCCGTTCGTGCTGGGCAAATTCAGGGATCTCCTGAACGCCACCGCCAATCATCCGGCGATGATGTTCTACCTCGACAACTACCTCAGCCAGATCTCGGTCTTCTCGGGCGGCGTCCTCATCCGTGGCATCAATGAGAACTACGGGCGGGAGTTGCTGGAACTCCACACCGTGGGGGTGGATGCCGGGTACACCCAGGCCGACGTTTACGACGCCGCGAGCTGCTTCACCGGCTGGGGCATCGACAACGTCAACACTGGAGGGAGCTTTCAGTACCGCACCGCGAATCACATCACCACGGCCAAGAGCGTGTTCGGGCTGAACGTCGCCGCCTCTGGGCAGAAAGCCGATGGCGATCAGGTGATCAACTACCTCGCCGCCCATCCCATCACCGCTCGTCGCATCTGCTACAAACTCGCCCAGCGTTTCGTCGCCGACGACCCGCCATCCGCTCTGATCGATCGATGCACCGCTATGTATCAGCAGACCGGCGGCGATATCAAAATGGTCATGGAGACCCTGATTTCGGGCTCCGAGTTCTGGGACGATCCCATCGGCCGTCCGGGTAAGATCAAGACTCCCGTCGAGTACGTCTTCAGCGCCTTGCGCGCGGTCGATGCGCAGGTGGCGAATGCCGACACCATCCGCACCCACTTCAACAACATGGGCATGCCCATCTATGAGTGCATCCCGCCTACGGGTTACTCCAACCGCGGAGCCGACTGGCTCAATCCCACCTCGCAGCTGATGCGCATCAACTTTGCCCTCGACCTGGCGGCGGGGCGGATCAACGGGACTACGGTTGACCTGCCCACCACGATTCGGGCGCTGGGCGGCGTGCCCGAGGATCCTCGATCGGTGGCCGTGGTCTTCGATTCCGAAATCATGGGCAAGCGTCTGTCGCCCGAAGCCCTGAACACAATGTCCCGCGTCGCCACGGGCACGAACCCAACACCTGCGGCCAAGGTCGCGGGTTTGTGCCTGGCCAGCGGGCCCATGCAGGTGAAGTGACATGACCTTCGATCCCTCTCGTAGAGTTTTCGTCAAAGGCGCCTCTCTGGCCGCCGTGGGCATTGGCATGCAGGTGAGTCCGCTGATGGCACGCGCCGCCGAGGCCGCCACCGGCAACGGTACCCTGGTCAAGATCTTCCTCCGCGGCGGGGCCGATGGCCTCAGCATCTGCGTGCCCTATGGAGACTCGAACTACACCACATTGAGAGGAGTCGTCGCACTCCCGAACCCCGGGGCGACGGGCGGAGTGATCGATCTGACCGGCTACTTCGGCCTGCATCCGAACCTGTCCGCGCTGAAGCCACTGTGGGACGCCGGTCGCCTGGGCATTGTGCCGGCGGTGGGCAACTACAACCTCACCCGTTCGCACTTCGATGCCCAGGACTTCATGGAGGCGGGGGCGCCGGGCGATAAGTCCGTCGCGACCGGCTGGCTGCACCGCGCCATGGTGGC
>JANNSB010000021.1:0-16832 GCA_031402175.1 Planctomycetaceae bacterium
CGAGCGGCATTGGCGCCGGCGAGCCCCATGACGTTGCCGCCAGGATGGCTGCCCGCTCCCGCGAGCCAGAGGCCATCGACCGGCGAGCGGTACTGGGCTGCGGCCTGGAACGGGCGCAGCCAGAGCAGTTGATCGACGGCGCCGCCGCCGCCGTGGGCCGCCTTCAGGATCACCGGGTAGCCGAGCTTCTTGGCTTCGCCAAGTCCTTCTTTGGCGTCAGTCAGAGGCTTCTCGGTGCCGCTCAGGATCGGCACCTTCGCCTTCTGGGCAATCTTGCGGGCAGCCGTCTTGTCGCCGAGCTGATCCAGCAGTTCGGCGTTGGGACCAATGAAGGTCACTCCGGCATCGACGCAGGCCCGCGCGAGTTCGGGCTTCTCCGACATGAAGCCGTACCCCGGATGAATCGCATCGACCTGATTCTCTTTGCACAGGGCGATGATCGCGGGAACATTCAGGTACGATCGAATCGGCTCCCCCGGCTTGCCGACCTCGTAGGCTTCATCGGCCTTGAAGCGGTGCAGTGCATAGCGGTCTTCGTGAGCGTAAATCGCGACCGTGCGAATCCCCAATTCGGTGGCGGCACGAAACACCCGAATGGCGATTTCGCTGCGATTGGCAACGAGCAGTTTCTTTATGGCAGGCATGATAGGTCAGATGTCTCAAATCATTTCGCGAGCGCTCGACGCAGCGTAGCAGGAACTAGCCGGGAGTTCGATTCCCTCAACCGGTTGAGTCAGTCGCATGTGTGCGTCTCGATAGTCGGTAGATTCGGTTCCCCCTCTCCCCCACTGGAGAGCATGATTCGTGACAGCGTTTCGTTGTGGGGGAGAGGGCCGGGGTGAGGGGCCGAAGTTGCGTCTGCCTGCGCCCCTCACCCCCGCTGGTTCGTCTTATTTGGTGGATAGCACTTGGCGGGGGAGAGGGAGTTACCGGCTTTTGAGAGGCGCGCGCCAGTTGATTCGCCGGCGCAAGGGGCTATACAGACCTTTGGCAACACGTCATGCTTACTGAGGCTTCAACTGACAATCAGGGGAATTCCATGAAGCCTTCGATTCTGTTTGCATTCGGAGTTCTGTTGTTTCTGCCGCTGTACAGTTACGGCGAGGAACACGCATGGGAGCCGCCGGCCGATCCGGTACCGCTCGATGTTTCATTTCTCCAATACTTGACGCTGCAGATCAACGGCGGGGACGAGCCGGTCATGGTCTGTGGAAAGACTTGCAAGATCACCGGAGAAATCGAACTCACGGAAGGGACCGCCCGTCTTGACTACGTGATGGTCAAGTTGTTCGTCCATCACGAACGCGCACGCGGGGGAGCCATCATCGTCGAAGCGCTGGCCGAGCTGACGTTGATCGAGGGATCGCGATACTCGTTCACGAGCGATTTGACCCCACCCCTCTCTAAAACCGGTGGGGAGGTTGAACTGCGGGTCATCACCGGGGATCCCGGCAAGGACAGGCAGGTTGGCATATATTGTGAGACCGTGACGTTGCTCCCCCCGCCCGAGTTTTGGAACGAGTAGAGCAGTGTTTCGTCGCCGGATCATCCCGGATGCTTTTGAGCATCCGGGATGATTGGCCACGGTCTTCTCTCATGCCGGCTCGGCAGGAGCCTCGCCCTCCCGGTGTGCGGTTGAACCGGCGACGCGGGTTCGGCCGGGATGTTGCTTTCTCGAAACGCATGTGGATCCCAATCGCGGCGTTTGGGAGACATGCCGCCGAAGGAGACGGGCATACTTGACGGACAAGTCCCTGACTTCCAGGGAAGATGCCGCGCCCCGCGGAATGCTCCTGTTCCCAGGTTATAGCCGGTTTCATGGCATTCATTCTCTTTCTGCTGGCGAACGCCCTGCTGTACATCCGGCCGGCGGAGCTGTTTCCCGCGATGGGGAACCTGCCGCTGTATCTGGCCTGCATCGTCGGCACGATCGTGTGAGCGACAAGGCCGCTGCACAACCAGGTGCGGTTGAAGACGCTGATCCAGCAGCCGATCAATCTGTGCGTGATCGGCGTGACCGTGGCGGTCGCACTGTCGCACCTTTCGACGGGCGACGTGATGTCGGCCGCGAAGGGGCTGAACATGATGGGCCGCGTCCTCATCTATTACCTGCTGCTCGTGGCGGTGGTTAACACTCCGCAGAAACTGCGGACCTTCCTGATGACGACCGCGATCTGCGCGACGGTCATGACGATCTTTTCGATCGTCGATTACCACGAGTTCGTCGCGGAGTGGAGCGGCCGGCCCGATCTGGCCGAAGTGAAATCCCGCGAGCACGCTCTTCCGCCGGGTGAGCCCAAACTGCTCCGGCACAGCCCGGAGCGATTCGGAGAGAACCTCGAAGGCGAACAGCAGTGGACGTTCCGGATGTGCGGGCTGGGAATCTTTCACGATCCCAACGACATGGCGCTGCTCGTGGTGATGACCGGCATCATCAGCACCTACTTTCTGACCGATCGCTCGTGGGGCGTGTGTCGTTTCCTCTGGCTGGTGCCGATCGGCTTCATGCTTTGGGGGCTGTTGCTGACGCAGTCTCGAGGAGGCATTCTCTGTGCAGGCGTCGCGCTGATGGCCTGGCTTGCTACGCGCTATGGTGGCAAGGTCGCCATCGGGATCGGCGTGTTGTGCGCGCTCGCGCTACCCGTCGCCCTGGGACGAGCCGGCAGCATCAGCCTCGGCAGCGGCACCGGTCAGCAACGCATTCAGCTCTGGAGCGACGGCCTCGCGCAGCTCAGGTCGTTCAAGATCGGCTTCGGCATCGGCGAAGGGATGTACCCCGATGTGGCGGGACTCGTGGCTCACAATTCCTACGTTCACGCCTTCGTCGAACTGGGCTTTTTCGGCGGCACACTGTTCTTCGGCTGTTTTTTCTTCCCCGCCCTCGCGCTGTTTCGCATGCAGCAACTCGGCTTTCGGATCCCGCATCCGGAACTGAATCGATTGAAACCCTACATCGCTGCCATTCTCGGCGGGTGGTGCATGGGCATGACGGCTCTCTCCCGGTGCTACATCCCGCCGACCTACATGGTCTGCGGCGTGGCCGCAGCCTGGCTGAACCTCGTGGGATTCCATCGCCCGTTCCCGAGGCCGGTGCTGACGTTCAACCGCATCACGGCCCAGTGGCTTCTGGGAGCGAGCGTCTGTTTGCTCATCGGTTGTTTCATGGCCGTCAAGCTGCTGGCCCGCTGGAGCTGATGCAACCACCATGAACACAGCAACACATCAGCCTGCTTCGAAGTCGCCGACCATTTCGGTGGTCATTCCGGCCTTCAACGCCGAGCGGACAATCTCGCGGACGCTGGAGAGCGTGTTTGCGCAGACTTTGCCGCCGACCGAAGTGCTCGTGATTGATGATGGTTCCCGCGACAACACGGTGGATGTCGTTCGCGCCGCATTCCCAGCCGTGAAGTTGGTGTCGCAAACCAACACGGGGCCGGGCGGAGCGCGTAATCACGGCATCTCGCTGGCTGCCGGCGAGTGGATCGCCTTCCTCGATGCAGACGACACATGGCGGCCCGAGAAGCTGCAGCGCCAGGCCGAGTCGATGACCGACGACTTCGATCTCGTTCACACGCATGCCTCGAACACGTCCGATGCGATGCGTTCAGGCGACGAATCGACGTTCGCAGCGGTCTGGCGGCAAAACCCTTTCGTCACATCGTCGGTGGTCGTACGCAAGAGCGCGATCGAAGCGGTGAGCGGGTTCAACGAGGATCGCAGGCTCATCGGCGTCGAGGACTACAACCTCTGGCTGCGTCTGGCCGCGCGGGGGTTGCGAAGTAAATGCATCGCCGAAGTGCTCGTCGACTACACCCCGGCGGACAACAACCTCAGTTCGCGGATCGAACACATTCTGTCCGCCGAGTTGGCGAACATCGCTCACGTTTGCGAGGTCGTGAACATCCCGCATGACGACATCCGCGCCAAGCAGTCTGCGCTCTACGACGAGTATGCGATGGCCCTCTTGCATACCCGAGACATGGCCGCCGCCCGCCGCTGCTTTCGCGAGGGACTGCGAGAACACCCGCGACCCCGTTTGGCGCTCGGCTGGATGGCCACATTCATCCCTACATCCGTCCTGAACTTTAAACGCCGGGCTCTGTCGAAATGAACGCAAAGAACCCCTCTTTCCTGATTCCTGTTTCCAGTCAATGACCCTCAGGCGCAACATCCTGGCAAGCTGGTTCGCCCACGCGATCGCGCTGGTGATCGGCTTGTACCTGATGCCCTTCATCCTCCGCACGCTGGGGGATGAAGCCTATGGCGTCTGGGTCTTCGTGAGTTCAATCGCCGGCTACTCCGGCCTGCTCTACATGGGCTTCGGGGCCACGATCTGCAAGTACGTCTCGCAAGAGTCGGCCCGCGAAAACTGGGACGAACTGAGCAAAGTCGTCAGTACGATTTTCTGCTTCTATCTCGGTGCCGCGGCCGTGGTAGTCGCTGGAGCCATCGGGTTCGCAGCAGTTGCTCCGTGGCTCGATCTGTGGGGCAGCACGCCGGCGCTGCAGGTGCAACTGGCGATTCTGATTCTCGGTTGTTCCACCGCGCTCGGCATGGCCGGGAGTGTCTATGGCGGCATCCTTGTCGGGACGCAGCGGTTCGATCTCAAGCGGGCGATTGAGGTCACGACGGGACTCACCCGCCTCGCGCTGCTGCTGGTCTTCCTTAACCGCGAACAAGGCATCGTGACGCTGGCCGCCGTCTTCTTCGCGATCACCGCCCTGGAGCAAGTGCTCTATGTGATATGTGCCCGCCGCGTCGCGCCGCATATTCGCGTCATCGTAAGGCTGGCGAACAAGCAGACGTTCAAGGAGTGCGCTTCCTTCAGTTCCTTCACGGCGCTCGGGTCGCTGTCGGAACAACTCATTTATCTCACCGACACGGTGGTCATCGGCGTCGTTCTCGGCGCGAAGGCGGTGGTTCCCTACTACATCGGCCTGCGGCTGTGTCAGATGATCCGGCTGCCGATCGAACAGATCGCCGAAGTCGTGCTCCCCAGGGCCGGCGCGCTGCACGCCCGAGGAGAGACGGCCGAACTCCATCGGCTACTGGGAGTGGGAATGGGCCTCAACCTGCTGCTGTCGGGCGGCTTCTTGATCGGCGCGGTTTTCTTTGGCGACCGGCTGATCGAAACATGGGTCGGCCCCGGCTACGCGGTGAGCTACCAGATTCTGGTGATCTTATTGGCCGCCCAGGTGGTCGCGCTGCCGATGCACGTCGTTCGCAAGACGCTGCTCGGAGCCGGGTCGGTCAAACTCTCGTCACTCATTGATCTGTCGGAAGCGATCTGCAATCTCGTGCTGTCGCTGATTCTCATCCGACATTTCGGCATCGTCGGCGTCGCGTGGGGAACGTTCACACCGCTCATTGTCATCGAGCTGTTCGTGCTGCTGCCCTGTGCGGCGCGACAACTGGGATTGCCAGTTTCACGCATGCTGCGGGACTGCGTCTTCGGGCAGGTGCTGCCGCTGGGGGCGTTGTTGGCGTATTGCGTTTGCGTCAGCCCATTGTCGATCGCTGCGGGCTGGGGCCCGTTGCTGGCGGTCTCCGCAGGAGGCGGCGCGGTGCTGGTGGGCACATGGTTATTGCAGCGGCGCGTGACGAATCGATCGAAACATCACCGGGAGGGCGCGGCTCCCGCCGAGCCGGCATCAAGAACGATAATCACTACCTCGTGCGGCTCCGCGGGAGTGTCGCCCTCCCGGCATCCAGAGCGGCCTGCGTCTCGCGTCCCTCCCTCACCATTCACCTTGAACCGTTAACCATGTTGCCGGCACTCGAAACTTCGACGCGCATCGTGACCACGCAGGAGACGATCTCCGCGACCGAGATCGTTCGCGCGCGGGCGGCGCGAGCGAATGCCGGCACCGTGAAGGTCTGCCACGTGAGTATGACGCTGCTGACCGGCGGGCTGGAGCGATTGCTCGTCGAGTTCGCCCGCCGTCATCGTGCCGACACCGAGCCCCGTTTCGTCGCGCTCGATGCGCTGGGTTCGCCCGCGGACGACATTCGCGATTCCGGGCACTTCGCCGATTCACTCGACTTCTCACAGTCGGGGCGATTGCGAACCGTCCGCACGCTGGCCCGTATGCTGCGGGACGAAGGCATCAACGTCGTGCATACGCACAACACCTACGCCCATTTCTTCGGGTCGGCAGCAGCGAAGCTGGCGGGGATCAGGGCCGTCATCAACACGCAGCATGGCCGGGGCTGCGGCGATCACTGGAAGGATCGACTGCTGTTTCGCATCGCCAACCGCTTTGCATCCCGGATCGTCGGCGTCTCCGAAGATGCCACTCGACTGTGCCGGCTGCAGGACTCGAAGTCAGCAGCCAAGATGTGCTGCATCTGGAACGGCATCGACTTAGGCCGGTTTGCATTCGCGGGTCCGGTTGATCAGCCCGTGGCGGTTTCGGTCGCGAGACTCTCGCCGGAAAAGGACTTTCCCACGCTGCTAAAGGCCGTTGCGATCGTGCTGCGCAGCGTACCCGACTTTCGGCTGCGAATCGTCGGCGAAGGGAGCGAACGCCCGCGAATGGAACACCTCATCCGCGAACTGCAGATCGAGAATCATGTCACCCTCGTCGGCGCGAGCGATGACGTTCCGAGTGAACTGAAGCGCGCCGGGTTCTATGTCGCCTCGTCGCGCAAGGAGGGAGTCTCGCTCACGCTGCTCGAAGCCATGGCCGTCGGGCTGCCCGTCGTCACCACCAGCGTCGGAGGCAACCCCGAGGTCGTCGAGGACGGCGTCACCGGCAGACTGGTGCCCCCTGGCGATCCAAACGAACTCGCGCGGGCCATCGTGCGGATGTGCGATGAGCAAGCGAACTGGCTGTCGATGGGACGTGCCGGCAGACGCCGTGTCGAAGCGAACTTCGACATCACCCGCATGATCGAAGCCTACGAAGATCTGTATCGCGAAGCCTTGAACCACATTCCTCCCCTCTTCCCTCGGGAGAGGGGCCGGGGGTGAGGGAGAAGTTCGAGAGTCCATTGATGTCCAAGAATCGACACCAACTGAACATCGCCCTGGTGGGTTGCGGCCAGATCGCCGACGCCCATCTGCAGGAACTGGCGAAGCTGCGCACGGCGAGAGTCGTCGCGGTCTGCGATGCCCATGTTGACCTCGCGCGGCAGGCGGCCGAGCGGTTTCGCGTGCCTGCCTGGTTTGAAAACCTGAGCCACATGCTCGCCGAGGCACAACCCGACGTGTTGCATGTCGCCACGCCCGCTCACACACATGCAAAGCTGGCGATCGAGGCGCTGCGCTCGGGCGTTCACGTCTATGTGGAGAAGCCCTTCACGCTCGATGCCGCCGAGGCCGAGCAGGTTCTGAGCGTCGCCGCGGAACACGGCAAACTGGTGTGCGTCGGGCACGATCAGCTGTTCGATCCGGTCTGGCTGGAAGCGAAACGCCTCATCGCGCAGAGTGTTGTCGGCGAAGTCACGCATGTCGAGTCGGTGCTGGGTTACCCGATCAGCGGTCAATTCGGGTCACAGGTGACGAGTGATGCCGACCATTGGGTCCGCAAACTGCCCGGAGGTCTCTTTCAAAACACGATTTCGCATCCGCTCTACCGCATTGCCGATCTGCTTGAGGACGAACAACCTCGCATCGAAGCCCGCTGGTGGTGCCGGAAGGAATTCGACTTTCCGACGGAACTGGTCGCGCATTTGCAAGGGGAGCGAGTGACGGGGTCACTCACGTTTCATACGGGGATCACTTCGCAGCGTGTGACTCGCATCTACGGCACTCGCGGCGGATTCGACATCGATTTCGACACGCAATTTATTCGCCGGCATGGCCAGGCGAGCTTGCCGGGAGCGTTCGGCAAGATCGAGGCCGGTTATCGGCACTGGAAGGAAGGGAATCGAAACTTCCGGCGCACACTGACACGATTCGCCCGCGGCGACATTCACTACTTCGCGGGGATGAGGCATCTGTTTGAGCGGTTCCATGCGTCGATCCTGCAAGCTGCGCCCGCACCGATTGAGCCGGCAGAGATCGTGAGAGTCACGCACTGGATGGATGAGATCTTTGCGCGATGCCGCGCAATGAATGAGGCAGCGGTCGGTCGTGAAAGGCAGCAGTCAACTCACGATCGGCTGAATTCTTGCGAATTCAGCTACGGAGAAGTGAAGTAACATGCAAGCGCTGGTCACCGGAGCCACGGGATTTCTCGGACGCAGGCTGGTGCGCCTGTTGTGCGAGGATGGTGCGTCCGTGCGCTGCCTCGTGCGACCGACCAGCGACGTTGAAGAACTGCGAGCATTCGTTGGATCACAACACTGGGAACGGGTCGAGGTTGTTCGCGGCAGCCTGATGCGTCCCGCTGAAGTCGAGCGTTCGCTCGAGTATGTCGATGTCGTGTATCACGTCGCGGCCGCCCTCACCGGCAGTGCATCATCCCTTTTTCTGAACACGGTTGTTCCCACCCGCCGACTCGTGGAGGCCGCCAGCGAAAGCGGCGTATCGCGGTTCGTGCATGCCTCTTCATTGGGAGTATACGGCACCGCTCACCTCAGGAATGGCGCATCGCTGGATGAACTCACGCCACTCGACACGGCGGCCCAACTCCGTGATCCGTACACCTACAGCAAGATTCGTCAGGAGGAGGTCTGCTGGGAGGCGCATCGCGATTGTGGGTTGCCGCTGGTCGTGATTCGTCCGGGCGTGATCTTCGGCCCCGGTCGCGGTGTCATCAGCGGGCGGGTCGGCATCAAGCTCGGCCACTGGCTGCTGGCATTCGGGGGCGATCAACGGCTGCCGTACACGTACGTCGACAACGTCGCACATGCGATTCGTCAGGCGGGGTTCGTCGCCGACATCGAGGGGCAGGCCTTCAACGTGATTGATGACGGTCTTCCGACGGCGACGGAACTGCTGCACTGGTATCGTGGCCGGGGAAACAGGCTCCGCGCCATCGCCGTGCCGAGGTTTCTGATCGACCCATTGTCCGGGTTGTATGAGTGGTATGCCCGGTTCTCGGGGGGTCAGTTGCCCGCCGTCATCACTCGCTATCGCAGCCGATCGATGTGGAAAAAGCTGACCTACAGTAACGGGAAGGCCAAGTCGCTGCTGCACTGGTCACCGCCGGTGTCGATGAGCGAGGCGCTCGAGCGATCCGTCGAGTCGGTAGCCGCGTCTGTCCCCAGACGCGGAGGCGACGCGGAAGGACGTGAGTTGGTCACTGAGATCCCACATGGAGGAACGCCGAACTCTTCGGTCTCGGCGGCTGGGGACAGCCGCCGCTACGCTACTTTCGCGGAGCGAAAGGCGACGTTGAAATGAATCTCCTGTTCCTGAGCACCGTCTACCCCGATGCCTCGCAGCCGACGCGCGGGACGTACAACGCCGCGCTCTGCCGGGCGCTGGCGGAATCGCATCGAGTGCAGGTCGTGTCGCCGCGAGCCTGGAGTGAGTATTGGCCCCATCGGCTCAAGGGGCATCCATGGCAGCCGGTGGCTGATGACTGCCAGGCCGGCATCAGTGTCAACTATCCATGCCTGTACTACCTGCCCGGATATCAGCGACATCGTTTGGGTGATTGGATGTGGCGTTCGACGCGGTCGCTCATCAGTCGTATTCAGCATGAGCAGCCGATTGACGCCGTCATCAGCTATTGGGCGCATCCCGATGGGGACGCGGGCCTGCGCGCCGCGCAGCACTACGGAGTGCCGAGTGCCGTCATCGGCGGCGGATCCGATGTCCTCCTGCTGCCGAAGGAACCGCGGCGCGGGAAGGAAGTTCGCCGCGTGCTCCGCGAGACCGACATCATCCTGACAGTGAGTGAAGGGTTGCGGAAAGCAGTCATCGAACTCGACATCGATCCCACGAAGGTGCACACGGTCTATCAGGGAGTGGATGAGCGAATCTTTCATCCGGGGTCGAAGCAATCGACTCGTGAAGCATTGCAGCTTCCGACTGACGCCGACGTCCTGCTCTGGGTGGGACGGTTCGTCGATGTGAAGCGGCTCGATGTGCTGATCTCGGCCTTTGCCGGCGTCGTCGCCGCGCGTCCGAAGGCATTGCTCTGTCTGATCGGATCGGGACCAAACGTCGCGGAATGCCGGCAGCAGGTGGCCGCTGCCGGAATCGAAGAACATGTGCGTTTCGCCGGTGGCGCAGCTCCCGAGACGCTCGGCGACTGGTATCGGGCTGCCGACCTCACGGTGATGTCGAGCGATTCCGAAGGGCTGCCGAACGTACTGCGCGAATCGCTGGCCTGCGGCACACCCTACGTCACGACCGATGTGGGAAACATCCGCGAAGTCGACGGCGGTCGCTCGGGACGATTCGTGCCAAAGGGAGATGCCGGGCGGCTGAGTCAGGCGATTCAACAGGCGTTGGACGATGTCGGCCGATCGCTGCGAGTCGAGAATCATGTTCCGCGGACCTGGCGCGACATGGGGGAAGAGATCGCTTCACTGTTTGAAATGAGCCGTTCTTCGTGCCCCTCACCCCAACCCTCTCCCCCGCTAGCGTGCTGCAAGCAGATGGGGAGATCGCTCGCGGGGGAGAGGGAGTTGGTCACTCACTCGGCAATGCGGAGCAGAGGATAATGTCCACCAAGCGCGTGCTGTTTGTCGCCTACCTCTTCCCGCCCAGTGGCGGAGTCGGGGTGCAGCGCGTCACGAAGTGGGTGAAGTTCCTCCCCACTTTCGGCTGGGAATGCTCTGTGCTGACGGTCGCCAACCCGTCAGTTCCGCATAGCGACGACTCGTTCGGCCGCGACATACTGGCTGAGACCATCATTCGCCGGGCGCGCACGCTGGAACCAGGCTACGCCGTCAAGAATCTCGTTTCCGCGAGCGGCGGCACCACCGGCAAACGGGCGACCGTCAAACGTTGGATCAAGTCGCGACTCCGCGGCATTGTCAACACGGTGTTGCAGCCCGATACGCAAGTCTTGTGGCATCCGGCGGCGAAGACCGCGGGGATGCAGTTGCTGCGCGAGATGCATCATGATGTCATCGTCGCCACGGGGCCGCCATTCTCTTCGCTCCTGCTGGGGGCGGAGCTCAGTCGCCGATCGCAGGTGCCGCTGGTGCTTGACTACCGAGATGAATGGGGCATCAGTAACGCATATTGGGAGAACAAAGCTCCGAGCCGACTGTCACAATCAATACAAAGGCGCCAGCAACAGCGTTGTCTGCGCAAGGCGCGGGCCGTGCTGGGGACGACACCTTCCACGACCGACAACCTGCGCGGTTTGATCGGCGAAGCGGGTTCCACCGCCCGCGCGGAATGCATCTACAACGGATTCGACTCGGATGACTTTCCACTCGTGACGACAGCCGATCGGCGGATGGACTACGGCCACGGCGTCAACAAGTTCCGCCTCGCCTGCGTGGGGACGTTGTGGAATCTCAATCCCATCGGGCCCGTCGTTGATGCGGTTCTGAAACTGCAGGCCGACTCCCCGGCCCTGCTCGATCATCTGGAACTCGTCTTCGCCGGACGGCGGACCGCGCTGCAGGAAACCGAACTCGATCGATTGAACGGGACTGCGTGCCAAGTGGTGCGGCTGCCGTTCATTCCGCATGACGAAGCCATACGCTTGATGCGGACCTCCGACGGCAACTTGCTGCTCAACGCCGACCTGCCCGACACGCAGCGCATCATCAACGCCAAGGCCTTCGAGTACATGGCGGCCCGCAAGCCGATTTTCGTGGTCGCGCCTCCGGGTGATCTGTGGGACATCGTCAGCGATCTGCCCGGAACAATGCTCTGCCCGCCGCGCGAGATCGGCGGCATAGCCAAGGCCCTGCGGCGACGCATCGAATCCCATCTCGCCGACACGGTCCTCGATCACGAGCCGTGGGACATCGCCCGCTTCGAGCGCCGGCAACTGGCAGGCCAACTGGCCGTTCTGCTCGATGACGTTACGGGCAAGGCGACTCTTGCCGAACAACTCGAACACGCCGTACCTGCACTCGCGATGACGACTCGTTGACATGCACTTCGATCGTTTTCTCACGCTGATGTATCACAACGTGGTCCGCGACGGCGGACTGCGGATTGGGGAATGCGCGCGGCTCAGCCCGTCGGTCACCACCTATTTTCTGGAAGAGTCGCTGTTTCGCGACCACCTGCGGATGCTGTCGACGTCCGCCCGAATCCTCACGATGTCGGACGTCGAGGCGTTCTATTGGCGCAGGTTCAATCCACAAGGCATCGAAACGCCGGCTGCTGCCGATCAACGGCCGTGCGCGCTGCTGACGTTCGATGACGGCTGGAGTGGTTGCCTCGAAGTTGCGACCGATCCGCTGCGCGAGGCGAAGATGCAGGCGTTGATGTTCGTCACGATCAATGCCGTGGGAACGCCTGGTTTCTCCACCTGGGAGGAGCTGCGAAACCGCGACCGGGACGTGTGGCGCATCGGATCGCATTCCGTTCATCACGGGTTTCTCAACGAAGAGCCGACCCGCGTGATCTACAGGGAACTGCGAGACTCGAAGCGTATCCTCGAGGACCAACTCGAAGAGCCGATCAACACGGTATCTATTCCCAACGGGGCGGTGTCGGATTCCGTGCGGGCCATCGCCCAGGATGTGGGCTACTCGTACGTCTTCACGTCCGAAGTCTGGTTCAACTCGCATGCGGTAAGCCCGTTCGATCTGGGAAGGATCGCGATTCACTCCAGCACCACGGCAGCGCAGGTCGAACAATGGCTCAAGGGTCGGATCCGCACGGCCGTCTGGAAGCGCTCGTTTCTGCAGGTCGCCAAGTTCGTGCTCGGACCACGCAGGTATCGCCTGTTCCGCCTGCGCTGCCTGGGCGAGGCCGACGCACAACCGCAGGTGATGCAGCCGGCAGCGGAATCCGCATTCGAGGAGACAGCTCTCTCCACGAGAGGTGTGCCGTGAAACAGCGCGTGGCAGATAGAACATCGAAATCATTCGTCATTCATTGTGAAACTCAAGGACCGAGTGCAATCGCGATTGGACAAGGCAGATGAATCCATTGACAAGACTGACTCTGGTCGGAGTCGTCATTCCGCACGCCTGGTGGGTCGCGGGAATTGCCGCGGCGATCTGCCTGATCGCGGGGATTACCGCGCTCGGCCTGGCCGTCCGCGCGCGGCATATGCAGATCTGGCTCCCCACATACTGGTTCCCGGTGGAGCGCAGTTCCGTGTTCGACGTCGAGGCACCGGTCGACATCTTCATCGCGGTCTGCGATCACTTCGAACCCGAATGTCAGTACGCCTCGCGCGACAAGGCGCGAGCGCGAGTTGCCCGCTGGATCGATGAGTATCCACGACTGTTCGGGCAGTTCCACGATGTCAACGGCCGGTCGCCGCAGCACTCGTTCTTCTTTCCGCAGGATGAGTATCGTCCCGAGTATCTCGACGAACTCGCGAAACTCTGCCGCGGCGGATACGGCGATGTCGAGATTCATCTCCATCACGACCACGACACGGCCGACGGACTGCGCGAAAAACTCGCCACGTTTCGCGACGATCTCTATCACCGACACGGCCTGTTGCGTCGCAACACCGAATCCGGCGCCATCGAGTACGGCTTCATCCACGGCAACTGGGCGCTGTGCAACTCCCGTCCCGATGGCCTCGGGTGCGGCGTTGATCAGGAACTGACAGTATTGATGGAGACCGGTTGCTACGCCGACTTCACGCTCCCATCAGCTCCGAGCGCCACGCAGACCCGCACCATCAACTCGATCTACTACGCCCAGGACGTGCCTGGTCGCTGCAAGTCACACGACACCGGCGTTCGCGCCCGCGTCGGACTCGCCCCGCCGGCCGACCATCTGTTGATGATCCAGGGTCCGCTGGGTCTCGACTGGTCGCGGCGCAGACTCGGCGTAATGCCCCGAACCGAGAATGCCGATGTTCACGCCGGCCTGCCCCCCACCTGGAGCAGGTTTCTCAACTGGTGGCGGATCGGAGTGCACGTCGCGGGCAGACCCGACTGGCGGTTTATCAAGCTGCACACGCACGGCTGCAAGGACGGCAACATCGACACCTGGCTGAGTCCGCGGGTGCAGGCATTTCACGCCTCGCTGGCGAAGTTTGCTGAACGACATCCCCAGTTTCGGTATCATTACGTCACCGCCTGGGAGATGGCACAACTGGTGCGCCAGGCCGAGCGGGAGTACGATCAACCGATCATCGGCGGCAGGGTTGCCGCTCGCGTGGAAACGCAACTTGGAAGCATTCGCGTCGTATGAAAGATCAGCGGCCATCGCCCGCGAAGCCGTCCCCACCTAAAGAGGCAAATCCGAAGCGCAAGCGTCGCCTTTGGCTGAAAGCGCTTTCGGTATTGAACGCGATCGGCGTGCTGACGCTGTACATCCTGATCGCATTCGTTTCCGAACGCTGGTGGGTCAGCGCGGCGTTGACGTTTGTGCCGCGGCTGCCGTTCGCCGTGCCTTCGGTCATCCTGCTCGCGATGACGTTGTGGCTGCTGCCGCGCTGGAGCATCGTGAACGGACTGTCATCAATTGTCGCCCTGGTGTTCATGGCGGGGTTGTGCGCGCCCGTGGACCGCGATCCGCTGCCGGAAGACGCCTCGAAAGTGATCACCGTCCTGACCTGCAACGTGCAGGACTGCCAGTCCTATCCCGACAAGCTTCTGGATGAGTTCCAGCGCATCGATCCCGATGTGCTCGTCCTGCAGGAGGTCGGGCTCTGCGAGTTAATTGGGCAACTCTACACCGGATATCACATTGTCGATCGAGGAGAGTATTGGATCGTTTCGCGCTATCCCGTGCAGCAGATCGGCGAACTGCGAACGCCGACAGTGTTCGGCAAGTCAGGCAGGCTGACCGCCACGTTGTTCGAAGTCGATCATCCCTCGGGCACGTTTCAAGTCGTGAACATCCACTGCCACACGGCTCGCTGGGGATTGAACGAATTGGAGTTGGATTCCGTCTTTACCGGCGACGGCGTCGACGCCTTCGAATCGTTTCAGGAACTCCGTGAGATCGAATTGAACGGCCTCGCCGAATACTGCGAGATGGCGGCCAACCGGATGCCCACGCTCTTCGCGGGAGACTTCAACACGCCGTCGTCGAGCAGCATGTTCACCGATCTACGTTCCGAATATCGCAGCGCCTACGAGTCGGCGGGCTGGGGCTACGGCTACACTTCCCCCTGCAACACCACGAGTCGCTGGCCGAACAACACGCCGTGGCTGCGGATCGATCACATACTGCTGACCAAGGAATGGGCCTTGCACTCGGCCGCCATCGGCCACACCAACGGCTCCGACCACCGCCTGATGTGGGCGGAAGTGAGTCTGCGGGATGGGGATAGCGAGTGATCCAATAGTCGCCTTTTGCTCCGCGAAAGTAGCGTAGCGGCGGCTGTCCCCAGCCGCCGAGACCGGAGGAGACGACGCACACCTTGTTGTGACTTGACGACCGGAAGACGTCCACGCATGTTGCCCCGTGTCTGGGACAGACACGGCTACAAAACTACAACGCTCCGCGAAAGGCGACGAATTCGCACACGGCTGCTATCCTCACATTCTGTGTGTGTGTGTTTCCTCTTTCCCATCCATCCGTGCGACACGATCCCGAAGTTCAGCAGTGTCTGGCGAGCTATCAGCTCGGGTTGCCGCGAATTCCCATCGCTGGCCGCACGGGGGAACTCCTCGGGCGCGGGGCCGGTAGTTCGGTCGAGTTTCAGGAATACCGCGAGTATCTCCCCGGCGACGACATTCGCCATGTCGACTGGGCGGCCTTCGCCCGCAGCGACACGTTGATGGTCCGCCTCTATCGCGAGGAAATCAGCCCGCGAACGGAAATCGTCCTCGACGCCAGCAAGTCGATGCAGACCGGCACCGGAGCTAAATCTTTCGTCGCACGCCAACTGGTGAGCCTGTTCGCACAACTCTGCGGACACATCGGCGGCCGGCCGACAATCATACCGCTCAATGACGAACGGCCCGCGCGCACGATGGGCCTCGAAAGTCTCGACGCCTTGGAGACGCTTCCTTTCGATGGTCGCGGCACATTGCTCGATGCCCTGGCCGATGGCGCGGCGTCGCTCAAGCCGCAGGCAGTGCGGATCGTCATCAGCGACTTCCTGTTTCCGCACGATCCCGACTCGCTGCTGAAGCGGATGGCGGCTGGCGCGAGCACTATCTGGGTGATTCAATTGCTCAATCGCTTCGAAGCCGACCCGGAGGAACTCGGCGGGCGGCGATTGATCGACGTCGAGAGAGGCGCGGAGACCGATCTGCTCATCAACAAGAAAGCGATTCAAGGCTACCGCGAGCGCCTGGGACGTTTGCAGGAAGGGCTCGTCCGCGCCTGCCGGCGCGTACATGCCCCCTTCGCGACCCTCGTCGCAGATCGCGGCCTCAGCTACGTCTGCCGTCAGGATCTCTGCGCCGCCGAGATGTTGCGCATCGGCTGAAATCGAGACACGATTCACGCTGTAGGAATCTCGCAATTATCTCTTGATGCGTCAGTATTGAACAAAAAGACATATAGTTGAAGATTTTTTGAAAACATCGGCAACTGACTTGCTTTTGTTTGTTTGTTATTGTCTCACGCGGATCGATCTCAGCGGCTCTCAGGGCATGCGAGTGATTGATTTGAAGCGGGCATCAATCTGGCGGGAGCATTTCTCATGCGACGGCCTCAGCGAATTCAGCATTGCTCAACGGTCCTGAGGCGGTGCGGGAACTGAGCGCCTACATCCGCTACTACAACGCCTCACGCCGCCATTCCGCGCTGGGCTACGTCTCCCCAGCCGAGTTCGAAACCCAAACCGCCCTCCAGAAATTAGAGCATGCACTGTCCGCGCAAACTGAACTCAGCCAAAGCATTTTGATCCTATGGGAGAGTGGATTTTGAA
>JANNSB010000022.1:0-2913 GCA_031402175.1 Planctomycetaceae bacterium
AGACGTGATTGCATCGCTCGCGGAGCAAAACATCCAGGTCGCACCCGGCCAGATCGGACAGCCCCCGACTCCGGCGGGCAATGCGTTTCAATACACGCTGACGACGCAGGGGCGGCTCACTGAGCCCGAGGAATTCGAAAACATCGTCGTCAAGAGCGGCGAAGGGATGCGGATGGTCTTCCTGCGCGATGTCGCCCGCGTCGAACTCGGCAGCCAGAGCTACAACCAGTTCACCGAGAAGCAGGGGCAGGCGAACGCGAATATCGGCATCTTTCAGTTGCCGGGTGCAAATGCACTGCAGGTGGCCGAAGATGTCCGGGCCGCGATGGCACGCCTCGGGCGGGAGTTTCCCGAAGGAATGGAATATGGCATCCCGCTCGACACGACGCATTTCGTCAAGGCCGCGATTCATGAAGTCTACATGACGCTGCTCGAGGCGGGAGTTCTCGTGCTGATCGTGATTCTGCTGTTTCTGCAGGACTGGCGGGCAGTGCTGATCCCGGCCACGACGGTGCCCATTACGATCATCGGTGCATTCGCCGCGATGTACGCGCTCGGCTTCAGTGTGAACATGCTCACGCTCTTTGGACTCATTCTCTCCATCGGCATCGTCGTGGACGATGCGATCGTCGTCGTCGAGAACGCGGTGCATCACATCGAGCGCGGCGAAGCTCCCAAGGAGGCCACGATGCGCGCCATGAACGAAGTCATCGGGCCGATCATCAGCATCACGCTGGTGCTGATGGCGGTGTTCTTGCCGGCCTCGCTCCTGGGTGGAATCACCGGCCAGATGTATCGACAGTTCGCGCTGACGATCGCGGCGACGGCGTTGCTGAGCGCGATCAACGCGTTGACGCTCAAGCCTGCTCAGTGCGCGCTCTGGCTCAGGCCGATCAAGAAGAAGAAACTGTTCTTCTTCCGCTGGTTCGAGGCGGTCTACGGACTGTTCGAACGGGCGTACATCGCGATCATCCGGCACACGCTCCGTTTCGTGGCACCGGTGCTCATCGTGTTCATCGCCCTCGTCGGAGTCGCGGCCTGGTGGTACACGCGGCTGCCGACGGGATTCATTCCCACCGAGGATCAAGGCTATGTCCTGTTATCGGTGCAGCTCCCCGACGCCGCGTCGCAGGAGCGCACACGAGAGGTGATGCGTCGCGTCGACGACATTCTCGCCGAGACACCCGGGGTCGGCAGTTGGATCACGATCGGCGGATTGTCGCTGCTCGACAACAGCAGCGCTCCTAACGCAGGAACCGTGTTCGCCTCGTTCACCGGTTTTGACGAACGCCGGGAGCAGGGGCTGTCCCAGGAAGTGATGCTGGGAACGATTTCCGGCAAGCTGGCGGCAATCCAGGAAGCAACTATCTTCGCCTTCCCGCCGCCGGCCATTCGCGGGCTCGGCGTTCGCGGCGGATTCGAAATGCAGGTCGAGGATCGCGCGAACGTGGGACTGAGCGAATTGCAGCAGGTCGTGAATTCGATGGTCGAAGCCGCCAACGGGCAGTCGGCCTTGTCCGCCGTGAACACGAACTTCCGACCGGGGGTGCCTCAGCTGCGGGTCAATGTCGATCGAGAGAAGGTCAAAACGCTCGATGTGCCGCTCAGTGATGTCTTCCGCACGTTGCAGGCGTACTTGGGTTCGATCTATGTGAACGACTTCAACATGTTCGGGCGCACCTATCAGGTGCGGGTACAGGCCGACCAGGAGTTTCGCGATTCGCCCGAGGACATCGAACGACTCGAAGTGCGCACGCGCGGTGGAGAGATGTTGCCGCTGGGAACGCTCGTATCTGTTGAGAGATCTTTCGGCCCACAGATTGTCAACCGTTACAACCTGTATCCGGCGGCCACGGTCTCAGGCGGTTATATGCCGGGGTATAGTTCGGGTGACGCGCTGCGGATCATGGAACAGATTGCCGAGCAGAACCTCCCCGCGACGATGGGTTACGAGTGGACGGGCACGGCATTCCAGGAGAAGCGAGTCGGTTCAGAGACCATCTTCGTGTTTGCGGTGGCGATCTTGCTCGTCTATCTCGTGCTGGCGGCTCAGTACGAAAGCTGGCTGTTGCCGATTGCCGTAATTCTCGTCGTGCCGCTGGGACTGCTGGGCGCGGTGACGGCCGTCGCGATACGCGGCATGGATAACAACATCTACACGCAGATCGGCATCGTGCTGATCATCGCGCTCGCCAGCAAGAACGCGATCTTGATCGTCGAGTTCGCCCGCGAGTTGCGGCAGCGCGGCCGGACGATTCGTGAGGCGGCGGCCGAGGCGGCGAAGATGCGTTTTCGCCCGATCATCATGACATCGTTTGCGTTCATCATGGGCGTCGTACCGCTTTTGATCGCCAACGGCGCGGGAGCAGCCGGTCAACGCGCCCTGGGGACTGCGGTGTTCGGCGGGATGATCGCGGCCACGATCCTCGCGGTGTTTTTCATTCCGACATTCTTCATCGTCTTCCAGGGATTGGATGAGTTTCTCCGCGGCAAGCGACCAGATCCGACGTAAGGGATGGCGAAAACAGGAATGCGAGGCCGACTACGTATGGATGTACCAAGTACCAGGCAACCGCTTTGAATGATCCACAGTTTTTTACGGAACATCCGTACGACTTTCGGGTTGTATGGAGCACATGACGACGAAACGGACTACATCTCCGCGGCGGGAAAAGGAATCTAAATGAGTGATGAATCACGAGTTACAGACAGATTGGTAATTATCTGCGTCGTATTGCTCGGTCTGAATGTGCTCGGCCTATTCTGGTTCTCGGCCGGCATGTCTCGCATGTCCGCGACCCTGTCCGAGTTTGTAGTCACGCAAGAATCGCAGCCCGATCCGCGTCCGACTCGCACGATTGTGCCGAACGACGCGAGTTCATCATCAGAGAATTTCCCGTCAGTCACTGGACT
>JANNSB010000023.1:0-6957 GCA_031402175.1 Planctomycetaceae bacterium
TCCTTCTTCTTCTTCTGGTCGGCGGCGGCGAGTTTCTGGCCAGCAGCCCGAGGCTGAATTCTTGCGAATTCAGCGACGGAACGACGGCCGGGGAAGGCTGGGCTACGGGGTCAGCACTTCGATGGTGTGGAGCCAGGCGGCGCAGCGGTCGGGCCAGGTGGCCGAGGCTGAGCCGGTCTCGCGCAGGCCGAAACCGTGGCCGCCGTCGCCGTAGATGTGCATCTCGGTGGGGATGCCGGCCCGCTTGAGGGCGAGGCTCATGAGGATGCTGTGCTCTGCGGGGAGGCCGTCGTCCATCGCGTGAACGAAGAACATGGGGGGCGTCGTGTCGTCGACTTCGATGTAGTCGCGCAGGGTGCCGGTCTCTTCGTCGTACAGGCCGCCGGTGTAGATGAGGGCGGCGAAGTCGGGACGGGCAGAGACATCATCCACTTCATCGATGGCTTCGTACTGCGCTTCATTGTGGAAGAGACATGTGAGGGCGGCGGTTTCGCCTCCGGCCGAGAAGCCGAGGATGCCGATGCGCTCGGGATCGATCTGCCATTCGTGAGCGTTGGCCCGCACGACCCGCATGGCGCGTTGAGCGTCTTGAACGGCGGCCCGCCAGCGTCGGTCTTCTTCGCGGGCGGGGACGCGGTACTTGAGGACGATGCCTGTGACGCCGATGGTGTTGAGCCACTCGGCGACCTCGGTCCCTTCTTTGTCGTAGGCGAGGACGTAGTGTCCGCCGCCGGGACAGATGACGACGGCGGCCCCGGTGTCGATGTCGGGGCTTGGCTTGAAGACTTCGAGCGTCGGCGTGGTGACGTTCGTCAACCGCAGCGTGGGGAGTTCGTCCTCTCCCGGCGGGAGGTTGGTTTCTTCACCGATGTTGCCGGGTTCGCCCGGAGCCTCTCCCGGCCAGACGTTAACGATCGTCGGCTCATCGGTCCTGGTGGCGGTGGAGAGAACGCACAGCATCAACCCGGCGACGAGCGATTTCATGATGGAACTCCTGGAGTGGGGCGGATTTCACCAGCTTTGAGATTTCACCGTTTCGTAGACAAGTTGTAAACCGCCCGGGGGAGGCTGCCGAAAAAGGCCAAAGAGAAGGTGAGGACGGTGGCGACGAGAACGGAGAACGGGGAAGGCGAGAATTCGCCGTGCGAGGCCTCGATTTGCTCGAACACTCGCGGGGCCGGCGCAGTCCATACTTGGCGGCAAAAGGCGACTTCGCTTACTACGTGCGCGGCTCTGCTGCCAAGCGACGTTCACGCCAGCAATTCGGCGATCACTTCCGAATTCTCCGGGACCAGCGGAATCTGCCGGCCTTCGTGATCGGGGATCGTCGAATGGGGATTGATGCCCATCAGATGATACATCGTCGCCAGCAGCGACTTGGGCGAAACGGGTCGTTCGACCACGTCACCGGCGATCGCATCGGTCGACCCGACGACGTTGCCGCGGGCGATGCCTCCGCCGGCAAACAGCGTGGAATAGGCCCGTGACCAGTGATCGCGCCCGCCGCCGACGGCACTGTTGATCTGTGGCGTGCGGCCATGCTCACTAATGAGTACGACCAGCGTCTCATCGAGCATGCCGCGATCTTCGAGATCGGTGATCAACCCGAACATTGCCTTGTCGAGACCCGGGCAAAGCTGGTCGATCATGCGGGGATAATGCCCGAAGTGCGTGTCCCATGCATCGCCCGCGAGGCCATATTCGTCCCAGAAGACCGACACGAGCCGCGTCCCCGCTTCCAGCATCCGGCGGGCGGCGAGGCACGACTGGCCAAACAACGTCATTCCGTAGCGATCGCGCAGTTCCTCAGGCTCCTGGCGGATGTCGAGAGCGGCACCCACTCGCGGCGACGAAATCAGCGAGAACGCCGTCTCCTGAAAACTCGTCAGCGAACGTCCGGGTGAAGACTCATCCAGTTCCCTTCGCTCCTGATCGAACTGCTGCAGCAGGCTGCGCCGACGGTCGAAGCGGTCGAGTGTGATGCCGTCCAACGGCTCGACAGCCGCGAGGCGGAAGTGACTGTCCCGCGAACAGCCGATGTACGGTTCCATCCCACTGTAGCTGAATCCGCCATCCCGTTCCTTGTGAATGGGCACTGTCCCTTCGCCGACGAACTCGGTCCAGGTCGGGTGATACGTCCCGCCGAGAAATGCGGCGTATGGCCCCGCGCGAAATGGCTGGTCCGACCGCTTGCTGCTAAATGGGAACGGGAGGGCGACGTTTTGCAGGAACTCGCCCTGCCTGCCGCCGCGGTTCACGCGATCGACGTATTCCACGCACGAACCGAAGTACGGATGATGCCGTACATCCCGCGGATTGAGTTCCATGTTGACATCGATCGACGCCACGCCGGTCATCGCGAACGCGACGCCATGCAGCGGATACTCGTGCGTCACCGATCGCACGACGCTGGTGCGATCCATGATCTTCGACATCATCGGCAGATGCTCGCAGACATCGAGTCCCGGCAGCGACGAAGCGATCGGCTGCATTGTTCCGCGCACCTCGAGCGGTGCGTTGGGCTTCATGTCGAAGGTCTCAAGCTGGCTGGGCGAGCCATAGAGAAACAGCACGATGCACTGCTTCGCTTTGCCGAACGAATTGGCGAGTGTTGCAGGCGATGCATTCGCCTCGGCACCGAGCCAGTTTGCCAGCGAGAGCCCGCCGATGGCGCTGCCGCCGACGTGCATCAAGTCACGTCGAGTCAGGCCGTCGCAAAGTCGGCGATGTGATCCCAGTACGCGCAACATGATCGTTCGGCTGAAGGTCTTTCAGATAGCCATCAACTGTACCTGATCGGTCGGGAGTTGGGAAGAGTTGAGTTTAAGGCATTTGTGATTGAGGAATGGGGAATTGGGTTTTGGCGATTGGAGGACATTCATTACCTCCTTCTGTCACCGACGATGGCGAACTTGCGTCCCCGCGAGCCGTTCGCGAGACTTTCGCCTCAAACCATCCTTGAAACCCGAAAACAACCACTTCCATGCCGCAACAACGGACACTGATTCTATTTAAGCCCGATGCCGTCCAGCGCCGCCTGAGCGGACGCCTGTTGAGCCGGCTCGAGGACAAGGGCCTGAACATCGTCGGCCTCAAAATGCTGCAGGTGACTGCGGAACTCTCCAAGAAGCATTACGCCGAACACGTCTCCAAGCCTTTCTATCCAAACCTGGAGAGCTTCATCACGTCTGGACCTGTCGTCGCGATCGTGGCCGAAGGCCCCGACGCCGTCGAAGTCGTTCGCGGAATGATGGGACCGACCAACGGCCGCACCGCCGCTCCCGGTACCATTCGCGGCGACTACGGAGTGAGCCGGCAGATGAACCTGATGCACGGCAGCGACAGTCCCGCGTCCGCCGAACGAGAGATTGCGTTATACTTCCGCGCTGAGGAACTGTGCACCACGGAACTGACTCTCGCCGGCTGGCTACTGGCGGGGGATGAGAAGTGATGTGGGAGTGAGTAGGGAGTAGCCAATAGGCAGTTGCGAAGAACTCCCTGCTTGCTGCTGTGGTACAATCATCGACGCAGCGTTCACTCGGCTGGATGTTTCGTGACGCCGGTCACTACTGCCAACTCCCTACTCACTTCTCCATGCTCTGGTCTCGCACATTCATCCCGACGCTCAAGGAAGAACCGGCTGATGCCGAGATTCCGAGCCACAAGCTCATGCTCAGGGCCGGACTGATTCGTCAGCTCATGGCCGGGGCGTACACTTATCTGCCGCTCGGTCTCCGCGCGCTGCACAAGGCCGAGGCCATCGTCCGTGACGAAATGGATAGGGCCGGTGCGATCGAAATCTTCATGCCGGCCCTGCAGCCGATCGATCTGTTCGTGCAAACCGGGCGCAAGGAGGCCTTCGGCAACGTGCTGATCAACTTCGAAGTGAAGCGTCGCGATCACAAGGTGCACCTCGCCTTGGGGCCGACGCACGAAGAGGTCGTCACGCACCTCGTTGCCGGACATTTCAGCAGCTATCGCCAACTGCCGATCACGCTGTATCAGATTCAGACCAAGTTCCGGAACGAAGAGCGCCCGCGGTTCGGCGTTCTGCGCACCAGCGAATTCCTGATGAAGGACGCCTACAGCTTCGGCACTTCGATCGAGCAACTCGATGAAGCCTATCGCTCGATGTACGACGCCTACTGTCGCATCTTCTCGCGCTGCGGGCTGACGTACATTCCCGTCGAGGCCGAGAGCGGCCCCATTGGCGGCGATGCCTCGCATGAGTTCATGATCCCCGCGAACAACGGCGAAGACAGCATTGTCCGCTGCAACAAGTGCAGTTATGCCGCGAATCTTGAACGGGCGGACACGGGTAGAACTGCGGCGAAGGTTATTGAAGTTGCCGGGGCCGCCCAGAAGAAACAAGTCTCGACCCCGGGTACGACGAGCATCGAGCAAGTCTCGAAGCTGCTGAGATGTCAGCCGAATCAGATGATCAAGACATTGATCTACCTGGCTGATGGCAAGCCGGTGGCTGTGCTCATCCGGGGCGATCACGAAGCAAACGAGAACAAGGTCCGCCGTGCCCTCGGCGCGAAGACGCTGGCCCTGGCGGATGAAGCCACGATCGTCAACGTCACGGGCGCACCTGTTGGCTTTGCGGGGCCGATCGGGATTAAGTGCGACGTCATCGCCGACCACGATGTCCCGTCGATTGTCGATGCCATTACGGGCGCAAACGCGGCTGATGCCCATTTCGTCAGCGTGCATGTGGTTCGAGACTATCCTTTGCCTAAGACCTTTGATCTGCGTCAAGCCATTGCCGGTGATCGCTGTCCGAAGTGCGCGGGCAAGTTGGAACTGGTCCACGGCATCGAGGTCGGACATGTCTTCAAGCTCGGCACCAAGTACAGCACCGCCCTCGATGCCACGTACCTGGACGAGAAGGAACAGCGACACCCGATCATCATGGGCTGCTACGGCATCGGCGTGAACCGCATCGTCGCCGGCTTGGCGGAGACCTGCCACGACGAGAACGGCCTGATCTGGCCGATGTCGATCGCTCCCTACGAAGTGCTGTTGATCCCGCTCAACACGACCGATCCCGAAGTGATGACTGTCGCCGAGCGGTACTACCAGCAATTGCAGGAAGCCGGCATCGACGTGCTGATGGACGACCGCGATGCCCGCCCGGGCTTCAAGTTCAAGGACGCCGACCTCATCGGCATTCCGCTGCGCATCGTCATCGGCGGCAAGGGGATCAAGGAAGGCCAGATCGAGATCAAATGGCGGACTGAGGCGGAAGCGACGAAACACCCGGTCGCCGACGGCGCTGCAATTGCCATCGACCTGGTCCGGGCGAAGCGCGCCGAGTACGCCGCGAAGTGAGTTGTCCCTTGTTTAACGGCAAGCCGCAGGCGACCATCGTAACCCGACGCGTAAGCGCGTAAGCGAGGGCGACGTGACGAGAAGTAACCAGGCCCGTCGCCGTGCGCCTTGCGGATAAGGGCCGAGTCGACTCTCTCGAAGCTGTCGGATCCCCGACGACCGATATTCCCGTCGATCTCGTGACCGCGTCGGGAAGCGGAATCGATCCCCACATTTCCCCTGCCGCAGCTGTGTTTCAGGTGCCGCGAGTGGCGGCGGCTCGCAACATGAGTGAACATGATGTACGGGGACTGGTCACCCGGTTCACCGAGGATCGTACGTTTGGCGTATTGGGCGAGCCTCGCGTCAACGTCCTGCTGCTCAATCTGGCTCTGGACGGCAACAGCAACGAATAACAGGGGCGCATGTTCGACGATCGCCGACCGAACCCGGATGAGTTACTGGCTCAGATCCAGGCGGAGCCAGCAGCAGTCTGCTCGAAGCCTCGAACCTCGACGAAGACACACGGCGGCAACTCCTAGAAACGGTGGCCGACGAAGCCGACCGATTGCACCGCCTGCTGGAGAACATCCTGCAGATGTCGAAGCTCGAAGCCGGCGCGGCCAGTCCGAACCGGCAGTGGCATGTGCTCGAAGAAATCGTCGGCTCCGCGCTGCAACGGACGCGACGTGAGTTGCAGTCGCATCCCGTCGATGTACATCTCCCGGTCGATTTGCCGCTGTGCTTCGTCGATGGGCTCTTGTTCGAGCAGGTTCTCGTCAACCTCCTGGAGAATGCGGCACGTTACACTCCGCCGGGGACGCCGATCTCGATCTCGGCCTGCCTGGATGGGCGCACGATTCGAATCACGATCGCCGATCGTGGACCGGGCCTGCCAGCCGGATCGGAGGATCGCGTGTTTGACAAGTTCTATCGAGCGTCGCCGACAGCCGATGGCGGCCGAGGGAGCGGCTTGGGGCTGGCCATTTGCCGGGCCATCGTCAAAGCGCACGCGGGGGAGATCACGGCGTCCAATCGCGCGGGCGGCGGCGCGGAGTTCGTCATTCGACTGCCACATGTGAAGGGCGCGCCGGAGGTGGTGCTAGAATGACGGACGTGAAACCAGGCAAGACACCACCTACCGAGACACAGCGTGGCGAGCATCTCATTCTGATCATCGAGGACGAACAACCGATCCGACGGTTCTTGCGTGCTTCGCTGATGAGCGAAGGCTACCGCGTGAACGAAGCGGCAGGGGGAGAAGCCGGCCTGAAGCTCGCGGCCGGCCAGCCACCTGATCTGGTCATCCTCGACCTGGGCCTGCCGGACCTCGACGGCCACGAAGTGCTGCGTCGACTGCGCGAGTGGTGCTCGGCCCCGGTGATCGTGCTCTCCGCCAGGGACCACGAACAACAGAAGATCGACGCCCTCGATCACGGAGCCGACGACTACGTGACCAAACCGTTCAGCACCGGCGAACTGCTGGCCCGCATGCGAACTGCGCTGCGCCACGCGCAGCACGTTGGAGTCGATGAGACCGTCGTCACCATTGGCGATTTGACTGTCGATCTGGCCGCTCGCGTCGTGCGTCGCGACTGAAAAGACACGCGAGGCCGTGCTCTCCGTCGCTGTCGAGGACGACGA
>JANNSB010000024.1:0-13069 GCA_031402175.1 Planctomycetaceae bacterium
CTGTCTCGGTCATTTGATCCTCACTTGCGATGTGGCACCGCATTTCTAAGTTGTGTCGTCGAACTGCGGCAACATCAGGATGAGTTTGTCGCGATTGAGCCTGAGTCAGGCGACTCTTTCTAGGGTAAGACACTCAGCGACGCCACGCGAGCCGCGCGCAAGGCCCATCCCGATCGATTGACACACGCGATGCGGGTCGGGCATCGGGCGGCCCTTCACTTGGGAATGCATGTGCGATGAACGCAGGAAATGGACCGCGGATGAAGCGGATTGGGCGGATTCCCGCGGATCTGAACTGTTCACCGAGGCTTCAGACCCAGTTTTCAGATCCGCGAAGACCCGCGTCATCCGCGCAATCAGCGGTCTCTCTTTTCCGGCCACTGATGCACGCTACAACCAATCAAGTTTCGCTCTGGCCAATTAAATAGTGAGCTAACCGGCAGCCTCCCGCCGGGGCTTGATCAACAGCATCAGCACGATCGAAATGATCGCCGGGACGGCAAAGGCGGTGAAGCTGACGTTGAGCGGAACCTTGCGATCCTTCAGGATCCCGAAGCCCCAGTCGGCCAGGCCGCCGCAACTGGTGCTGACGAGATTCATGATGCCGTAACCCGTCGCCCGCAACTGCGGCCGCACGAGCTGCGACAGGATCGGCATGTTGTTGCAGTCGAAGAACCCCCAGCCCAGTCCGAACACGATCAGGAATGCAACCGCTACCGCGAGCGTGCCGGCATTACCCATCCCGACGACGCCCACAACGAGCAAGCTCATGCCGATGGCGCTCACGAAGATGCGGCCGCGTGAGTTCGAATGTATCCAGCGATCGGCCAGCCAGCCGCCGACAAACGCGCCGCAGATTGCCGCGACCTGCCAGTAGAGCGTGGCCGCGACACCGGCTTGCCCCTGCCCAATCTTGAATTGGTCCTGGAGAATCGAGGGCATCCAGTCCCGCACGATCCAGCCTGCCATCGCGGGAAGAGTGAAACACAACACCAGCAGTATGAACGACACGTTCGTCGCCAACTCTTGCACTGCGTCCCCCGGCGAGATCCGCGCTTGCAACTGATGTTCGTTCGGCCGCACCACATCCCGCAGCAGCAGCACGAGGGGGATGGCGTAGAGCATGCCGATCACGCCGCATCCCGTGAACGCAAGCCGCCAGCCGAGATCGGGATCGGCGGCGAAGTAGCCGCCGAAGCCGCCGGTGATTACGCCCATGTAGATCGCCATTTGATGGAGCCCCACCGCCCGCGAGCGCGTCGAGCCGGCGTGGTAGTCGGCGATCAATGCCAAAGCGGCCGGAAAGTAGAATGCTTCACTGATGCCCATCAGCGACCGCGCCCAGAGTAATTCGTTGTAGGTCGTGACGTGCCCCGTCCAGAACGTCACCGCCGACCAGACGAACAGGCTGCCGCAAATGGTGAGCCGCCGGCTGAAGCGATCCGCAATGTATCCCCCGAAGACGCTGAACCCCGCATAGATCCATTTGAATTGTGCGAGCACCCTGCCCCAGAGTTCATCGTGATTCTCGGCACCGCCTAAGCCCGGGATGGAGTCCATGACGGACTGCTTCATCGACGCCAACATCTGCCGGTCGAGGTAATTGTGCAGCGCGACCGGCATCAGCAGCACGACGACCAGCCACGCCGTGCGGGTCGAACTCGGGGCGGCAGGTGGGATGATGGCGGTCACTCATTCCTCACGGGCGAGAAGCTCGAAGCTACACGGGGCTCACATCCACCGAGACCTGCAGCGTGTGTTCGCCGCCGCCGAGGAAGACGCCCTTGATGGGGACCACGTCCTCATAGTCTCGTCCCCAGGCGACGGGAATATGGTCGCTGCCGCAGGCGCAGTTGTTCGTCGGATCGAAGTCGAGCCAGTCGAGATCGGAGCCGCAGTAGACCGCGCCCCAGGCATGCGAATGGTCGGCTCCCACCAGTCTGGGCTTGCCCGCCAGCGGCATCGTCCGCAGGTAGCCACTGACATAGCGTGCCGGCAATCCGATCGACCGCAGGCAGCAGACGAAGATGTGGGCGAAGTCCTGACAGACCCCCTGTCTCAATTGAAAAGCAGCCGCCGTCGACGTGTGCACGTCGGTGGCCTTCTTGTTGTATTCGAAGTCGTGATGAATCCTGGCCGCCAAATCCGCGGTCGCGGCTGCGATAGGCCGACCTGCGGTGAAGGACTCCGCCGCATATCCGGAGAAGACCCGCGAGCGAGCGATGCGCGGCGAATCAAATACAAATGGGCAGACCGACAGCCAGTTCGGATCGGTCTGCTCCGCGACTCCTGTCGCGATTGTCTCCCACGGAGGCGACGTGCCGGGGTCGGGCAGTGTGAACGATTCGACCGTCACCTTGCAGGTCGCGGTGACGACGAGCTGCTTGTGACTCTCTTCGATGGAAATCGCATGCACATGATTCCCGAAGAGATCCTTGCGGCGATTGGAAACGACGGGCGTCGGCCGGATCGTGAGCCGATGTGAAATGCACGCCACCTGCCGGCTATCGCGCGGCGTGAGCATCAGCGTGTTGTGACAGACGCTCACGGGAGATGAGTACGTGAAGATTGTGGAATGAGTAATCTTGTAGTTCACGATCGGCCCTCCATCGACGCAAGGTGCCTCGGCAGGCCGGCATGCGTGAGGAACCGGCTGGAGACGGTGTCCGACAGCTTGGGAAGCTGGTCTTGCAATCGCCGCATCAGCCGATCGAGGGCGGGACGATTGCCATCGCCTTCCTGACGGGCGAGTTCCAGGGGATCGGACAGTCGCACGGCATTGCGCAGGGACACCGCCAGTCGCTGTTCGGGACTGAGCAATGCCCGCGACGAGTCGCGTGGCAGTTCCTCGACATGCGACTCGACGGTGCGAAGCTGGTAGGCGATCGACCGAGGATTGGTATCGTCCACGACGAGCAGATCCAGCACGGGCGCGACCTGAATGGTCGAGAGGTAGCGCGAGCGGTAGGTCATCAGGCTGTCGGCGACTCTCAAGAGGGCTTCGAGTACCGAAGGTTGGCCCCCTTCCTCCGAATTCAAGGTGGATTGCAGCAACATCGACGATTGCCAGGCCCGCTCGATCCGGCGGCCCAAGTCCAGGAACCGCCACCCCTGCGTGCGTGTCATGCTTTCGGCCGCGAGGCCGGCGAACGCGAGCAATTCGGCCAGAATGTTGTCGAGCCGATCGAGGAACTCACCCGTCTCCTTCAGGTGGTCCCCCGGCGAATGCTGGACGAGCGACGAGATACGGCGGATCGTGCGCCACATGTCCATGGCAATGCGGTCGCGAACGATCGAGGCGAGGCCCGCGGCCTTGTCGATCGACCTGCGGAGACTGCGTTCCCTCGTCGGATCGAAAACAGCATCCGGCAGAATGGCCGCGATGTTCGGCAGGGTTTCTTCCAACCCCGAGATCACGTAGTCGGGATCGACCTGGCCTTGCTCGGCCAACGAACGGAGCATTAGTTTGCGTTCGGGACCACCTTCGGTTTCGCTCGAAATCGACAACACCAGCACGCGGACGAGGCGCAATGTCGATTCCGCACGCTCGACGTAACGGCCGAGCCAGAACAAGTTGTCGGCCACGCGGCTGGGCAGGTCGGAGCCACCGCGAGTAAGCGCGACGGTTTTGTCAGGCGGGGACAGCAGGCTCACATCGTCGATGGCGCCGTCCGCCAGAACCCAGACATCCTGAGCGCGCTCTCCCGAGGTCATCGTGAAGTCGAGCACATGTGACTGCGGAGACACGCGCGCGAGTCCGCCGGGAATGGTCACGTGCGACTGACCGCGCGCCATCAGAAACGCGCGCATGGCCAAATGCCAGGGCTGCGTTTTCCCGTTCACATGTACCGGCGTCGTCGAACGCTTGACCGTCTCCTGAGCGACGTAGTCTTGCGGCCGCGACTGCAACTCGCGCCGCAAGATATCCAGTTCAGCCGGCCTGATCTCCGACGGGTGAATCGGCGGCGAGTCGGCCATCCGAAAGGCGGAACGGATGACCAACTCGGTCAAGTGCTCCAATACATATTTCAGGGCTTTAGGCTGGCCGCACCACCAGGTGGCCACCGAGGGCATCTTGAGCTCTTCCTGCAATAGGAACCGGCAGATGTTCGGCAGGAACGAGAGCAATATCGGCGACTCGACCAGCCGGCTCCCCAGCGAGTTGACGATCGACACGTTGCCGGCACGCATGACTTCCAAGAGTCCCGAAACTCCAGATGCAGAATCGGGTCGCAGTTCGACGGGATCGCAATCATCATCGTTCAGCCGGCGGACGAGCACTTCCACGGGGAGCAGCCCGCCCAGAGTCTTGAGCATCACGCGGTTTTCGCGAACCGCCAGATCCCCACCCTCGGCCAGTGTGTAGCCGAGATAGCGAGCGAGGTAGGCGTCCTCGAAGTAGGCGCGGCTGGATGGCCCCTTCGTCCACAGCACGATGCGCGGGTTGTCACGGAAGCGCGGAGCCAGTTCCCTCAGCGCCTCACGCAGTTCGACGAAAAACGGCGCCAGTCGATGCACATTCGCGGCGCGAAACTCCTTAGGCAGCATCCGCGAGGCGATGATGCGGTTCTCGAGTGCGTATCCGAGACCGAACGGTGCACGTGTGCGGTCGGCAGTGACCCACCATTCTCCGCTGGGCGCGCGCGCCAAGTCGGCCGCGTAGAGCAACAGATGTCGATGCCCCGGCGGACGCAGTTCGTAATAGGCAGGATAGAACCCCGGATGGCCGAACAGCACATCCGGCGGGACCACTTTCTCCTTGAGCAGCACCTGCGGCCCATACAGGTCGGCCAGCACCATCTCCAGGAGCATGGCCCGCTGGCTGAGCCCTTCGCTGACGACGTTCCACTCGGCTTCCGTCAGCACCAGCGGGATGGCATCGAGGATCCAAGGCCGGGCCGCTTCGGCGTCGGAGTCGTTGGGGTTGAACGTCACCCCATCGCGGGCGATCTGGTGCTGGGCCTGGTCCCAGCGACGCTCTAGTTCTTGAACGCCCAAACCTTCGAGAGAGGTCGCCAGTTTCGACCAATGCGGTCGCACTTGCCCCGCGGCAGCGAACATTTCATCAAACACCCCTGCTCTCGGTTGATAACCGGAGAACAGGGGCGACGTCGTGCCGATGTCGGGCGTTACATCGTTCATGTCGCTCGAGCCTGGCGACGCAAATCCAGTGTCATGGGGAATGCGGGATTCTCTTCTTTCGGGGGAACCGACACGGTTCCTGGCGTGTGACCCATCTGGAAGAACCGCGACACGCGGCGTGCTTCGGCTTCGTAGGCGTTCACGGGAAATGTCTCGTAGTTCAGTCCCGCGGGATGCGAGACATGATAGACGCAGCCTCCCACCGAGTGCTTCGACCAGGTATCCAGAATATCGAACACGAGCGGCGCGTGGACAGTGATGGTCGGGTGCAGACAGTTCGGGGGCCGCCACGCCCGGTAGCGCACGCCGGCCACGAACTCGCCGGGCACTCCCGTGGGATGCAGCGGTATGCGCCGGCCGTTGCAGGTGACGACGTGACGTTTGTCGGTCAGTCCCGTCACTTTGACCTGCAGGCGTTCGACCGAGGAGTCGACGAAGCGCACGGTTCCCCCGCCCGCGGGTTCTTCGCCCAGCACATACCAGGGCTCGATGGCAAAGCGCAGTTCGAGATGAATGTCGTGCCGATCGAGTTGGCCGATCATCGGAAAACGAAACTCGTAATGCGAGGCGAACCAGCTGGAATCGAAGGCGAAGCCCGCGCGGTGCAGGTCGTCGATCACATCTTCGAAATCCTGCCAGACGTAGTGCGGCAGCATGAAGCGGTCGTGCAGTTGCGTTCCCCACTCCACCAGGGGCTGCTCGTACTGAGTGTTCCAGAAGTGCGCGACGAGTGCGCGGATCAACACCTGTTGAGCCAGACTCATCTGGGCATGCGGCGGCATCTCGAAGCCGCGAAACTCGACCAGCCCCAGACGTCCGCTGCTGCTGTCGGGTGAATAGAGTTTGTCGATGCAGAACTCGGCCCGGTGCGTGTTGCCGGTGAGGTCGATCAGCAGATTGCGAAACAGGCGGTCGACGAGCCACGGCGCGGCAGGTTCATCTCTCGGTGGAACCATGCTGAAGGCCAGTTCCAGTTCATACAACGCGTCTTTGCGGCCTTCGTCCACGCGTGGCGCCTGACTGGTCGGGCCGATGAATCTTCCGCTGAACAGGTACGACAGCGCGGGATGGTTCACCCAGTACCCCACCAGGCTCCTCAGCAGATCGGGCCTGCGCAGGAACGGGCTGTCGGCTGGTTTCGGGCCTCCCAGGACGACGTGGTTGCCGCCCCCCGTCCCGCCATGTTTGCCATCGAGATCGAACTTCTCCGTCCCCAAACGAGTGAGCCGTGCTTCTTCGTACAAGACGGTCGTGTTCTCGACGAGTTCGTCCCAGGTCGCGGCCGGATGAATGTTGACCTCGATCACTCCGGGATCGGGCGTGACTTTGATGTTGTTGATGCGTTCATCGTTGGGAGGCAGATAGCCCTCGATAACGACGGGCATCTTGAGGTCGGCCGCCGTGCGCTCCACGGCGGCGATCAGATCGATGTAATCTTCGAGATGCTCGATGGGGGGCATGAAGACATGCAGCCGGCCGTCACGAGGCTCGACGCACAGGGCGGTGCGCACAATGCGAGACGGATCGAAGTGGTCTTCGTCCAGATGTCGTTCGCGTGACGGATCAGCCTGTTCCGAGATTCCTTGAATGCCGACGGCCTCGGGATGTCCTTCGACAAACGGCTGGCTGGGGTATCGAGGCACAGGCAACGGTGGCCGAGGGGCCATCGGGTCGGGCGGATAGAAACCGGGGAGTTGCGAATCTGGCACCCAGGGGAGTGCATCGATGGGCAAGCGCAATCCGACGGGCGAGTCTCCCGGCAGGAGGAACATCTTGTCGGGACGCACGGGCCAGGGGCCGCTCTTCCAGCGTGGTCCCGCCTGCCACCATTGCCGCTTGAGGGGCATCACGAAAGCCGCGGGCTGATCGAGTCCTGTTTCGAACACTTTGATCATCCGCAAGCGTTCTTCGGGATCCTTCAGCTTGGGATCACTGGGGCTGACGTTGACGGGGAGACGTTGCTCCTTGAGCAAGTAATGGGCGATGTCCTCGTAGGCGGGCACGATCCACTTCGGTTCCATTCCCAGCGTCACCGCGAGCTGACGGACGAACTTGCGAGCCTGATCGACGCCGTGTCCGTAATTGCGGCTGGTGTCGGCGATGAATGCATCATCCTCCCAGATGGGAATGCCGTCCTTGCGCCAGTAACAGCCGAGAGCCCAGCGCGGCAATGTCTCGCCCGGATACCATTTCCCTTGTCCGAAATGCAGAAAACCTCCGGGAGCGAACCGGTTTCTCAAGCGCTTGAGGAGTTCTTCCGAGAGCCGGCGCTTGTCAGGGCCGACGGCGGCCGTATTCCACTCAGCGCCGTCCATGTCATCGATTGAGACGAACGTGGGTTCGCCACCCATTGTGAGTCTTACGTCATCGCGTCGAAGTCGCTCGTCGATCTGCCTGCCGAGCCGGTCGATGCGCTGCCATTCGTCGTCTGTGAATGGTTTGGTGACACGTGGATCCTCATGAATCCGCGTGACCGTCATCGCGAACTCGAACTCGACCTCGCATTCATCGACGGCACCGGTGATTGGGGCCGCCGACATCGGGTCGGGTGTGCACGCGAGTGGGATGTGTCCTTCTCCGGCCAACAATCCTGAGGTGGGATCGAGGCCGATCCAACCCGCGCCCGGGATATAGACCTCGGTCCAGGCATGCAGGTCGGTGAAGTCCACTTCTGTGCCGGAAGGGCCATCCAGGGACTTCACATCCGGGGCGAGTTGAATGAGGTATCCCGAGACAAACCGCGCCGCGAGCCCCAGATGCCTGAAGGTCTGCACGAGCAGCCAGCCGGTATCGCGGCACGAGCCGCACCCCTTGGTGAGCGTCTCCTCCGGCGTCTGCACACCGGGTTCCAGTCGGATGAGATACTTGATCCGCTGCTGCAATTCCTGGTTGATCGCGACCAGAAAATCGACGGTCTTTATCGGAGTCAGATCAATGCTCGCCAGATACGCCTTGAACTTCGGTCCTGCGGGCGAGGCGCTAAGGAACGGCTTGAGTTCGCTGGCCAGCCAATCCTCATACAGAAAAGGGGACTTGCCGGCCGACTCTTCGACGAAGAAGTCGAACGGATTGATGACCGTCATGTCGGCGATCAGGTCGACTTCGATCTTGAGTTCCCTCGCGGGCGTCTGAAAAACATAACGCGCCAGAAAGTTGCCGTGCGGATCCTGCTGCCAGTTGACGAAGTGCTCCGACGGCGTCACTCGCAGCGAGTAGCTGTGAATCGGCGTGCGGCAATGCGGCGCCGGCCGCAGCCGAATGAGCTGCGGGCCCAGGCCGACGAGCCGGTCGTAGCGGTACTTTGTCTGATGATTTAACGCAACGCGAATCGACATGCGGGGATTGATTGTGGAGAGCCGGAGAGAGCCGTCATTGCTTTTGAGATTGAGTTTGCAGACCAGGTGAGGAAGCAGCGCGATCCTTGGGTTCCTCCACCGGCCGCATGGCGAAGAATGCCTCGTGAATGCCCGCGCCGATGTCGTTCAGTCGCGTCTGGAAGCGATCGATGAATTCATGCAGCCCCTGGTTGATGATCGTCTGCACGTCGGCATAGACGAGTTCCGAGCGCAACCTGCCCAGCGTCTGCTCCACGGGAGTGCGGTAGGAGCCGATGGGAGTTCCCGCGACTTGATGAATCGAGTCATCAGCCCCATTCACGCAAAAACTGATGGCTCTCGGAAACACCCGGTCGAGCACGAGGAATTCCACGACCCGATGAATCGTGATCGTATGAAAGTGTTTGCGATACGCTTCGAAGCCCGATACCGAACGCAACACCGCCGACCATTGCAGATCGTCGATGGTCGTCCCCACGTCCTGGACATTGGGCAGCAGCGTGAAGTATTTGACATCGAGGATGCGGCTCGTCTTATCGGCACGCTCCAGCAACCGGCCGAGATTGGCGAAGTGCCATTCCTTCCCGCGGGTCAGCGTCGCATCGATAATGCCGTTGAACAAATGGCTGTGCTGTTTGACCACGCGAAAGAAATCCGACAGCGACCCGCCGATCGACTTGGGCGAGGCATCCTTCACGAAGTGATAGAACTCGTTGAGTTGCTCCCAGGCCTCGGAAGAAATCGCCTCGCGGACGGTACGCGCATTTTCGCGGGCCAGACTCAGAGAAGACAGAATCGAGTTGGGGTAATCCCGGTCGAACGTCAGAAACTCGACGACCGCCGCTTCGGTCGGCTCTCCGTAAAACTCGTCAAAGTACTCTTCGTCACCGGTCGTGCGGACCAGCGGTTCCCATTGTGTTTCCGTCCCACGCGGCAGATCGAGAATCACGTTGAACGTCACGTCGATGAAACGCGCCAGGTTCTCGGCACGCTCGACATAGCGGGACATCCAGTAAATGGATTCAGCAACGCGGCTCAGCATGATTCAGGTGGCTCAGACATTCCTGTCTGAGCAGTTGACGGTTGTCTCCCGATGATTTGAGGAGTCTTCACAACGCAGAATCGGACGATGACGCTTCGGCCTCGGACCTTGCGACGACCCAGGTGTCCTTGCTGCCGCCCCCTTGCGAGGAATTCACCACGAGTGAACCTTTCTTGAGAGCCACGCGAGTCAACCCGCCCGGCAGCACCCAGATGCTCTTTCCGTACAGGATGTAAGGCCGCAGGTCGACATGTCGGCCTTCGAAATGATCGTTCACCAGAGTCGGCACCCGCGACAAGGACAATGTCGGCTGGGCGATGTAGTTTCTTGGATCGGCTTCGATCCGTCGGGCAAACTCCTGCTGCTGCTCCTTCGTGGAATGCGGGCCCACGAGCATGCCGTAGCCACCGGCTTCGTTGGCCGCCTTGACGACCAGTTCGCTCAAATGGCTCAGCACGTATTTGCGGTCTTCCACTCGCGAGCAGACATACGTCGGCACGTTCGGCAGAATCGCCTCTTCACTCAGGTAGTAACGGATCATATCGGGCACGTAGGCATAGAGAACCTTATCGTCCGCGATGCCGGTGCCGGGGGCATTCGCGAGGGCGACACGCCCCTTGCGATAGACTTCCATCAGCCCAGGCACGCCGAGCATCGAGTCGGGACGGAATGCCTTCGGGTCGATGAAGTCATCATCGATGCGGCGGTAGATCACATCCACCCGCTGGAAGCCGTCGGTCGTGCGCATGTAAACGAAACCATCCTTCACCGCGAGGTCGCGCCCCTCGACGAGTTCGACACCCATCTGCTGCGCGAGAAACGAGTGCTCGTAGTAGGCCGAGTTGTAGATGCCCGGCGTCAGCACCACGACAACCGGTTCACTCACATGATCGGGAGCGAGGTGCGTCAGCGTGTCGTACAGTCGGCTGGGATAGTCGACAACGGGTCGAACATGCGAATCGGAGAAGACTTGCGGAAAACTGCGCTTCATCACCAGTCGGTTCTGCAACACATACGACACGCCGGAAGGACAACGCAGATTGTCCTCGAGCACATAGATCGCTCCGTCACTGTGCCTGACGAGGTCGGTGCCGGTGATGTGGCACCAGATGCCTTTCGGCGGGGTCAGCCCCTGACAAGCCTCGCGGTACGACTTTGCCTTCGTGAGCAGATCGCGCGGCACGACGCCGTCGTTGACGATCTTCTGTTCATGGTACACGTCGTTGATGAACAGATTGAGAGCCTGGATCCGCTGCTTGAGTCCGGCTTCGATGTGATTCCACTCGAAGGCCTCGACGATGCGCGGGATGATGTCGAACGGAAAGATCTTTTCCGTGCCCGACTCGTCGCCGTAGACGGTAAACGTGATGCCCATCCGCAGCAGCGCGCGGTCGATTGCTTCCTGCCGCTGCTTGAGTTCACCGGGCGAGAGCGAATTGATCTTCTCGACTAAGAGCTTTGCGCCAGGTCGTGGACGGCCATGCTCATCGAACAACTCGTCGTGGAATGCTTCGGTGTCATAGTTGACGAACGTGAAATCCACTTGGGGGCTCCGAACCTTCTCGATTGAATCGAGCGCGCATGACTCGATGTTGTAACAAACCCGCCGACCGGATTCGATCGTCCAGGGTCTTCGGCCTCACATAAGCTCAGCGACTTCGATCGCTTTCAGCAGTCCCCGGGCCTTATTGAGGGTTTCCTGATACTCATTTTCGGGAACGCTGTCGGCCACGATCCCCGCCCCGGCCTGCACGTAGGTCGTATCCCCCTGCATCACAAAGGTGCGAAGCGCGATGCAGGTGTCCATGTTCCCGGTGAAGTCGATATAGCCGACAGCGCCCGCATACGGCCCGCGGCGATGATGTTCCAGTTCATCGATGATCTGCATTGCCCGCACTTTGGGCGCCCCGGAGACTGTCCCCGCCGGCAAGCCGGCCCGCAACGCATCGAGGGCCGTCATTCCGGGTCGCAGTTGGCCGCAGACGTTCGAAGTGATGTGCATTACGTGGCTGTAACGCTCCACGACGAACACGTCACTTAGTTCGACGCTGCCATACTGAGCGACGCGCCCCACGTCGTTGCGAGCCAGATCCACCAGCATCACATGCTCGGCTCGTTCCTTGGGGTCGGCGACGAGGTCTTCAGCCAACGCCCGGTCCTCGGCATCGCTCTTGCCACGGCGGCGCGTACCAGCCAGCGGGCGAATCGTTACTTCGCCGTCCTCGACTCGCACCATGATCTCGGGTGAGCTGCCGTCCAGCGTCGTGCTCGGCGTTTCCAGCAGCAGCATGAAGGGACTCGGATTGACGACCCGCAGCGAGCGATACAGATCAAGTGGCGACACCTTTGTCTTTACCGCCAGCCGCTGGCTGATCACGACCTGAAAGATGTCCCCCGCCCGAATGTACTCCTGACAACGGCGGACAGCCGCTTCGAACTCACCCTGTGTCGAGTCCGACGTCCATTGGATCGACGGCTCGGCCGACAGTTCCACGTCCGACAGGGCCAGCGAATGCGATCCCGAGTTCACGGCGGCGCACAGTTCATCCACTGCGCTGCACGCGGCGTCATACTGCTTTCGCAAATCACCATCGGTGCGGGCCAGCGCCACCACCAGAATCGTCTTCGTAATCTGATCGAAGATGATCATCCGGTCGTAGAACCCGAACGACATGTCCGGCAGACGCCGATCGTCTTCGGGCGCGTGGGGCAAATGCTCGCAGTAACGGACCACGTCGTACCCCGCGTAGCCGACGGCTCCGCCGCAGAACCGCGGCAGGCCGGACAGTTCGGCCGCCTTGTACTGATCGAGCAGCGCTTGCAGTTCGGCCAGCGGATCTTCACAGGTCTTGGTCGTCGTCGCGCCCTTCGCTGTGATCCGCACCTCGTTGCCGTAGGCTTCGATCCGCAGAAAGGGATCGCCGCCGAGAAACGAGTACCTGCCAATGCGTTCCCCCCCGACGACGCTTTCGAACAGGAACCGCCCGCTCGACCACGGGGCCTGACAGTAGGCCGTCACGGGCGTCACAGTGTCGCTCAGCAGCCGGCGAAACACCGGCACCAGGGCCACGCCCCGGGCCTGTTTGGCAAAGGTCTCGAAATCGGGCTGGTGGACGAGGTTCATCAGGCTTCAGGCCGGTGGCGTCGGCCCAGCCGGTTCAAGTCGTGGATAGGAGCAGCACTCGATTCATCAATCGCAGTTCGAGCCGGAGTTTCGCTGTTGCCGGTAGAGATGTCCACCAAGCACTTCGTCGAATAGCGTCCATCACACTCTCCCGGCGGGGTAGAATGTCTCCGGAAGTTGTGGCATGATGGAGCACGTCGTGGGTGCCATGCCTGCATCGCCCAGCAGGGCAGGCATGCCCGGGTCCAAGCGAGGCCGCCGATGGTTCGTGAGTCGACTTCCAGTCGCCGCAAGACTTGCCAACGCTTCAACGAGCCGGGCCAGGCTCACACCAGGTGCCACGGGGACGGCGCCTGGGATCTGAACCAGGCGCGGACGGCCAACACCGTCAACGAGATCACGGGGATCACCGAGTCGGCCGGCCCC
>JANNSB010000025.1:0-10795 GCA_031402175.1 Planctomycetaceae bacterium
CGGGTCGGACTGCGTCTCGAACGGGCGATAGCTCGGCCCAAGATAGGCCGAGTCGGCTCCAGGCAGCGTGCGGGGGATCATCACATAGGCCGGCAGCTCGGGCGACAGATGCCCCAACTGCTCGGCGACGATCGACCCGCAACTCGGATGCACGTTCTGATCGGGACTCGGGCCCGAGTTGTAGCCCGTGAAGCAAATCTGGTCGGCCGCCGAGTGGCCGGCGTCTTCATGATACAGACTGCGGACGATCGACCACTTGTGCATGATCGACGCGCACCGCGGCAACATGTCGGTGAGCTGAATGCCCGACACCGAGGTCGAGATCGTGCCGAACTCGCCGCGGTACTCGACCGGCGCATCGGGCTTGGGATCCCACATGTCGATGTGACTGGGCCCGCCGCGCATCCAGAGCAGGATGACGTTGTTCGTGCGCGCGGCAGCCGAGCCTTCATTCGCCTTTAGCACTTCGGCGAGCGAAAGTCCCATGCCGCCGATGACGCCCGCCTTGAGAAACCCGCGGCGACTGCTCTGCAGCACGTGGGAGAATTCGCGACAGTAGCGACGACGCTCGGACATTCGCGGCTGTGGTGCAGGAGGGCGGGATACGTTCCCGAATTTCGGTGGGACTCTACGTGGTTCGATTCATCATATCGGCCAGCGTTTATGGTAGCAAACTGAGAAATGCTTCTGGAAGTGGGGAATTCCAATCCCAGCGAGCGGTTACACGCAGGAACGGCGATGCTCATCGAACACGAAGGGCAGTCGGGCCTCGTTGAACTTCTCCTCAAGGGGGCGGGTTCCGAACTGGTGGACGAAATTCTGCTCCGCAGGCGTCAGCGGGATTGGCCAGAGAAAGTGAACGGAATCGTCTTCCAATACCAAGTGGTTTGCCAGCGACAGATCGGGATCGATCAACGGGAACAGAAACAGAATCGAAACGAAGTTGCCGCAAAACCAGTTCAGCCAACCCATGAATCACACGCTCAAGTGTTTCTTCTTCATACCAAGTCGCGCCAAGAATGGTCCCATTGTGGCAAAACTCACTGAAGACGACACGCGTGGGCCTTGACGGCCTTGTCTCACGTTTATAACATCATAATGTTTAAAGATTCAAACTTTTGAATCATTTGGAGCAAAGGCCGATTCCTATGCCTCACCGGGTGCTGGTAACGAAGGAGCTTGCGGACTTGTTGGGGGTTCTTTCGCATCCGCACCGCATTCGCATTATCGAGGAATTGCGAGGCGCAGAGCGTGACGTGAACTCACTGCAAGAGGCTTTAGGCATCAGCCACTCCGGGGTGTCGCAACACCTGATGGTACTACGTTCCCACCGCCTTGTTTCAGAACGCCGGGAGGGACGCCGAGTGTTCTACCAGCTCCGCCAGCCTGAAATTGCCAGCTGGTTGATGGAAGCCACTCGGTTCCTTGAAAAAGAAACCGTTGCGGCAGTGGAGCTTCGGAAAGCCATTAATAAGACCCGCAAAGGTTGGGCGGCACAATGAGCCCCTCTTGCTTAGTTGATCCCGAGGGAAACACATCGCCAGGAGTACATGCATGCTTGTCCTAAGTCGAATAGTGGGCGAAACGATCATCATTGGCGATGCCATCCATGTGACGGTCGTTGCCATCCGCAACAACCAAGTGCGTCTGGGGGTGACGGCTCCCATCGACATTCCTGTTTTCCGAGAGGAATTGACCTGCACCAACGATGGCCCCGTCGCAGTTGCTCCGCAGGAGGCCGAACCTGCCCCCGCACGCCGGACCCACTCTGTAAAGGAACGACAATGACGAACACGCCGGTTTTGGAAACGAATCTTGGCACGTTGCCGGTGCGACGTGGCAAAGTTCGTGACGTGTACGATCTCGGCAAGACTCTGCTTGTCGTGGCTACCGACCGCATCAGTGCGTTTGATCGGGTGTTGCCCACGGCTATTCCCGACAAGGGGCGAGTCTTGACGCAACTTAGCCTCTTCTGGTTTCGCATGTTGCGAATGCCCAATCATCTGCTCACCGACGATCTCGCTCAGATGGGCTTGCCGTTTGACGTGAGCGGGCAGGGGATTGAAGGACGGTCCATGCTGGTTCACAAGGCCAGAGTAGTTCCCATTGAATGCGTGGTCCGGGGCTACCTGTCTGGGTCGGGGTGGAAGGAGTATTGCACTAGCGGGACAGTTTGCGGGGTGGCGCTGCCGACAGGCCTCGTAGACGGTGCGAAGCTGCCAGAACCGATCTTTACCCCGTCCACCAAGGAGGAACAGGGACATGATGTGAATATCACGTTTGCTCAGATGGCACAGCGGGTTGGCACTGGCACGGCCAACAAACTGCGGCAACTCAGCCTCCATGTCTATCAGCAGGCCGCAGATTACGCCGCCCAGCGTGGCATCATCATTGCAGACACAAAATTCGAGTGGGGTTGGCTCGGGGATGACCTCATTCTGATTGACGAGGTACTGACTCCGGACAGTTCACGCTTTTGGCCGGTCGATGACTACCAGCCGGGCAAATCACAACGATCCTTTGACAAGCAATTCGCGCGTGATTGGTTGGAGGCGACCGGCTGGGACAAGAACAGTACGCCGCCGCCGTTACCGAATGAAGTCGTGCAGCATACTCGGACCAAGTACATCGAAGCGTACGAACGGATCACCGGCCAACAGTTTTCGTGGCAATAGGTCGAATTGCGAATGCCGAGTAATGGCGCTGGAAGTCAGCGAAGGAGGCAGAACAAGACTCCTCGACGACAATTATTCAAATCAAAGGATCCACAATGAGCAACCCCCGAGTCGGTATTTTGATGGGAAGTGATTCGGATCTCGAAACGATGGAGCAGGCGGCGGCAGCCTGTGAGGAATTTGGTGTTACGTGCGAGATGCGGGTGCTGTCGGCTCACCGCACGCCGGACGACACGGCGGAGTACGCGCGGACGGCCGTCGCTCGTGGTCTGGAAGTCATCATTGCCGGAGCTGGCGGCGCGGCGCACTTGCCGGGGGTCGTTGCGGCGAGCACCACGTTGTCCGTCGTCGGAGTACCGATTCCGTCGAAGTCGCTGAATGGCCTCGACTCCCTGCTGTCGATTGTTCAGATGCCGCCGGGTGTGCCAGTGGCAACGGTGGGCATCGGCGCCGGACGTAATGCCGGCTTATTGGCCATCCAGATGCTTGCCATTGGTGATCCACCGCTGCGAACGGCGCTGGCAAAGTTCAAGGAACGTCTGGCCGCGGAGTCGCGTGCAAAGAACCAAACGCTATCGCCGCTGAGTTGAATGCCCCCCCTCTCAACCGTCGTTCGGCGAGCCAGGTACGTCGAAGCGTTCGAGCGGATCACCGGGACCACCTTCCACTTGAGGAAAGACACGACGATGCAGAAACTCGTTCAAGGCATTCACCAGTTTCAGGAAGAGAGCTTCCGGCCAATGCAAGGGCTATTCGAGGAGTTGGCGAAGGGGCAGAACCCCGACACCCTCTTCATCACCTGCTCCGACTCTCGCATCGACCCAACCCTGCTAACCAAAGCGCAACCGGGCGACTTGTTCATCCTTCGCAACGCCGGGAACATCGTCCCGCCGCATGGCGCGGGCAACGGGGGTGAAGCGGCGACCATCGAGTTCGCCGTGGCCGCTCTCGGCGTGAAGGATGTCATCATCTGCGGTCACTCCCATTGCGGGGCGATGCAGGGCTTGCTGAAACCTGAACAAGTCGCCTCACTTCCTGCCGTCTCGTCTTGGTTATCGCACGCCGAGATGACCCGCCGCATCATTCGTGAAAACTACGGCCACCTGGACGGGGAACGACTGCTGACCGCCACGGTCGAAGAAAATGTCTTGGTGCAGCTTGAGAACCTGCGGACGCTTCCGGCAGTCGGCTCCCGACTGGTGCGAGGCGACCTGCACTTGCATGGATGGGTCTACAAAATCGAAACGGGCGAAGTGTTCGCCTATGACGTGGGGAATGCACAGTTCGTGAAACTTGCCGAGTATCACCCTCCTACGACTGAACCGACAGTCCGCAGGATCACCCGCACCATCTGAGGCGACGTTCATCGAAGGGACAGGAATGACGAACGACACGCCGATGCCGGTGAAGGTCAATTCATTCAAGCAGGACTTGCTTGCTTCCATTGTCGTCTTCCTCGTGGCGTTGCCGCTGTGCATGGGCATCGCCATCGCACCCTCAGGATCCGAGAAAGGGTAAACACGATGTGGGATCGGCTGAAACTGTTCCTCAACCCCTTCGACGCTCGTTTTGAGGACATGCGGGAAGGGAACTGGCGCGGGGTCGTCGTGCGCGACATTAGCGCCGGCTTGATCGTCGCCATGATGGCCATCCCCATGGCCATGGGCTTTGCCATGGCTTCGGGGCTGCGTCCGGAACACGGTATTATGGCCGGCGCTATCGCCGGATTGGTGGGAGCACTTTTCGGCGGGTCGAAGTACAACGTCTACGGTCCGGTGGCCGCGCTGATTCCCGTGATCGCCGGCATCATGCTTGCCTACCGCACTCCCGACGACCTCTACGCGGGACACGGCTTTCTGGTGCTGGTTTGCATGTGCTCGGGCCCCATCCTGATGCTGCTGGCACTGCTTGGGTGGGGCAAGGTCGGCAACTTGGTGCCCCACTCCATCGTGGTCGGCTTCAGTATCGGCATTGCGGTGACAATCGCCCTGACGCAGTTCGGCGAGGTTCTGGGGTTGAAGACGGCCGTCAGCGGCGGGTTCCTCGACAAGCTGGAGATCATCGGCGAGAACATGCACCAAGCCAATGGCTCTGCGATCCTTCTCGCCCTGCTGACTTTCGTAATCGTCCGATCCTTGCTCAAGGTTTCCATATACATTCCTGCCCCGCTGCTGGCGCTCGGCGTGGGCTTGCTTTTGTCTTCGACGATCCTGGCGGGCGACGACCTGACGCTGATCCGCACGAAGTACGGCGAGATTCCCACGGACTTCCTGAAAATCACACCGCCAACGCTGCCGTCGTGGAACCTGGCGGTTCTCGGCGACCTGGCCTTCTACTCGCTGGCCTTTGCCTTCGTCTGCGGATTTGAGAGTCTGTTGGCAGCGCGGATGGCGGACCGCCTGGCTGACAACCAGGGCACGAAGTACAACCCGGACAAGGAGTTCTGGGGCCAGGGGCTGATCCAGTTGTTTGTGCCGCTCTTAAACGGCATGCCGCTTTCCGGGGCCCTGGCCCGTACCGCCACCAACATCAAGGTCGGCGCGGTGACGCCGCTGGCCGGGATCATGAAGTGTGTCTTCAAGCTGGCGCTCGTCTTCTTCCTGGCGCGCTACCTGGAACTGGTGCCGATGGCCTGCATCGGCGGCATCCTGCTGTGGGTCGCCTTCAACATGGTGAAACCCACGGAAATCAAACAGGTCTGGGCCCATAACTGGTTCCATTTCGCCCTGATGATCTACACGGCCGGCATGGTGATTATTTTCGACTTCTTGACCGGCGTCCTGTCGGCGATGGTCATTTATGGCGTGCTCTACAAGTTCCTGGACAAGCCGCCGTCTGGCAAGGGCCAACACGAGGAACTGCTACCGGCAACCGAGCCGCTCCTGGCAGGCCAGTCTCAGGCCGAAGCCAGATGACCCGCGCGGCTCAGCCTTAAGGAGAACTCTCATGCACCGTTATCGACACCTCATGGTCGGGCTGGCCCGCACCGACGCCGACGCTGGGCTGATCCGCTACGCGGCCATGGTGGCCCGGCTGGGCACCGCCAGCGAGATCCGCTTCGTTCACGTGGTGCCCAGCTCGGCCGCCCACGATCACAACCGCGTCCTGGCCGAGCTGCAAGCGGCGGTCCAGTCTCATTTCACCGGCGTGCCCGCTACCGCCCAGGTGTCCTACGACGTGCTCACCGGGCCGCTCGTGGATCGGCTGCTCGCGCACGTCGCCGAGCAGCAAGTGGACCTCTTTCTCGTGGGCCACGGGCTCGAAGCTCTTGGCCGCAGGGCACTGGCCCGACGTCTGGCGATGAAAGCCCCTTGCTCCGTATGGATGGTGCCGGCGGCTGCCCCGGCCACGCTCCAGCGCATTCTCGTCCCCATCGACTTTTCCGAACCCGCCGCCGACAGCCTGCGCGTGGCCACGTCGATGGCCCGGCTGAGCGGCCACGCCGAATGCCTGGCGCTGCACGTCTACTTCAACGAGGCGGTGATCACCTACGAGGAAAACGACCCCGTGCTCCGCGGCCAGGAGGAGCAAGCCTACCGGCAGTTCATTGCCCCGATCAATTGCCAGGGCGTGCAAGTCACGCCGCTCTTCGAGGAGTGCGCCAACGTCGGCCACGCGATCGGCCGGTCGGCGGAGCGGCACGGCGCCGACCTGATCGTGATGGCCACGCGCGGCCGCAGCCGGTCGGCGGCCATCCTGCTCGGCAGCGTCACCGAGGAGATGATCATCGAGACCCGCGTGCCCCTCCTGGCCGTGAAGCACTTCGGCGCCGGGATGGGGGTGCTCCAAGCTTTGCTGGACAGAAGGTTTTGGCAACGAGGAGGACTGCACACGGATTGAGTGGCTTGACCAGCCATCTTCAGCGTCCTTGGGGCGGCGAAGCCGTTGGAAACAATTGGCCGTCGTGTTTGAGCCGCTCGGTGCGTGACGCGCGCTGTACCAGGATGACGCGAGCCCAGGATGAGATTGGAACCAGCAAGATGTCGATGGCAACTTCCATGAATTCGTCGCCCAACGAGCCAACGACGGCCTGGCATGTCTTGCCCATTGAGGCCGTCTTCGCGCAGTTGGCATCCACGCCATCGGGCTTAAGCGGAATGGAAGCGACTCGACGGCTGGCAGTTCACGGGCTGAATGAATTGCAGGCCCCCCACCGTGTTTCGCCGTGGAGGCTCCTGCTGGAGCAATTCCAGAATGTCCTGATCGTCATTCTCCTCGTGGCCATCGCGCTGTCGGCCTTTCTGGGGCATGGCGTTGAAGCGATCGCGATTGCCGTCATTGTGCTGTTTGCCGTGCTGCTGGGTTTCGTGCAGGAATATCGCGCTGAGCGTGCGATCCAGGCCCTGCGACAAATGGCCGCGCCGCTGGCGACGGTGCTCCGCGATGGGCAGGAGATGGCAATTCCCGCGCGCGACCTCGTGCCGGGCGATGTCATCTTGTTGCGGGCCGGCGACAAGGTTCCCGGCGACGCCAGGCTCATCGAGGCAATCAATCTGCAAATCGAAGAGGCCGTACTCACGGGCGAGTCGGTTCCGGTCGAGAAACAGACCGCTCCCCTCGCCAACCGTGACTCAGCGTTAGGCGACTGCACGAACATGGTGTACGCGGGCACTACTGCCACGTATGGCCGCGGCCGCGCCGTGGTGGTGGCCACCGGCATGCATACCGAGTTCGGCAAGATTGCCCAAATGCTGCAGGCGGTGGAAACCGGCAAGACTCCCTTGCAGGAGAACTTGGATAAGGTCGGCCGCGCATTGGCGAAGGCTGCCTTCGTTGTGGTGGCATTGATTGTCGCGCTCGGACTGTGGCGCGGTCAGCCATTCATTGAGATGTTGATTTTCGGCATCGCGCTGGCGGTGGCCGTCGTGCCCGAAGCTTTGCCCGCGGTAGTCACCATCTCACTGGCAATCGGTGTGCAACGGATGGTCAAGCGCAATGCGCTGATACGCCGGCTGCCAGCGGTCGAAACGCTGGGCAGTATTTCCGTCATCTGTTCCGACAAGACCGGCACGTTGACCAAGGACGAGATGACCGCGCGCGAATTATTTGTCGCCGGGCAGATTCTGGAAGTCTCCGGCGCTGGCTATGAGCCGAGTGGGCGGTTTTCCGACAACGGTTCGGCCGTCGAGCCGTCCGTCCCGCTGAAACGGCTGTTGCAGGCTGCGACGCTCGCCTCCGACGCGCATCTAGTCCGCGACGAATCCGACGACGGACGTTGGCAGGTCAAGGGCGACCCGACCGAGGGCGCGTTGGTCGTGGCCGCCGCCAAAGCGGGGCTCAACAAGTCCGACCTCGACGCTCAGTTTCCTCGCGTGGACGAAATCCCGTTCACCTCCGAAACCAAACGCATGACCACTCTAAACGCGGGGCCAGAGGGCGTGGCCGCGCACTCTAAAGGGGCACCGGAAATCATCCTGGACTCTTGCTTGAAGCTGTGCATGGCAGACGGGGAAGTTGCGCTGGATGCCGGGAACCGCGCGAGGATTCTAGAGGAGGCCAGCCGGATGGCCGGCAAGGCCCTGCGCGTGTTGGCCGTGGCCGCCAAATCGGGCGCCACGCGGGAAAATGCCGAGCGGGAAATGACGTTTCTCGGATTGGTGGGGATGATTGACCCGCCCCGGCCCGAGGCCCATGCCGCGATTCAAACCTGCGCGTTGGCTGGCATCAAGACGGTGATGATTACCGGCGACCATCCGCTCACCGCCCAAGCAGTGGCCCGCGAACTGGGGGTGCTCAAGACGGGCCGCGTGATCAGTGGGGCAGAACTGGAGGCCCTGAGTGAGGCCGAGTTCGAGCGCGTCGTGGAAGACATCGAGGTCTACGCGCGTGTGTCACCGGCCCACAAGCTGCGCGTGGTGACCGCCTTGCAAAAGAAAGGCCACCGTGTCGCGATGACGGGCGACGGCGTGAATGACGCCCCCGCGCTCAAGAAGGCCGACATCGGCATCGCGATGGGGATCGCGGGCACGGACGTGACGCGGGAGGCCGCGGCGATGACGCTCACGGATGACAACTTTGCCTCCATAGTCGCGGCGGTGGAAGAGGGTCGGGGCGTCTTTGAAAACATCAAGAAGTACTTGACGTTTTTGCTCTCGTCTAACATCGGCGAGATTGGCCTGATGACCGGTGCCTCGCTCGCGGGCCTGCCCTTGCCGTTGACCGCCGTGCAAATCCTCTACGTCAATCTGGCCACGGACGGATTGCCTGCGCTGGCCCTGGCGGTCGATCCGCCGGAACCCGATCTCATGCGCCGCCCACCGCGTGGCCCTCGTAGCGGGATCTTCACCCGCCCCGTCGTGACTCTGATGACGATCGGCGGGTTCTGGTCGGCGCTGGTCAACTTGAGCCTGTTCGCTTGGGCGTTGCACTCCGGCCGCAGCCTCGAAGAAGCCACAACCATGACCTTTGTCTCGCTGGTACTGATTCAGTTTTTCAAGGCGTACAACTTCCGCTCTGACCGCCATTCGGTTCTGCATCGTCCCTTCGCCAACAAGTGGCTGAACATCGCCATTTTCTGGGAAGTGTTGCTGCTGGTCCTCGTCGTTTATGTGCCCTTCTTGCAGGCTCCGTTTGATACATTCAGTCTGACGTTGATTGATTGGGCGATTGTGCTGGCCTCGGCCCTGACCATCTCACCCGTACTGGAGCTTGCCAAGTGGGCCGAACGACGCGGCTGGTTTGGAAAACTGAGTTGATTGTTGCGATAACCCCTGAGGAGAAAGACCATGACCAAGACCATGACATTCGCAAAGGCGAGGCGGACCGAGCGACCTCGGCGTCTTCTTCACCTGTGATTTCGAACCGGTTCGTGCGGGTCTTGAGGCCCGAGTCTGTGGTGAGGACGAACTCGTAATCGCCGGCTTCGAGGTCAGGCCGTGTGGTTTCGGGGGCCGCCAGCGTGCGGCTGGAATCGAAGAGGCTCTGATGTCGGCTGATGCAATCCGCTGGTATCGCTCGAAGGTCGACTGGTGGCTCGCGCTTGTGTTGTGTATTCCGCCCATCGCGTCGGTCGGTGTTTGCATCGCGCTGGTCATGGACGACAAGGCCGCCGAGTTGCCGTGGGGGCTGGTGAGCGTACTGTTCGTGCTCGGCATCTACTTCGGGCTGGTCTTTCCCATGCGGTACGGCCTCGATGACAATTTCCTGCACGTGCGATTCGGCCTTTGCAAGCAACGCATTCCGCTGATAAGCGTGCTGCAGGTATTCCCGACGCGCAACCCGCTCAGTTCACCGGCGTTGTCGCTCGACCGACTGCATGTGCAGTTCGGCGCGGGAGTATTCGAGGCCGTCATGATTTCTCCGAGTGACCAAGACCGGTTTCTGGATGAGTTCGCTCAGAGAGCGGGACTCATGCGGGAAGAGGATCGGCTGCAGCGCATGTAGTGCGCCGAGTCGCAGTCATCGTCATCCGATTTCGAGCGGAACGGTGGGCGACGTGTTCGAAGAATCGCTGCTACAACCGCCGCTTTCAACGGGCGCGGGAGAAGTCTCACGCGGCACGAGGGGCCGGCGACGGTCTCCCTTCCAGAACGCTCTCAACAGATCGCCTGTGTAGATCGCGCTGGGGACGACTTCGCATTCGGCCCAGCAGCCGGGACACTTGCGAACCCATTCGCGCTGCTTGTCGGCCCGCGCGCTGCTCCAAATCTCGTCGAAGGTCTGCTCGCGAAGGTTGCCCGCGATCTTGCTGTTGAACTGGCACGTCGGCACATCGCCATTGGGGAAGATGCGCAAATGCGAACTCAAAGCCACGCATCGCGGATTGGGCGCGCCCTCGTTATATAACAAACGAGATCGCAGCCCCTTGAGGTAGTACCGTTTCGCGATCCGGTCGGCCCAGGTCATCTGTGTCGCCCGGGTCCCGCCGGTCGAACCCGGTTGCGAGCAGTCGGCAACCGTCAAAACACGTGGCTGCACCGCGAGTTGATCGGCTCTGAGCAGGGTCAGTCCCAGGATCAGCCCCCGGGTCCGGGGCCGTAAGCGCGGCGAATCGGCCGCTTTTGCCCACAAGACCTTCAGCTGCCAGGGCAGCTGGAGCCATGAAAGCGCTGCAATCCCAGCGTAACTGTAGCCCTGCTCACGAAGGACCACCGGGAGGTACTCCGTCGCGAACCCGAACG
>JANNSB010000026.1:0-8641 GCA_031402175.1 Planctomycetaceae bacterium
GGACAGAAACGTACGCCCGCCTGACGCCCAAACAACTGGCATCGCGTCTGCTGGCACTCGCCCGCAAGACAAACCTCAAACGCTTCACAACCCACACATGGACGCCGAAACAAAAACAACCAAAACGAAAAAGTGGAAACCGCGGCAACCACGTCTCGACCCAACGAATACTCGAAACACGATCGTGATCTCACACCTTGAAAAGGCTGGGCGCAAGCCCATGGGAATCGTTGGTCGATCGAATTGAAGCCGCGGATGCGGCGACAGCAAGGGTGTGATTCCGTTGTCGAGATCGTGCTGTCGCCGCTACGCGGCTCCGCATTCAAGCGGCAACTGAATCCGTGGACTGACGTCCACGGCTATATGCCTTCGCCGCTTCGCGGCTGAAGAGGTTGAAACGGGATCCCGGCATTCAGCCCATCACACATCCAAGTCCCTTACCTCCAGCGCGTGCTTCTCGATGAACTCGCGGCGGGGTTCGACGTGTTCGCCCATCAACACGCGGAAGATCTCCTCGGCTGCCGCCGCGTCCTCCATTATCACTCGTTTGAGGATGCGCGTCGCCGGATCCATCGCCGTCTCGAAGAGTTCCTCGGGGTTCATTTCACCCAGACCCTTGAAGCGGGTGCGGATGAAACCCTTGTCGCCGATCTCGCGCAGCTTGGGAACGAGTTCGCGTACGGTTTGCAAACGCCGGGGAGTTTCGGGGCCGACGATCTCGTAGGGATAGACGACTTCGGCGTTGCGCGGCGGCGGGGGGAGCAGGTCGTTCAGCGTCAGCCCGAACTCATGCATCTTCTTGAGCGTGTCGTTGATCGTGCGCACTTCGTGCAGGTCGGTGACGGCGACGGTCATGGCGCCGTTGCCGTCCTGCGTCGACGGTTCCACGCCGGGAGCGGGATGCACATCGGCCGATATGCCGACGGAATCGTCGGCGGTCTTCAGTTCCTTGCCGGTCGACTGCTGCCTATCCGCCAGAAACGCATCGACGTCGGCCTTGCTGGCCAGCCAGTGTTCCTCGCCGGAATGCAGCACCCTGAATCTCGGCAACATGCCATCGGCCGTGGCGTGGTCCATGGAGAGCCTGCGGAGCGAGATGCCGCGACGTTCGAGAGCTTCCAGAGATTCATCGAGCTTGGACAGCACTTCGGAGAGTCGGCGGAGCGTATCCCCCGACATCTCGCGCTGTGTGCCGACGAGGTCGAGATTCATGTCTCCGCTGCTGCGAGCCGACAGGATGTTGACCCTGGGTTTGATGACGAGCGTCGTCCCGTCGAGGCCCAGGTCGAGGAGTTCCGACATCATCTCCTGATGCGTCTGCACGTAGCGGGGCTTGGGATTCTTTTTCCCCTTGGGCACCACGCGGTACAGCGGCGGTTGCGCGATATAGACGCAGCCGGCCCGGACCAGTTCGCGCATGTGACGGAACAAAAACGTGAGCAGCAGCGTGCGAATGTGCGAGCCGTCGACGTCGGCGTCGGTCATCAGGATGACCTTGCCATACCGCCGTTTGTTGATGTCGACTGTCTCCGCGAGCGGCGGAATGCCGAGAGCCCGAAAGATGGCGGCCACTTCCTTATTCGCCAGCACCTTCACCGCCTGGGCCTTTTCGACGTTGAGGATCTTGCCCCGCAGAGGCAGGATCGCCTGATAGCCCGAGTCGCGACCCGTGTCGGCCGATCCGCCGGCGGAGTCACCTTCCACCAGATAGATCTCGGAGACATCGAGGGCATGGGTGCGGCAGTCGCGGAGCTTCTCGGGCAGCCCGCCGCCGGAGACTTTGTTCTGCGAGCGAATCATGTCCCGCGCTTTGCGGGCGGCTTCGCGGGCTTCGGCCGAGCGCAGACCCTTCTGACAGATGTTCTTCGCGATCGTGGGATTCTCTTCGAAGTATTTGGCCAGGAGTTCGCCGACCACCGAGTTCATCGCGCCTTCCACTTCCGTATTGACGAGCTTGATCTTCGTCTGCGATTCGAACTGGGGATTGGGGATGCGCACGGTGACGACGGCCGTCAGCCCTTCGCGGAAGTCTTCCCCCTGCGGAGCCATGTCCTTGAAGAAGTTAGCCTGCTTGCCGTAGTTGTTGAGGGTGCGCGTCAGTGCGGTGCGGAAGCCCGACAGATGCGTGCCCCCTTCGCTGTTGGAAATGCCGTTGGCGAAGCAGCGAATGTTCTCGGAGCTGTACCCGTCAGTCCATTGCAGCGCGACATCAACGGCGGTCGCTTCCTGTTCGCCGATGATGCGGATCACATCGGGGTGCAACGGCGTTTCGGTGCGGTTGATCCATTTGACGAACTCGGTCAGGCCGTCGTGATAACAAAACAAGTCCGACTGCCCGCTGCGCTCATCGATGATGTTGACCTTGATGCCCGCGTTGAGAAACGCGGCGTCCTGCAGCTTCTTGTGGATCGTGTCGTAGTTGAACACGCAGTTCGGAAAGATCTGCGGATCGGGTTTGAACGTGACCTTCGTTCCCGTCTGATTGGTCGGCCCTCCCTTGACGAGCGGCTCCGTCACTTTGCCGCGCGAGAATTCCATCGTCCACACGAAGCCTTCGCGGCGGATCTCGACTTCGAGCCATTCGCTGCAGGCGTTCACGGCAGTGATGCCCACGCCGTGCAGGCCGCCGGTGCCGACGGCATAGGCCTTGCGGTCGAACTTGCCGCCGGCATGGATCTCGGTGAAGACGACTTCGACGGCGGGCTTCTGTTTGTCTTTCATCATGCCGACGGGGATGCCGCGGCCGTCGTCGGTGATGGTGATCGACCCGTCGCCGTGAATCTGCACGTTGCAGGTCGTGGCATGCCCGTTGGAGAACTCGTCGAGCACGTTGTCGGAGACCTCGAAGACGAGGTGATGCAGGCCGACAAGGTCGGTGCCGCCGATGTACATGGCGGGTCGATGCCGGATGCCCTCGATGCCTTCGAGGTGCTGAATCTGGTCGGCCCCGTACTCATCGGAGGGGTGCTGCGGGTCGGTTCCGTCGGTCGTCAAATGTCATCCTTATTCGTAGCGGCGTCTGTCCCCAGACGCCGGGACCAAAGCGTGTGACGATCTTCTTGGTGGAAACGCTGCGACCAGATGACGTTCATCTGCGTCGCCCCGTGTCTGGGGACAGACACGGCTACGAACATTACTCCGGCAATGGCAGATCCTTGGTCTCGGGCAGGAACGGCAGCACGAACAGTCCGATCAGAAAGACACTGCACATGGTGAGTCCGGCCCATCTCAATGGCTCGTCGGTATGGGCATAAACACTGGTCGTCATCATGCCCAATGCATAGGGTCCGAGGGCTGCCACGAAACGACCCACATTGTAGCAGAAACTGGTCCCCGTGCTGCGTAAATGGGTGGGGAAAAGCTCCGGGAAATAGATCGCGTAACCCGCAAAAAGCGAGAGCTGACAAACCCCCATGATGGGCACCAAAACGAAGATTTGCCAAAACGAATCCAGGAAGTAAAACACGGTCGCCGTCGAGATGCCGGCCGCGACCAGCGCGATGGCGAAGGATGGCTTACGACCGATTCTCCCTGTGAGCAGACCGAAGCCATACATCCCGAAAAACGCCCCGAAATTGATCATCAGCGAAGTGTAGCCTTTCCAGGTCTGAACGCTGCCTGCGACGCTGTCGATGTACTTCTTCTCCGCCTCGTTGGGCGCTGCGCCGGCTTGAATCTCTTCGTTTCGCTCTGGCCAAGCCTCGAAATCAATCCCGTGTTCTTCGGCGAGAGTGAGTTCAAAGTGCGGCTTCAAGACATTGCCCACAAGATCCATCGTAAAGAATCCGACTCCCCACAGGCCGACGACTCCCGAAAACGCCAGTGCCAGCCCCAGCAGGGCATGCCTTCGCCAGACGGGATGTCCGAACAGTGCACGGTACGATCCAACCTGCTTGGCGACGGCGCCATCGTGAACGGCTTGCTGCCAGCGTTCCGGCTCCTTAAGACGCCTGCGAATCACCAGCGCCAATAGAGCCGGAATCGCGCCGACAACAAACAACGGCCGCCAGTTCCCCCATTCCTCGGGCAGCAAGTTGGCCTTGTCGAGATGGCCGTAAGCGATCGAAATCAGAGCGGCGCTGATGTTTCCCACAGCCGACAACGCCTGCAGCAAACTGAGCACATAGGGGCGTGCCCGCTGCGGCATCACCTCCGCGACCAAAGCAACGCCGACGGCGAACTCACCTCCGACCCCGAGACCGGTGAGAAATCGATACAGGCAGAAGTCCCAAAAACTCTGACTCAGCGCGCTCAGCCCGGTGAACAGCGAGTACAGCAAGATCGTGATGAGCATCGTTTTCGCACGGCCAATGCGATCGCCCAGAACTCCGAAGAATAGTCCGCCCGTCGCCCAACCCATCAGAAATATCGACGTGGCATAGGCCGATCGGGAATCGATCATGCTTTTCGAGGGCGTGACATCCACGACCTTGCTCTTGCCCGTTTCCGCATCGACTTCCTCCCTGTGCACGGTCAGCAATTCCGTCATCGCCGGCTGTCGCGCCAGAATGAACAACTGCTGGTCCAGGCAGTCGAACATCCACCCCAGCACTGCCACAACGAACACGAACCAGTGATACCGGTTCAGCAGCTTGTACCAGGGGACGTCGCTGGTGCCGTTGTCTCCGTTCGACGCAGGCAGCACGGGCATGTCGGGCATCGGGTGTCTCTCTCGGGCGCGTTCTTCACGGGATGGAAATGCCGCGACGCATCTTCACGTACTGATGGAACGCGGTCCAGCCTCAGCAGGAGTCAGGGATCAGGAATCAGGAATCAGGAATCAAGGAAATGGCGCCAACTTTTTGACACCTGATCCCTGACTCCTGTCCACCCACCACCAACTACCGACCACTCACCAGCCTCAGAATCACAGGATCCACCAGACTCTCCGCCACATGATACGCGACGGCAAAATCGTGATGGGCGCTGTGCTGATGCGGGACCGAGATCACCACCGCGCCGGCTGCGGCGGCGGCGAGCGTGCCGTTCTGGCTGTCTTCGAGGACTAGCATCTGCGACGGCAAGATGCCGAGCCGGTCGGCTGCCGTGTGATAAATCTCCGGGTGCGGCTTGCCGTGCGTCACGTCCTCGGCCGTCAGCAGGGCATTGAACCGGCCGAGGATGTTGAACGTATGGAGCAACTGGTGCATGTACTTGCGTTCGGACGAGGTGGCGACGGCCTTGGGCAGGCCGCGCTGTTCGATCGCGCCGAGCAGTTCGAACAGCCCGGGCATGGGCGCGAGGCGATCGACCATCAGTTCGCGAAAGATGATCTCGGACTCGAACTTCAGGTTGTCGATCGAATCGCGGATGCCTGCGATATCGATCATCGCCTGAAAGGCCTCGTTGGCCCGCCGGCCCATCATGCCCGCGAAGATCTCGGGTGTGGCCTCGATGCCGCGGCGGCGGAGCAGTTCGCGCCCCGTCAGATGGAAGATCTCCTCGGTGTTGAACATCAGGCCGTCGAGATCAAACACGACGGCTCTGATGTCCGGCAAATCCGCGCGGCCTCCGTCCGCGGCATTACTCATCTTCATCCTGATCGGCATCCTTCGGCTTGCTGTCGGCGAGGACGGCCTTGCGCGAGAGCTTCACGCGGTTTTGTTCATCGACCGCGATCACCTTCACTTCCATCTTGTCGCCGACCTTGCAGACATCGGTCACCGACTTGACGAAGCCATCCGCCAGTTCGCTGATGTGGCAGAGTCCGTCCTTACCGGGAGCGATTTCGATGAAGGCGCCGAAGTCCTTGATCGAAGCCACCGTGCCCAGATAGACGCGCCCGACTTTGATTTCCTCGGTCATGGCTTCGATGCGGGCGATGGCATTCTCGCACGCCTCGGCCGACTTACCGGAAACCGTAATGCGGCCGTCTTCTTCGATGTCGACCTGCACCCCCCCTTCTTCCTGAATGGCACGCACATTCTTGCCGCCAGGGCCGATGACCAGACCGATCTTTTCGGGATCGATCTTGGTGATGTAAATCTTCGGTGCCGACTCGGCCACTTCCGCGCGGGGACGGCGAATCGTGGTGAGCATCTGTTTGAGGATCTCCAGACGCGCGTCGCGGGCCTGGTCGAGCGCCTTGCGGATGATCTCCTCGTTGATGCCGTCGATCTTGAGATCGAGCTGAATCCCGGTGATCCCCTTCTGCGACCCTGCGACCTTGAAGTCCATGTCGCCGAAGTGATCTTCATCACCCATGATGTCGGTGAGCAGTTGATAGCCCCCCGCTTCCTTCACGAGGCCGATCGAAATGCCCGCCACGGGCTGAGTGATCGGGACGCCTGCGTCCATCAGCGACAGGGTGCCGCTGCAGACCGAGGCCATCGAACTGGAGCCGTTCGATTCGGTAATGTCCGAGATCAAGCGGATCGTGTAGGGGAACGCTTCGGCAGTCGGCAGCACGGGGGCCAGCGACCGTTCGGCCAATGCACCGTGTCCGATTTCGCGTCGACCCGGTCCACGAATGGGCCGCACTTCGCCGACGGAATACGACGGGAAGTTGTAGTCCAGCATGAAGGCTTTCGCGTTTTCCTCGAACAAGCCATCGACCCGTTGCCGGTCGCGCACCGTACCCAGGGCGATCGTTGCCAGGGACTGGGTTTCGCCGCGAGTGAACAGGGCCGACCCGTGCACTCGCGGGATGACCGACACCGCGGACTCGATCTGCCGCAGTTCGCCCATCGGACGGCCATCGAGCCGCTTGCCTTCCATAATCAGGTCGCGGCACACTCGCTTGTCGAGTGAAGACCACGCCCCCTGGAACTGCTCCAGCGTGCGGCCGTCGTCCAGCTTGGTGACGCCCGCGGGGAACAGACGGCTCTGCACTTCTTCCTTCACCGCCTTGGCGGCAGCCGAACGCTCCTGCTTCTTGGTATTCTGGCGGGCATCCTTGAGCTTCTGATAAGCCGCTTCACGCAGTTGCGACTTGAAGGGATTTTCCGGCGGCTCGACGTATTTCGACTTAGGCCGATCGGCCTTGTGGATGAGTTCGTTCTGCAGTTCGCAGAGCTCTTGAATCGCGCGATGTCCGAACATCAAGGCGTCGACCATTTGTGGTTCGGGAATCTGCTTGCCGAAGCCTTCAATCATCAGCACCGAATCCTTGCTCCCCGCCAGCACCAGGTCGAGGGCGCTTTCCTTCAGTTGCTCATAAGTCGGCAACAGAATGAACTGGCCGTCGATGAGTCCCACGCGAACGGCGGCGATCGGCCCGTTAAAGGGCATCGATGACAGGGACAACGCGGCTGATGCTCCGGTGATCGACCAGACATCGGGATCGTTTTGCAGGTCGCAGGAGAGGACGTTCGCCATCACCTGCACTTCGTCGTTGTAGCTCTTGGGAAACAACGGGCGAATGGGGCGATCGGTGAGCCGGGAGGTCAGCACCTCCTTCGTGGTCGGCCGGCCTTCCCGCTTGAGGAAGCCACCGGGGTACTTGCCGGCGGCCGCCATGCGCTCGCGGTAGTCGACGGTCAGCGGGAAGAAGTCGAAGCCGGGACGGGAGGGACCGTCCTGCGCGGCCACGAAGACGACGGTTTCGCCGAATTGCACCATGACCGCGCCGGCGGCCTGTTTGGCGATTTCGCCCGTGGTAAGGGTAAGGGTTTGACCTGCAATCTGCTTGCTGACTGTTACTTTCACTAGCGACATCCTTTACAGCATGTGTTGACTGCACCCGCAGCCTGCTCTCGAGGCTGACATCGGTGTGCACGTTTTTTCCGACCGACACTTCCTGACTCATTCTCCCCTCCCCCCCCGGGAGAGGGGACGGGGGTGAGGGCGAATGCGCCCCATCCCGTCCAAGGAAAACCTTCCGAAGCGCGGAAGAGTGGTGAGCGAAACTTCCGACCTCGATCGGCCGGAACAAGTTCCCGAGGGATCTTCCCCCCGAGGAACCAACGGTAAGGGGGCGCCAAACCCTGCTGAGGGTTGGTCATATCCTCCGTGACTGCCTGGAGATTACTTGCGAATGCCGAGACGCCCGATGAGCTCGAGGTAGCGGTTCGCATCGTCCTTGCGGACGTAGTCCAACAATCGACGTCGGCGGCTCACCAGCATCAGCAGGCCGCGACGACTCGCGTGATCCTTCTGGTGCGTGCGCAAGTGCCCTGTGAGCATGTTGATCCGTTCCGTGAGGACGGCCACCTGCACCTCGGGCGAACCCGTGTCGTTCCCCGAACGACGGTATTCCCCGATGACTTCAGCCTTGCGTTCCGTGGTGATTGACATGCCTCAGTTTTCCCAACCGGCCGCCTTCCGCGACCTTCCGTTTCGTCCTTATTCCCAGTTCTTCAACGCTTCGTATGAGGGCGTAATGTATCAGAAACCCTACGGGCTGCAACTGGTCAAAAAGAGGTCAGAGGGCGGGGGCCAGGATTCAGGGTAGAGACCGGAATAAGGGCATTAGGCCAAAGGAGTTGAAAAAGGAGAACATTGATACGTTGGGCAAGCCTTCATTCGTGACCTCTGGCCTCTGATCCCTGACCCCTCAACTGCTACAACTCCCCGCATGGAACATTGGACCCTGCTTGGCGACATCGTGATCCTGCTGGCGGCTTCGTTGCTGCTGGGGGGGGTGGCGTCGCGCGTCGGGTTGAGTCCGCTCGTCGGCTACCTGCTGGCCGGCATGCTGCTC
>JANNSB010000027.1:0-3905 GCA_031402175.1 Planctomycetaceae bacterium
CAGCGGATCGACATGTTCGGCGCCCAAGTGCAGGATCTCCCGGCGATCTGGGAACGGATGGTCGAGGCCGGTCTGGAGAGCGGCCACGCCTATGGCAAGGCGCTGCGCACGGTGAAGAGCTGTGTCGGCACGACATGGTGCCGCTACGGCGTGCAGGATTCCGTCGGCTTCGCGATTCGCATCGAGAACCGTTACAAGGGGATTCGCGCTCCCCACAAGATCAAGGCGGCCGTCTCGGGATGCATTCGCGAATGTGCCGAGGCCCAGTGCAAGGACTTCGGCCTCGTCGCCACCGAGTCGGGGTACAACCTCTACGTCTGCGGCAACGGCGGAGCAAAGCCGAGACACTCCGACCTGCTGGCCGCGGGAATCGATGAAGAAACTGCGATCCGCTACATCGACCGGTTCATCGCTTATTACATCTCGACAGCCGACAAGCTGACGCGAACCTCGGTCTGGCTGGAGAAGCTCGAAGGGGGCATCGATCACCTCCGCGAAGTGATCGTCGAAGACAAGCTTGGTCTGTGTGGTGACTTCGAGGAGATGATCCAGCACTTGGTCGACACTTACGAGTGCGAATGGGCGGCGGTGGTGAAGGATCCGGAGAAGCGCAAGTGGTTCCGGCAGTTCATGAACACGGACGAAACCGAATCGTGCATCGAAATCGTCCCCGAGCGCGAACAGCAGCGACCCGCAGACTGGCCGGATGAGCTTGTGTCGTTGCAGCAGTTTCATTCTCTGGACGAACGTGACCGCGATCCGGAGAGCGACACCCGCTGGGTGCAGGTCGGCTCCATCAGCGACTTCCCCATCGACGGCGGAGCGACGATCAAGTACGGGCGCAGCCAGATCGCAGTCTTCAACTTCGCCTCACGCGGCGAATGGTATGCCAGCCAGAACATGTGTCCGCACAAGAAGGCGTTCGTCCTCTCCCGCGGCATGATCGGCGATACGAACGGCGAACCGAAGGTCGCCTGTCCCCTGCACAAGAAGACGTTCTCGCTGCAGTCGGGCGAATCTCTCCAAGGGGAGGACTACCACATCCGGACCTTCCCGGTGAAGGTCGAAGCAGACTCCGTCTATCTCGAATTGCCGCCGATCGAAGTTCTGGACCAGATGCTGGCCACGGAGATCGGCTGCCAACTCGCCACCTCCTGCCGCACCAATGGCGAAGTCGCCGAACTGTGTGAACTGGTCGGAGCAGGATCGGCAGGCGTCTAAGGACTCGATGAACTCTCTCGAATTGGAATTGCCGATCGTGTCATCGTCCCGACCGGGGCGCTGCGGTGTCGGTTGTTCGTCGTCCGACGCGAGTGCAGGTGGATTGCTGCAGCTTCTGTTGGAGGAGCAGCAGCAATTGACCGCCGTCGAGGAGTTCTCTCACTCACACGACAATGGGAATGAACCCGCGCAGTCCCGCTACTACTCGAAACTGCTGCCAGCATCCCCGCCCGGCACGGGTCAGCAATATGCCTTCGAGGTTGATCTCGATCGCTGCAGCGGCTGCAAGGCCTGTGTGACGGCGTGTCATTCACTCAACGGCCTCGATGAGCAGGAGACCTGGCGCGATGTCGGACTGTTGATGGGGGGAACGTCATTCAATCCGGTGATGCAGCATGTCACTACGGCCTGCCATCACTGCCTCGAGCCGGCTTGCATGACGGCGTGTCCGGTCAATGCCTACGAAAAGGATCCGGTTACGGGAATCGTCAAGCACCTCGACGACCAGTGCTTCGGTTGCCAGTACTGCACGCTCGCTTGTCCCTACGAGGTGCCTAAATACCACCACGGCAAGGGAATCGTCCGCAAGTGTGATATGTGCTCCGACCGTTTGGCAGTGGGTGAAGCGCCGGCCTGTGTGCAGGCGTGCCCTCACGAAGCCATCGCCATTCGCATCGTCGAAGTGGCGCAAGTCCGCGAGAATGCCGAGGCCGATCCGTTTCTGCCTGCCGCCCCGGAACCGCGCATCACGTTGCCGACGACCACCTACAAGACATCGCGAGTCTTTCCGCGGAACATGTTGCCGGTGGACTACCATGCCGTCAGTCCGCAGCATCCCCATTGGCCGCTGATCGTGATGCTGGTGCTGACACAACTTTCCGTCGGCGCGTTTGCCGTAGGATTGTGGCTCGAACAAACGCTGAGTCCGGCGCAGAGCGCGGCGTTCCGTCCGGTGCAGGCTGTGGTCGCGCTCGTGTTTGGATTGACCGCGCTCGCTGCCAGTACGCTGCACTTGGGTCGACCGCAGTTCGCGTTTCGCGCGGTGCTGGGGCTGACGCATTCGTGGCTCAGCCGCGAGATTGTGGCCTTCGGCGCGTTCGCCGGTTTCGCTACGTTGCATTCGCTCATGGTGTGGATGCCGGGCGCATCGCGGCCGATTCAAACCGGGCTGGGCTATGCCACCGTCGGGTTCGGTTTGGCCGGCGTGTTCTGTTCGGCGATGATCTATGTCTTCACGCAACGGGAGTTCTGGAGTCTCGGCCGGACGCTGAGCCGTTTCCTGTTGACTTCCGCCGTTCTGGGGGTGGCCGCGACATGGCTGTCGCTGCTATTCACGCGCTCGATGGAGGCGCCTCATCAGGATCCCGCGCTTGCGGCCAGCACGGCGCAGCAGCTCGTGCAGTTCCTGGTGGCCGCCAGCGGATGCAAGCTGTTGATCGAAGCGGCAACGCTCAGGCATCTTTTCGATCGCACGAATACGCCGCTGCGGCGATCGGCACGCCTGTTGGTAGGGCCGCTGTCGAACTCGACGTTGGCGCGGTGCGCGACTTGCGTCCTGGGGGGCATCGTGATGCCCTTGTTCTTGTTGAGCCAGATCGATCGCGCCAGCGAAGGGGGAGGTATCCCGCTGGCCATGATGGTGTCGATGATATTCGCGGCCTGCCTCATCGGCGAACTGCTGGAGCGTTATCAGTTCTTCGCGGCAGTCTCCGCACCGCGGATGCCGGGAGGCGTGCGGTGATGCTTCAAAACTTGCTTCATGCCCGCACCGGGCCGCTGACTCGCGAACTGCTGCGAACACCCGGCGAGTTCGGTCTTGGACAGGTGCCTGTGCAAGCACAGCCGGACGCGGTCGTCCGTTCCATCTGCGGCTATTGTTCGACTGGTTGTTCGCTCGATCTGCATATGCAGGATGGGCAGGCCGTCAACCTGTCGCCGACGACGGACTATCCCGTCAATCTGGGTATGGCCTGCCCCAAGGGCTGGGAGGCGCTGACGGTTCTCGATGCGCCTGATCGCGCCACGACGCCCTTGCTGCGGGATGCTGGCGACAGGCTGGTTCCCGTGGACTGGACGACGGCATTGGGTGAATTCACGACGCGGTTCAAGGCCATTCAGCAGGAGCATGGCGCGCATTCGGTGGCCTTCCTCAGTACCGGACAAATGGTCTGCGAAGAAATGGCCCTGCTCGGAGCGCTGGCCAAATTCGGCATGGGCATGCTGCACGGCGATGGCAATACCCGGCAGTGCATGGCGACTTCGGTCGTGGCGTATAAGCAAGCGTTCGGTTTCGACGCGCCTCCGTACACCTATGCCGACTTCGAGGAGTCGGACGTGATCGTGCTGGTCGGCAGCAACCTGTGCATCGCCCATCCGATCATGTGGGAGCGAGTGATGCGCAACCCGCACCGTCCGGAGATCATCGTCATCGATCCCCGGATGACGGAAACAGCCGCGAATGCGACACAGCACCTGCGAGTCTATCCCAAGTCCGATCAAGCACTTTTCTACGGCTTGGCTCGACTGCTGATCGAGCGGGGCTGGATCGATCAGTCCTACATCGAACGCCACACAACGGCGTTCGATGAGTTCGCGGCGTTCGTGCAGGACTACGATGTTGATCGCGTTGTGAAAGAAACTGGACTCGGTGCGGAACAGATTGAACGACTCGCGGTCACGATTCA
>JANNSB010000028.1:0-7155 GCA_031402175.1 Planctomycetaceae bacterium
CCTGAGTCCCCCCAAGCCCAAGAGTCTGTGGAGTCAGCTTCGTCGTGCATTCTCCGATAAGCGAAACGAAGCAGTGTTTCTGTATCATTTCGTGGGAGCGTCGGACTCCAGCTCCGACTGGCAGGCGCTGGTTCGACGGATCCTGGAAGAACTCAGCCGTCAATGTCCGATTCGCCGGCGAGTTCCCGATCAGCCGGAAGAACTTGGAACGGCGCTGACAGAGTGGCTGCAAGTCGCGGCAAGGCGCAAACGGATTGTGCTTGTGCTCGACGGTCTGGATCAGTTGGATGACGTCGACCGCGCCAGGAATCTCGTCTGGTTGCCTGCCAAGTTCCCTCCGCGGGTACGGCTGATCTGCACGGCCCGACCCGGTCCAACCTGCAACGAGATGATGTCGCGGGGCTGGACGATCGACACATTGCCTCAATTCGTCGCTAACGAACGCACCGCGATGGTTGTTAGTTTCTTGCGCAGTTTCGGCAAGGCACTTACCGCTAAAGCCCGGGATCTGCTGGTTGGCGCCTCCCAGACGGGCAACCCGCTGTTTCTTGCCACGATACTGGATGAGCTGCGGCTCTTTGGGGAGCACGAGCGTCTCGCCGAAAAGATACAGTATTACCTGTCCGCACCAAATGTCGAAGAATTGTATCTGCGCGTGCTTGAGCGCTACGAGCAGGACTATGAGTCCGATCGGCCAGGACTCGTCCGTGACGCTTTCTCCTCCATCTGGGCGACCCGCCATGGACTGGAGGAAGGCGAACTGCTCGCGATGCTGGGCCACGATGATCAACCGTTGCCGAGACTGGTCTGGTCGCCGCTGCATCTCGCCGCCCGAGAGGGAATGCTCACCCGCTCGAGTGTGATGAAGCTCGCCCACGAAGGATTGCGCAGGGCGATTCTGCGGCGCTATCTCGAATCGCCGGCCCAGCGGCAAATGGTTCACCGCAGGCTGGCTGACTACTTCCGACATCAAGATTCGACGCGACGCGGATTAAGTGAGCGATTGTGGCAACTGGCACAACTCACCACGAGCACCGAAGGTCAGGGTCAACTGGCCGCAGACCTCTGTGACCTGTGGCTGCTACAGCGCGCGAGTGAGCAGTCACCGGATTGGATGCAGGAATGGACCAGGCTCTGGAGCGCCGCCGGCGGAGTGAGCCGCGCCGCGGAAGGCTACCTGGCAGCCGCACAAGAGCTACTTGAGCGATTTGCAGATGATCGCACGGCTGTGGATGCGGTGCGCCAGGCGGCCATGCTCTTGCATCACATGGGTGATTCTGCGGGAGCCGAGCGGTTGCTGGCACATCTGCCAATTGCCAAGGGTACCACGGGGACGAGAAATGGCGCGGACGAGGATGACGAGCTTGGCGAGTTGAGTCAGCGCGGCCGCGCTCTCCAGATGCAAAACAGGTTTGACGAGGCAGTCGCCACCTTTGAACGCGGCGCCGACATGTGCCGGCGACGGTTCGGCAGGAATTCCGCGGAAGTCGTAGTCTTCACGGGATCAATCGCAGGCGTACTTCACCAGCAGGGGCGAGACCAGGAAGCGCTTCCCCTCTTTGAACATGCGCTTCGTATCCTGGAGCGGAAATGGGGCGCGGACCACCGAGAGGTCTTGAAATTACGCAGTAACCTCGCCCTGTGCTTGCAGGGTTTGGGGCGCTACGACGATTCGCGACGGCTGTATCAGCAGGATCTGGAGCTGCTCGAACAACTGGTCGGCAGAAACGACCCCGAGATTGTCGCCACCCTAGTCGGGCTCGCCAGCTTGGAATCAAGCTTGGGGCAATATGAGCAGGCCACTGAGCGTCTGCAGCGCGGGCTGGCAATTCGCGAAGCGGCTCTCGGACCCGACCACCCACTCACGCTGAATATCGTGCACAATCTGGCTTCGATGTACGGGGCCATCCAACAGCCCGCACGTGCCGCGACTTTGTTTGAGCGCTGCCTGGCAGCGGCCCGCCGCACAGTTGGGGAGCGCCATACCGATTTCGCCGTCTCCGCCGCCTCTCTCGCCGAAGCCTACACGCGCCTCAAGCGGTTTGATGAAGCTCTCCCGCTGTTAATGCGGGCTATCGAAGTCTTTGAGGACGTAGCGCCGAATCATCCCTACCTCACGACGACACGGCATAACCTGGCGGATTGGCACCTGCAGAAAGGGCAGTTGTCGGAGGCCCGGAAAATGTACCAGAGCGTGGTCGATGACCGGACGAGGATTCTCGGACCCCGCCACCCTGAAACCGCGCGTTCGCTGTGGTCTCTCGGGTATGCGTGCACTCGCGCCGGCGATGACGCGGCGGGGGAACGCCTGATGCGACAGGCGCTGGACATCTTCAATTCCGAGGTCGGTGATCATCGCGACGTGTTGGGAGTCTACTTGCAGTTGGAACAACTTGCCCGCCGCCGCGGTGACGTCGCCGAGGCGAACTCCGAAAGACATCGCGCCGAAGAATTGGCTGCCCGCCTGGGAGTGAAGCTGGCGCCGGCGGACGGCGCCCAACGATCTGCTGCCGCAGCGCCTCAGCAATCGGCGGCACCGCCCATCGAGCAGGAGGTTCTGGAACGGACCAAGCAAGAGATTCAAAGGCTGTTTGACCAGACGATCGAGATCGCCCACACCAATCCCGAGACTGCGGTCTTCTTCCGTGAATGGCTGTCGCGCGCCGTGCAGGCCATGGGGGCACACGGCGGTGCTGTCTGGAGCGTCGACCCGCTGGGTAGTATCGAACTCGATGTGGAATGGCATCTGCCAGCGGAGTGTCGGCCTGAGAATGTCGAGGCCGAGCGTCATTTCCGATTGCTGCGTAAGGTTGCGGTTACGAATAACGCGTACTGCTTGTTTCCGGGGAATTCACTGAATGACTCCCCCGACGTCGTCAATCCCACACCCTACACGCTGGTCTTGGCCCACATGCAGGTGGGGGAAGCGTCGCTTGTCGCCGAAATCGTGCAACGTGCGGATGCCAGCCGGCAGTCGGGTGCGGGTTTGGCGCGGTTTCTCGCCGAGCTGACTCGCGTCGCACTGCAGTTTCTGCACCAGCGTTACGGAGCACACTCGTGATGAGTGTCAGCGATCGGCCTCACGAGAAGGAACACTCCATGCAGGATTGGTTAACCCTTTCGGCCGCACAGTATTCGCCTGCGGCAGCCAGTGCTCAGTCAGCCATTCAGCTTCGGCGGCGAGCGCACTGCTGCGTATGACGTACGGACCGAGCCGGGGGCCGTTCACAGGGTTGAGATCCGCCCACCATTGGCCATCGGCATCAGGTTCGACGTGCGATCCGCGAGTAATTGAGAGTTGGCCCAGCAAATGCAGCGGGATCAGCTCCTCATACAGGCAAGGGTAACGTCACTCAGCTCACGAGCGCCTCAGAGCCTCACAGACGCGATGCGCTCGCGGACGTCCTTCGGTACGTCTCAGACGTCGATGGTCGACTGACTCAGCCGCCGTGACCGCCACGGGGACGATGTGCCTGGCCCATCCTGCAGCGACAGATCGAGCAGTGTGCTCAACCGACCCGTCTGGGTGTCGTTGAGCACGTTCGCTCCACCTGTCGCACTCGGATACGATGGTTCGTCGAGTGCCTCCGGCACTTCATTTCTCGCAGTACACGTAACGGGAAGAGAATCCTTGATGAGGACGCACTGCTTCTACATGGGTGTGGGATTGTTGGCGGCAGTGACCTCTTGTGCCAAAACAGAGGGCCGGGCACTGGGTGGCAGTAGTTCCGCGTCGTCAGCTGTAACCGCCCCCTCTCAGGACGCCATTCAGTCAGCGATTGATCAACTCATCCAGCCGTTGATTGACGATCAATGGGCTGAAAGTGTGGTTGTGGGTACTGTCACCCAAGAGGGATCGCAGATTATCGTCTACAGTCAACTCTCGACCGGCGATTCGCAGCTCCCCGATGCCGATACCCTGTTTGAAATTGGTTCTCTGACGAAGGTGTTCACCGCACTGTTGCTGGCGGACATGGTCGAGCGCGGCGAAGTCTCACTCGATGATCCGATCCAGGAGTTTCTTCCTGACGAGGTGCAAGTTCCAAGACGAGCCGACGGAGATATCCGACTTGTGGAATTGGCGACACACACGTCCGGATTGCCCCACATTGGTGACAATTTCTGGCGAGACGGAGACAACATCTTCGACGCCGATGTCGCCGCACGTCGCTGGGCCGGATACTCGCAGGATGATATCTATGAATGCCTGCAGAGACTCGACTCACCCATCATCGGAGAACGCGAGTTCGCTTACAGCAACTTCGGCATGGGGTTGCTCGGCCACATTCTGGAACGACAGAGCGGTAAGGGTTACGAGGAACTGCTTATCGAACGGATTTGCGATCCGCTCGAGATGACAAGCACTCGCATCACACTGACCGATGATCTCAGATCGCGTTGGGCACAAGGACATAACGCCGATGGCGCGCCCACTGAACCATGGGAAGGCGAGAGTTCGGCGTTGGTGGGCGCATTTGGCATTCGTTCCACGCCGCACGATCTGCAGAACTTTCTGAAGGCCAACCTGGGCCTGATGGACTCGCCGTTGTCTTCCGCGATACAGGCGGCGCATTCGGAGAGGTTCGTACGCAATGATCTGGAGCGGGTCGGTCTTGGTTGGAACCGCAACAAGTTCAACGTCGTGTTTCACACTGGAACCACGGGCGGCTTTCGCTGTTCGATGTTTATGCTCCCCGAATTCCAAGTCGGAGCATTTGTCGTGACAAACACACAGGTGGGAGGCTCCACCGACAGTCGTGCTTTCGAGTTCGAAACGGTTGGCGGCAGCTTGCTCAATATTCTGGTCGGAGTTCCACCGTTGCCGATGTCGTTGCCAAAGCCTTTGACCATCGATCCAGAACAATTGGCCGACTACGTGGGACACTTCAAACCGAGCCCCGAGGAGCCGGAGAGTCTCGAAATCACGCAAGTCGATGGCACGTTGCAGGTGTCAATCCCTGGCCTGATGACGAGACAACTGTACTTGCAGGCAGACGACGTCTTCTTTATGAAAGAGTACGCCCTCGAACTCGCTTTCGAGCGTGACGAATCCGGTGCAGTCTCCAGCGTCACGGCCCGCCACGTTGGCGGCTCGCAGATTCTGCACCGCGTGATCGATGAATGAGATTCGTGGTCAGGTGCAACTGGCGAAATGAGCTGAGCTTGTGGGGCGCTGGCATCGCCAGTGCGAATTGCGAGTGGACGTGATTCGCCTTCAAAGACCCATTGTGGTTTCTGTTCGAACAGTTCTTCAAGTTTGCGAATTACTGCGTATTCCTGTACAGCTCCGGAATTGCTGATGGGGCCCTGGTCGACGCCGTGATGGCCAAGTTGAAAACGCTAGCGGAACGATCTGCCAGGCCGATCCGATGAAGCTGAAGGCCGCCCTACGGGCCACGATCGAGAGTATCACGATCTACTGGCGAAAGGGCGGACCACGTCTATGGAAACTCAAACGCGGCGTCATCCGCTTTCGTGAACCGTTGTTGTTTGCTGGTACTTGTACGAGCAAAGCAACACAGATCAGAATGAGCTACATCAGGGCAGATTGAGACTCCCGCGAGATTTGGCGAGTTCGATGAGACACGAGTGCATCCTATCAACCCGTCGTTCAACGACTGCTCAGTTGTTCGACGGATCCGCCGCGATCGCCCGGCGCTTCCGTTTGCCGGGCGACGACTGATAGATCCCGCCCGAGTCGGCCGACAGACAGCGTCCGCTCGCCCATTCCCTGAGCTTTCCGACGGACTCCGCGGCCGTGACCGCCACTGGGACGATGTGGCGGGCCGCGTCCTGCAGCGGCTGATCGAGTAGCGCGCTCAGCCGGCAGCAGGCCTTGATCTCGGCACCCGTCCATTGCTGATCGACCGGCCGGGGTTGCGAAAGATCGAGTCCGTACTGCGTCAGGTACAGGTTCCAGATCGTGGCCCGCGTCTCCTGGTCGGGCAGGTCGAGGAAGAAGATGCCGTCGAACCGCTCGGCGCGACTGAACTCCGGCGGCAGGCGCGAGATGTCGTTGCACGTGCCCACGAAGTAGACGTCCGAGGTGTGATCGTTCAGCCAGGTGAGCAACGAACCAAACAACCTGGCCGAGACGCCCGAATCTCCCTGGCTGCCCGACGCCCCGCTCAGCGCCTTCTCGATTTCGTCCACGAACAGGATGCAGGGCGCCATGGCGTCGGCGATTTTGAGAGCGCGGCGGATGTTCTGCTCCGTCTGGCCGACTAACGAACCCAGCAACCCGCCGATGTCGAGAGTCAGCGTGGGACGGCCGGTCTCATGCCCCAGGGCTTTGCAGAACTGGCTCTTGCCGCAACCGGGCGGAGACAGCAGCAGGATACCCCGCGGTCTCGGCCGCTGCCGATCAGGTCCGGCAGTTCGGAGCAGCGAGCGCCGGCAGAACGCCTTCAACGGATCGAGGCCGCCGAGGTCACGGAACGACTCGCCGCCGCGGTGGAGACTGAGCAGGCCGCTTTTCTTTAGCAGTCCGGTCTTGAGTTCCCAAACCGCCTCCGGTGTCAGTGACCGATGCCGGATCAGCGACAGGCTGAACGCGCCTTCGGCCTCGAACCGCGTCAGCCCCATGGCCGCATCCAGCACCTGATCGAGCGCTGTGCCCCCAGGGAGTTCCCCCTCCTCGGTGGCGATTTCCTGCGCGATCCTTAGAAGTTGTTCCCGGCTCGGCAGGTCGTGCTCGATGATGACGAACAGGTTTTCGAGTTCGATGGGGAGCTGCACGATCGGCGCCAGGATGACAATGAACGTGCGCTGCTGCTTTCCCTGCTGAATCTGCTGAATCAGCGCCTGGATGATCTCCGCCGAGTTCAGGAACCGGTGGAAGTTCTCCAGGACCAGCAGCGTCGTGCCTTCGGGTTGCGCCAACGCCGACAGACTGCGGATGGCGGCCAGGGGATCATTGGTGGGGGTCTCGGCGATCGATCGGCCGGCCACCGACAGGCCCTGTTCCAGGTTCCAGTGCGTGAGAATCCATCCCTGGGCCTGACAAAGCGAAGTAATCTCGGCGAGGGCGTCGGGATGTTCGCGGGATTCGATCCAGATGCCGGTGAAGCAGGCGCGGATGTTGAACAGCCGGGCCTCACGCACCCACAAATCCATGATGCCGCCGTCACCGACCAGATCATCCTTCACCGACTG
>JANNSB010000029.1:0-6185 GCA_031402175.1 Planctomycetaceae bacterium
CGCCAGCCGATGCAACAGATGCGATTGCGTGGCCATGACGACGGGAATATCGATCCAGGGGAGCGGCACGGCTGCGGCCGACGCCGCCACGACGCTGTGAGCGATGATCGTCCGTTCGTGGCGTTGTCGATGCAAGTCGCCGAGAGCGTCGCGCACATGCTCCATCTGCAACAGAGTCTGTCGATACGCCGCCGGCAACAGGTCGAGGATGGCACGCTTGAGTCGTTCACCGCCGAAGTTGGGAACCGTGAATCCTTCTTCCGGCCGGGTCAGGTCGATGGGAACCGCGCGCGTGAACAAGCCGTCGAATCTCTCGTACTGCGCATCCAGACAGCGCGTGAGCGATTCGGGGACATTGGTCGCCGTCGGACGCGGATTCTCGGTGAATGAATCGGGGTCAAGGTGTTGTTCACCCGGGTACGCATCATGCAGGCAGGTGATCACCAGCAGCAGGGGACGCTCCGGGTTCCGCCGGCGGATCTCCTTCAATGGATCGATCACGCTGCCAAGAGCACGATCCGTCGCACGGATAGTGACGATCAGCAGATGTGCCTGTTGATGGAATCCATCAATGTCGGCGCCGGGATCGTAGGCGGCCTCGCCCAGTCCGCGCGTATCCAGAAACCGGAGTAACGGCATTCCCTCGTCGGGAAACTCATACAACCTGGACTGCCGAGTCTGCGGTCGGAATCCGTTGCCGATCTCGGCGTCACTGGCCCCCGTCAGATAACGAATCAAGGATGTCTTGCCGCTCCCCGTCTTGCCGAAGAGCCACAGACAGGGAATCGGAATCTCGCGCAGCATCACCTCATTCCGGGCGTCACTGTCGTCCGATGAGTTCCCGCGCGCGACTCGGAAGGGGTTCCACATCAAGGTGGGAGCAGACTGCCGAACATGTCACTCAGATCGTACATGCGACCTGAACGCCATCGCAATCGGGCGGACTCGATCCACTTGAGGCGGAGGGGCAGTCTGCAATTTCCGCGCACTTTCTCCGCGGGCGTCAGTCAATTGACACGGTGAGTCCGTTGCGGCTGTCACTCCACGAACATTCGAGTTGGGGCTTGAAGGCGAATGGACTTACTCCGCGGCTTCCGGTTCATCCGACGTTCCCACAACCGCCAGTTCGGGCGTGTCGGACGGTTCCTGATCGACGATCATGCCTTCGAAGTCGAGCCGTTGTTCGTCTCCGACTTGCTTGACATCGACGCGAATATGGTTCTTTCCCTCGAAGACCCCGCGGAGCAGTTCCTCCGACAGGGGATCCTCGACGAACATCTCGACCGCGCGCCGCAACGGGCGCGCGCCGTAGTCGTTATGGTCGCGATCGCCGTCCTTCTTCAAATTGGCGATGACGTACGCCTTCGCGGCATCGGTGAGTTCGATCGTCAGACCGCGCTCCTTGAGCCGTTCGCGAACCTTCGACAGTTCGATGTCGACGATAAACTTCATGTCGTCTTGCGTCAGCTTCTTGAAGACCACGATCTCGTCGAGTCGGCCGATGAACTCGGGCTTGAACCGCTTGCTGACTTCGGCAAGCACGTTCTTCTTCATCTCGTCATGCGCGGCCTCGCTGTCGCCGCCGGTGAACCCGAACGAAGGGCTGGAGATCGCCTTGGCTCCCACGTTCGTCGTCATGATGAGAATCGTGTTCTTGAAGTCGACCTTGCGCCCGAAGCTGTCGGTCAGATGCCCTTCCTCCATGATCTGGAGCAGCATGTTGTAGACATCGGGGTGCGCCTTCTCGATTTCATCCAGCAGCACGACCGAATACGGCCGGCGGCGGATGCGCTCGGTGAGCTGGCCCCCTTCTTCGTAGCCGACATATCCGGGGGGCGCGCCGATCAAGCGGCTGATGTTGTGCCGTTCCTGGTACTCGCTCATGTCGACCTGCACGAGTGCGTCCTCTTCGCCGAACATGAACTCGGCGAGAGTCTTGGCCAAGAGCGTCTTGCCGACGCCCGTGGGGCCGGAGAACAGGAACGTCGCCATCGGACGCTTGGGATCCTTCAGTCCACTGCGGCTGCGGCGAACGGCCTTGCAGACTACCTTGATCGCTTCGTCCTGACTGACCACGCGGCGATGCAGTTCCTTCTCCATCTCCAGCAGGCGAACCGTGTCCTCGCTGGAGAGGCGGGTGAGCGGCACGCCGGTCATCTTGGAAACGACCTCGGCAATCACTTCGGCATCGACGGTGCCGTCGGTCTCTTCCGACTTCTGCCGCCATTCGCGATTGATCTGTTCTTTCTTGCGCTTGAGCTTATCCGCCTGATCGCGAAGCTTCGCCGCCTTTTCAAAGTCCTGGCTGGCGACGGCTTCGTCCTTCTTGGTGTTGAGCCGCTCGATCTCTTCTTCCAGTTCCTTGAGATCGGGCGGGCGGACCATCGACTTGAGCCGGACGCGGGCGCCGGCCTCGTCGATCACGTCGATCGCCTTGTCGGGCAGGCAGCGTCCGGTGATGTATCGCGAAGAAAGTTCGACGGCCTTCTCTAGGGCGTCGTCAGTGTATTGCACGCGGTGGTGCTGTTCGTACCGTTCGCGGAGTCCGCGCAGAATCGAAATCGTCTCGTATCGCGACGGGGGATCGACCATCACCATCTGGAATCGGCGTTCCAGGGCGGCGTCTTTCTCGATGTACTTGCGGTACTCGTCCAGCGTCGTGGCGCCGATGCATTGCAGTTCGCCACGGCTCAAGGCAGGCTTCAAAACGTTCGAGGCGTCGATCGCGCCTTCGGCTCCACCTGCTCCGACGAGGGTGTGCAATTCGTCAATGAAGAGGATGACGTTTCGCGCCCGGCGGACTTCGTTCATCACCGCCTTGATGCGCTCTTCGAACTGGCCTCGATACTTGGTGCCGGCAACCATCATTGCCAGATCGAGCACGACGATTCTGCGATCCCGCAGCAGTTCGGGAACGTTGCCGTCGACCACCAATTGCGCGAAGCCTTCGACGATGGCGGTCTTGCCGACGCCGGCTTCTCCGAGCAACACGGGGTTGTTCTTTTGACGACGGCAGAGGATCTGCGTCACACGCTCAATCTCGGTCTCGCGTCCGATCACTGGATCGAGTTTCGATTGCCGCGCGAGTTCCGTCAGGTCGCGCCCGAAACTGTCGAGTGCGGGGGTCTTGCTCTTGCTGGCCTTGCCCGAGGGACCGGCGGCCGGTCGCTCGCCGGCCTCGGAACCTTCGAGGCCATGCCCCAACAGGTTGAGCACTTCCTCACGGACGTCTTCCAGCTTCAGGCCGAGGTTCATCAACACCTGGGCGGCGACGCCTTCTTGTTCACGCAACAGTCCGAGCAGCAGGTGTTCGGTGCCGACGTAGTTATGGTTGAGATTACGAGCCTCTTCCATCGCGTACTCGATGACCTTCTTGGCGCGGGGAGTCTGCGGGAGCTTGCCCATCGTGACCATGTCGGGCCCCGACTGGACGATCTTTTCGACTTCGATGCGAATCTTCCGCAGATCGACGTCGAGGTTCTTGAGCACGTTGGCCGCGACGCCGGAACCTTCCTTCACCAGACCGAGCAGAATGTGCTCGGTGCCGATGTATTCGTGGTTGAAGCGCTGGGCCTCCTGGTTGGCCAGTTGCATCACCTTGCGGGCCCGATCGGTAAATCTCTCGTACATCATCTATCTCCTATGCCTGCCTCTATCACACAACCGGCGTGTGAGTCGCCCCCGGCGGGGATGGGGCACTGACGGGAATCCTTCCCCAAACATCTAGCTTTTCCGATGAATTGCTGTTCACTGCGGGAATTCTAGTTCTGCATTCTCAGGGGGACAAGACAGCCGTCCACCGCGAATCGTTGTTTCCCTGCCGCCGTCGCTGCAATCGTCGCGTGCGTTGACATCCACGATGCCCGCGAGAAGATCAATGTACTTGGGAGACCTGATGTCACGTTCGACGCGGTGTTATCGATTATCATGGCTTTTCGCCGTCGTCCTGTTGCAGGGATGCGGCCCTGATGATGACGCGCCGGTATCCGGTTCTGGAACGACATCCACCGCCAGCACGGTAGCTTCAACGTCGACCGATGCGGAACTCGAGGCTCAGATTCGAGTGTTTTGCAGCGACTGTCATGTGATGCCGAGGCCCGAAAGCTTTACCAAGGTCGCGTGGTACGACGAGGTTCGACAAGGCTTCGACTTCTATTTCAAGGCGAATCGGCACGATCTAGACCCTCCACCGCAGGCGGCTGTGGTCGAGTACTTTCGCTCGCTTGCTCCCGAAATGCTGCCGGAACCGGTTTGGGAGACCGCCGAATCGTCTCCGCTGGCGTTCGAGGCCGAGGTTGTCGACTCGAATCCGTCTCTCATGGACGCGCCGACCATCTCGTTCTTGGAATTGCCCTCGCCAGAGACCGATCCCGGGCAGTTCTTGACGAGCGACATGAAGTCGGGGCGGATCTGCCTCACTGACGTCCAAGGAGCCACGAAATGGGAACTGGCGGACATAGCCGCCAATCCCTGTGCCGTGCGGTATGGCGACCTGGACGGCAACGGCATTCCCGATCTGCTCGTCACCGACCTCGGCAGCTTTCTTCCCGAAGACCATGACCGGGGAAAGCTCGTCTGGGTGGTTGATGGAGAACCGTCGGCTAATGCGACAGTTACTCTGCTGGAAGGCGTGGGGCGCGTGAGTGACGTTCGCCCAGGCGATTTCGACGGCGACGGCGACCTCGACCTGATCGTGGGGGTTTTCGGCTGGCACACGACCGGCGGCATACATTTGCTTATCAATGAACCAGGCGATGACGGCCGGGCGGCGTTCTCCAACACGATCCTCGATGACCGTCCGGGAACGATTCAGCTCCCCACGGTCGACATCAATGAGGACGGACGGCTCGATTTTATCGCCCTGATCAGCCAGGAACATGAAACGGTGACGGCCTTCCTCAACGAAGTAGCGGGCTTTCGCAAGGTGCCGCTCTTCAACGCCCCCGATCCCGCTTATGGCTCCAGCGGCATCGAACTTGTCGATCTCGACCTCGACGGCGACATCGACATTCTCTACACGAACGGCGACACATTCGACTCGTTCGAGGTGAAGCCCTATCACGGGATCTCGTGGCTGGAGAATCAGGGTGACTTGCAGTTCGAGGAACATCGCCTGACGATGATGCCCGGCGTGCACCGTGCTCTGGTGTCCGATCTGGATGGCGACGGCGATCAGGACATCGCGGCTGTGGCGTTGCTCCCCGCGAAAACACTCAGCGAACGCGACCCCAAGGATTTCGATTCCGTCATTTGGCTGGAGCAGACAGAGCCCGGTAGGTTTCAAAGGCATGCGATCGAACAGGGCCGTCCTGAGCACGCGACTCTGGCCTGCGGCGATTTCGATCTGGACGGGGATGTCGATCTGATCGCGGGGAATTTCATCGAAACTAGCGACACTCACTCCCCGGCGACAGTTTTCTGGAATCAACTCGGCGATGGTTCGCAATCAGGCGAAACACCAGGGACGGCGGAGTAACCGATGCGATTCGAAAACGTCTGCATCGAGTCGGTCGAGGCCCTGCTGCCGGAACACGTCGTCACTTCCGATGAGATCGAGCAACGGCTGGCACCCGTCTACGAACGGCTGAACCTGCCCGCCGGTCGGCTGGAATTGATGACGGGAATTCGCGAACGCCGGTTCTTTCCGCCAGGTACGCTCCCCGGCGGGCCGGCTGCCGATGTGGCCGCCACGGCGCTGCGGTCGGCGAGAATCGAGCCATCGCAGGTCGGGGCGCTGGTGCATGGTTCGGTCTGTCGCGATCAGATGGAACCCGCGACCGCGGCTGGCGTGCATCATGCTTTGGGGCTGCCGGCGAGCACGACGTTTCTTGATGTGAGCAATGCCTGCCTTGGACTGCTTAACGGCATGCTGCTGCTGGCGGAAGGGATCGAAGCCGGACGCTATCAGGTCGGCGTTGTCACGGGGGCGGAGATCGGCAGACCGCTTGTGGAAGGCACCATCGAACGACTCTTGAAGGATGACGCCATTACCCGCAAGTCGATCAAACTCGAATTCGCCTCGCTGACGATCGGTTCGGGAGCCGCCGCCATCGTGCTCTGTCACAAGGACATCAGCCGCACGGGGCGCCGGCTCCGCGGCGCGGTCACGCTGGCAGACACATCAAGCCATCGGCTGTGTCACGGCGGCAATCTTGGCGAAGCGATGCCCGACGGCAGGCCGAGCA
>JANNSB010000030.1:0-1878 GCA_031402175.1 Planctomycetaceae bacterium
CGGGGACCGGCTTCCGGTTCGACTATCTCCCGGACGAATGATCCTTTCGTTGGCTCGCGGAGTCCAGGCTTTAGCCTGTCCCGGCAGCCTAAAGGCCGTACTCCACGGCATCAGTGTGCGAGTTGCGATCGGGTCCGACGACTGTGATACTTGCGAGTCTGCGTTTCCAAGCCGCACCTTCCGTAGATTGACCCATGATTCGCGCCGACGTTCGACGATTTGCCCACGTCATTCGCTGGGGTTTTGTGCTAACGGCATTTACTTGGGGGGCGCCGGTCTTCGCGCAGCGGGAACTGCGGGATATCCCCGATCCAGATCCCGAACTGGAACGGGCGACGTTCGTCCTGCCGGAAGGCTTCGAGGTGAACCTGTATGCCTCCGATCCCTCGATCGCCAAGCCGATTCAGATGAACTTCGATCCCGACGGCCGGCTGTGGATCGCGAGCAGCGAAGTCTACCCGCTGATCGAACCCGGACAGGTCGCCAACGATCGCATTCTCTATGTCGAAGACCTGGATCATGATGGCACAGCCGACCAGACGACGATCTTTGCCGATGGGCTACTCATCCCCACGGGCGTCGTCCCCGGTGACGGCGGCGTCTACGTCGGCGCCAGCACGGAGCTATTGCACTTTCGCGACACCGACGATGACGGCAAAGCGGATGAACGACGCATCGTGCTGTCGGGTTTTGGCACCGAAGACACGCATCACATCATCCACACGCTGCGCTGGGGGCCGGAGCAGCGGATGTACTTCAATCAGTCGATCTACATTCATAGTCACATCGAAACGCCTTGGGGCGTGCGCCGCTTGAACGCCGGCGGCGTGTGGCAGTTCTGGCCGCGCTCGATGCAGCTTGATGTCTTTTCACGCGGTCTGGTCAATCAATGGGGCACCGTGTTCGACGATCATGGCACCACGTTCGCCACTGATGGAGCCGGCGGCGAAGGGATCAACTATCTCGTGCCCGGCGCGTACTACTACAAGGCCTTTGGGGCCGAGCGGATTCTGTCGGGCCTCAATCCCGGCAGTCCAAAGCACTGCGGGGTGGAGGCCGCCTACAGCAGCCATCTGCCGGACGACTGGCAGGGGAGCATGATCACGAACGATTTTCGTGGCCATCGCGTGTGTCGGTTCGTGATTCGCGAGGAAGGCGCGGGCTTCGTCTCCGTCGAACAGCAGGAAGTGATTCGCTCGGACCACGTCGCGTTTCGTCCCATCGATGTGAAGATAGGACCTGATGGCGCGCTCTATATCGCCGACTGGTACAACCCGATCATTCAGCACGGCGAGGTCGACTTTCGCGATGAACGCCGTGATCACGTCCACGGCCGCATCTGGCGAGTGACGTTTCCCGAACGTCCGCTGGTGGAGTACACGCAGTTGTCGACGGCCACGAATGCCGAGTTGATCAGTCTGCTCTCCTCTCCCGAGGCGTTTCAGCGGGAGCATGCGAAGCGAGTGTTGGTCGAACGTGGACGGGACATTCTTCCCGAGGTCCGCCGCTGGATGACGAACCTCGACAACAGCACGCAGCATTATCATCGGCATCGCCTGCAGTCTCTCAACATCTATCAGGGTCTCGACATCGTCGAACCGGAACTCCTCTATTCGCTGCTGGTCTCTCGCGACCCGGGCGCGCGGGCGACCGCGACGAGAACGCTCGGCGAATGGCACGAGCGCATTCCCGAAGCCTTCGAGTGGCTTGCCAAGCGAGTGCAGGACGAGCATCCCCGAGTGCGGCTCGAAGCGGTCTGCGCGAGCGAGCGCGTGGCCAGAGCGACGAGATCATCGGCGGAATCAGCGACGCTCCACAAGCCGACGCAGCGGGCCGACAAAGCCTGCACATCGACGTGCGGGGAGTTCAACAAGGCGA
>JANNSB010000031.1:0-1947 GCA_031402175.1 Planctomycetaceae bacterium
GACACAATGATTCGATTGGTAATGGTGTGCTTGGTGGTCGGCATCTCGACACAAGTTGAGGGGGGGATGATCCTGCAGACCGAGTCGTTCGGCGGTCACACCTACCATCTCGTCGCCAACAGTGGAGGCTTGAAAATCTCCTGGTCAGACGCGGAGGCTTACGCTCTCACGCTCGGAGGCCACCTTCGTTTGGTCAAGCGGCGCACCGGTCACATACACCAACTGGAATGCTGGGGAACCACAATCGTATGAGGGCAACGTTGAGGACTACGCGGGCTTGGTTGCCAGCGACAATTGGGGAGTTCAGGGACAATGGCACGATGTCGTAACATTCGTCAACGATTGGGACGTGACGTTCGGTGTCGTCGAGGTCCAGACCACCTCCACCCCCGAGCCGGTGAGCATGGCGTTGCTGGGACTGACGGCCCTCGGCGGCATCGGACTGCGGTTGCGGCGCAATCGAAAGGCGCAGGCGGCTGCATAGTTTCTGAACTCAGCACGAGAGACCGAACGCCATCCTTCCGGGTGGCGTTTTTTTGTGGCCGCATGGCACTCGCGGCGACCGATTGACGAGCCGCGACATTGGCTCTCGTCCCGTCACCGCGTTACGCTCTCACCTCTGCTGAATCCATGGCCATCAGCCGGCGAGTGAGAGATGCCAGAGACCATCAAGATTGCTTGTCCGAACTGCTCTGCGGCAGGGTGGCATGACTTAAGTGCCATGCCTGCATCACGAAACAGGTTAGGCATGCTGGATGTCAGACTTGCCGCCCATTTCGACCTGCCGTCAGACCTCGAACGACGGCCAACAATTCCCTCGAACTAACCCCGAAATCCCAGCCTCCAATTGACGCCCATTCATTCATAAGCCTAAACTTACCTATCAAGCGAAGGCGGTGTGACCGATGTATCCTGTGGCGGCACGGAGAGGCGTCGCAGGGGGATGGCGTTCGGCGGTTCGGTTCCCGTCTGGTTTCAACACGGTGTCAGGAGCCACGTATGTTGACGATCCTCGGCGGCAAACCTCAATCTGGCTTCTGCGACGGCTTTTCGCGTCGCGGGTTCCTCACCATCGGCGGCTTCGCTCTTGGCGGGCTGGCTCTGCCCGATGTGCTGCGGGCGAACCCGAGCGACCGGTCGCACAAGGCGATCATCAACGTCTATCTGCCCGGCGGGCCGTCGCACCTCGACATGTGGGACTTGAAGCCCGATGCCCCGCGCGAGATTCGCGGCGAGTTCGTCCCCATTCAGACCACCGTCCCCGGCATCGAGATCTGCGAACTCTTCCCGCGCCTGGCGAGCATTGCGGACAAGCTGATCTTTGTCCGCTCGCTCGACGACTCCGACGGCCGGCACGATTCGTATCAGTGCATGACGGGCCGCAGGTTTGACGAACGTCGGCCGCCCGGTGGATGGCCGTCCGGCGGGGCCTGGGTGTCGCACTTCCAGGGTCCGGTGACCGAAGCCGTCCCGCCACACATCGCCCTGATGTATACGACCGGCAACGGAGGCTGGGGCGAGCCGGGTGAAGGGGGCATGGTCGGCATGCAGCATGCGCCGTTCAATGTGCTCGGCCGCGAAGCCCGCGGCAATTCCGAGAGCATGGTGCTGCAGGGGATCACGCTCGAACGCCTGCAGGATCGGGCCGGCCTCAGATCCGCGTTCGACAACTTCAAGCAGTCGCTCGACACGCACAACAATATGGGCAGCCTGGATTCCTCGCTGCAGCAGGCGATGGGGATTCTCACCAGTTCGCAACTGGCCGACGCCCTCGATCTGTCGAAAGAAGACCCGCGCATTCTCGCGCGCTATGGCGAGAGCAACGAAGAGTTCCAGCGGGACGGCGCGCCGCAGATGGTCGAAAACTTCTGCATTGCCCGCAGGCTGGTCGAGGCGGGTGCGAGGTTCGTGTCGCTCAACTACAGCCGTTGGGACTGGCACGGCGGC
>JANNSB010000032.1:0-5306 GCA_031402175.1 Planctomycetaceae bacterium
CAGCGACCTGAGCCTCCAGCTCCGCGACCCGCTCGACCAACTCTTCATATGTGGGCTTTCGACCATCCATGGCCCCCACAGAATGCACTCACACCGCCAGACACACAAGACCAATCACCGAGGCGGTAAACTGGTACGGCAGCGGGGCCAATCTTGTGCTGCCAGAATTCGCCGAGAAACAGTTCCTCCAGTCCACCGAGGCTGGCCGATGCTGCCAACGCCTCGACCCCGGCCGGACCGATGTTGTTCAAGTCGATGCGCAGATTGCGCACCGCCGTCAGGTAGGGCGAGGCGGCCAGGGCGGCCATCCCTTCATCGCCGATGTAATTGTCGAGTAGACATAGGTCGACCAGCGACTCCATCTGGGGGCAGTCGGCCAGCGCCTTCGCCCCGCGTGGCCCAAGCTGGCAGGTATTCAGAGTCAGGATGCGCAAACGCGGGCAGTGGGCTGATGCCAGCACCGCTTGAAGATCGTCATTGAAACGATGCGCGGGATCACCGTTGCGGGCGTAAATGTGGTCGTCAAGGTAGACGTTGAGTTCCGTGAACCGGGCGAGGGCGGACACCTGGGCGAGAACGTCGAAGCCATCGAGATTGTCAAACGACAGGCGAACCACCGAGCCCATGTCGCCAATGACGCCGGCATGGCGCTGGAAGGCAGCCGGGTTGTCGGCGCAGACAGTGCGGACCAGACCACGGTCGAAACTTCCCCAGGAGATTCCGTCCAACCGAGGCAAGGCCTTCTCGCAGGCGGCCTCCAGTTGCTCCTCCTCGGCCCGCAACGCGATGGTGTCGTCCGCGTTGTCCGGCATGTGTGCCAGCTCGATCTGCACGCGGATCAACCGGGCTCGGTCGCGCTGGCCGTGTTCCTCCAGCCAGTCCGCGTAAACCAGCCGCGGTCGATCGTCGTCGGGGTCGGCGATGATGGCCGATAGCAGCGCCTGGTCGTCGATCATGGGCTGTGCCTTTTCTCGATCATCATTCTGTGGCCTCTGATTCTGAGCCGAACGACCACGCTCAGCAGCGGCGGGGCACCGGAGAGCTATGAAGTTCCAGAAACGATTCATGCCCCGCGGGTGGCCCAGATTGCTTGTCAATTGGGTCGACGAAGTCGATCGGAGGTTGGGTTCACGCTGTCATCGGTCACCGAGATTCTCGTCTCATTGACGCCCTCTCTCAACCTCCCACGGCTTCCGCCGGTCGGGTGGCACGCCACGACCAACGGAACCAACGGGAGCGGCGTGGTGAATCGCGGAGTGAGCCTCGGTTGTTCAACACGGTTCGGCTCAAGAATACCCTACGGCACATGCGTAGCGACAGTTCGGAGATGCCCTCGCGCCTCCCACGCCCCTCGCTCCTACGTCGCTCGCGGCGTGCCACCCGACCGCTGTCACGACGCTGAGACCAGCGGACCATAGGCCATCGGCTGCAGCGTGTACTCGGCCTCCACCGCACCCACCTCGTCCGTCTCCATCAACAGCCGCTGGTCGTCCCACAGGTAGTTCGTCAGGACGTCCTCGGTCTCCTTGCTGATCCGCAGTTCCACTCCCCGGCGGTTGACCGGCGCCCAGGTGTAGGTCGTCAGCGCAGTGTCGGGATCTTCGATCCGGCTGAGCTGGTTCTCGAACGTCCAGGAGTAGCTCGTAATCTCCCCCATGGGGGACAGCATCCGCCGCTGGTTGCCGTTGTTGTCGAACGTGAACGTGGTGATGCCCGAGACCTCCTGGCTGCGCCGCAGGCGGTTGCCGGCGTCGTAGGCATAGGTGGTCAGCGCCCCGTCCACGGTCAGCCGCGTCCGGTTCCCCGCGGCATCGTAGGTATAGGTCGTGATCATCTCACACTCCCTCCGTATGCCGCTCAGCGACTAACTGGCTCGTGGCATCGTACACATAGGTCGTCACATCCCCCTCGTGGTTGACGACCTGAGTCCGCTGGTTGTTGAAGTTGTACTGGTACGCAAACGAGGACACGAGGGAGTTGTTGGCTCTCCGCGTTGTCACCAGCGTTTCGTTGTTGGCCGCATCGTACGTGTGAGAGGTCCATGTGCCGTTAGCGAATCTCTGTTTGACTTCCTTTCTGGCTGCATCATACGTGCTGGTGGTTCGCTCGCCGAACAGTTTCAACTCACGTACGATCTTCCCTAAGATAAGACGCGGTCAAGATAACTGATCAGTGTGTTGATTCGTAAGCGAAGTTCTGGAAGAGTCAGCTGATCCGTATCCCGAAACTGCTTCAAATGCCAACGTAAGGCCATACAGATCTCAACCCCAAGCGAACTGCACAGATCTTGAGAAAGTGTTACCGCTAAATCTCGATATCCTGCTTCCTCCAATCCTTCGATGATCGCCTGAGCTTCTTCAATATGGTTGTACATTAGAAGCCTCCCGCCTGGTGCCACTGGTGATCATATCCAAAAGTGTGCCACTGGTCGGCTTGTCCGCCAGTGCGAGTGGTGAGTGGACGTGGCTACCGGTCTTTCATGGCGGTGAACAACGACCACGGCAGCCCGTGAATTGTCGGGAGGTCGGGATCGATCAACTTCCCATCTGATTCATACCACCGGGCACTCGACCATTTCCAGTCCGAAGCCCGCTGCACGAGGCCGCGACGCACGGGATTGAAGATTGCGGTGAGGTTGCATGGGCGACTCTTGCCACCGTTTTCACTGGCGGACAAGCCGACCAGTGCCACCCAATTCAGGTCAACTCACCAGTGGCTGGAGTGGCACCTGGCGAGATGGGATACGCGGGTGGCCCCGATAGCCGTGCTATCGGGGGCCATCCGCGGATGCACGACCACTCACGTCTCGGCTGGGGGCTCCCGCTGGTCGACCCCAGCCACCGAACCAGCGTCTCCGGCCTGCTCCCCGCGCAACCGCAACGGGTTGGTTAGAGAAGGTACATTCGCCGATGCCAGTTTTTCCCAATTCCGTGTCCAGAACGCAGCGGAGGGTCACTAATGCAAGTGTTCGATCGAGCATCGTCGAGGGAGCTGATTCGATGCAAGTCGCATCGGCGTCAGCCACCGAGCGGTTTCCCTCACCCCAGGGAGTTGTCGGCGATCCAGAGAGGTGGTCCCCCGTTATCCTTCTTCTTCTTCTTCTTCTTCTGTCCCAACGTGCGCGCAATCACAGCGGCATTTCTTCGCTATGGACTCGATTTCTCGATTCTGTTATCAACCGCCGCCTTCCGGGCGAGGCCCTTTGGCTTTGCCCGCGAAACTCAAGAAAACAGCGGAAAAACAGGCAGGTCCACGCTGGCAAGATGCCGCCGGGGGCCGGGCCACGGATGGATTCTTGCACGTCAGGGAGCGACGGTTTGAACTCGGCACCAGCCAAGCGACTGCGAGTCCTGTTTGTCGACGACGAAGCGCCGATCCGACAGGTGATGCAGAAGGAACTGCCCCGCATGGGGCACGACTCCGTCGTCTGCGAAGACGGCCAGGTCGCCCTCAAGGTGCTGGAGCAGCAGTCGTTCGATGCCGCGATTATCGACCTGAAGATGCCCGGCCTGAGCGGCTGGGACGTGATCCACCACATTCAGCAGGTGGCGCCCTCGACGGCAATTATTATCAGCACCGGTCACGGCGGGATCGACGATGCGATTCAGGCCCTGCGAGCCGGCGTCTACGACTTTCTTCGCAAACCCTGCAGGCTGGTCGAGATTGCGAACGTCCTCAGCCGCGTGGCCGAGAAGGCGACGCTTGAGAACAAAGCCGTCGCCCTCGAAGGCCGCCTGAAAGCAGTACAAGGCACGTCGGACCTGATCGGCGAGACGCCACCGATGCTGCGGGTGAAGCAGCTTGTCGAGCGGATCGCGCCGACCAACTCCAGCGTACTGATCCTCGGCGACACCGGGACTGGCAAGGAGCTTGTCGCCCGTCGAATCCACGACCTGAGCCACCGCGTCACGATGCCCTTCGTCGCCGTCAACTGCGGCGCGCTGCCGGAACATCTCGTCGAGAGCGAACTCTTCGGTCACAAGAAGGGGGCGTTCACGGGCGCCGACTCCGCGCGCAAGGGTCTCATTGAAGTGGCCGACGGCGGGACGCTGTTCCTCGACGAACTGGGTGAACTCAGCAAGGCGATGCAGGTTAAGCTGCTGCGGTTTCTGGAATCAGGTGAAGTCCGTCGTGTTGGCGAAAACGATGCGTTTCATGTGGATGTTCGCATTGTCTGTGCCACGAATCGCAACCTCGAAGACATGGTTCACGAGGGGACATTTCGCGAGGACTTGTTCTTCCGCGTGAACACGTTCGAGATTCGACTGTCCCCCTTGCGCGATCGTAAGGAAGACATTCCCTTGCTTGCGAAGTTTCTGGTGGCCCGGCACATCAAGAAGGGTGCAGACGCCAACACGATCCTCGACGACGAAACGCTGCGGATCCTGCGGACGCACGAATGGACCGGCAACGTCCGCGAACTCGCCAACGCCATCGAGCACGCGGTGATTCTGTCGGGAGGCGGGACGATACAGCCTCAACACCTGCCGATGAGCGTGTCAAAACGCACATCGCAGGGAGACAAGCCGTTCTTGGTGACGAATTTCCCGCACCCGCTGTCGCTGCGCGAGATCGAGATGGAAGTCATCGTGCAGACGCTCGAGAAGTATGACGGCGACAAGCCCAAAACGTCGGACGAACTCGGCATCGCGCTGAAGACGCTGTACAACAAGCTCAATCAGTACGAAGCCCAGGCTCAAGCCGGCTGATGGTATCTAGGTCTGGAGTGGTTTGGCATCGTGAATGGCTTCCGCTGGCTGGTTGCTGCGATCATCGCGCTACTCGCCAGCGCGGCCTATTTTTCTTGGATGTGGCGGGCCAGTCGTGCGGCATGTCGCTTGGCGACTAAGGAACAGCATCCTGGATGCCGGCATCGCGAAGCAGGACAGGCATGCGAGTTGGGCGCCGTGTCCCGCTCATTTTTCTGTCGCCCACACTTAGCCCCCAACGACTCGCCAGGGTCTAAGTGATGCGGCGGGCTTCGCGTTCACTCCGGCGTCGTCATCCTGCCCATGAAGACGATCGCGCCGGTCTCGCGGTCCTGGATGTAGTAGACGAACGGATGGTCGGCCCGGAATTCGGAAGTGGGTTTCGGGGCGAACGCGGCTGACGACGGAGCCAGGATCGCCGTGGCGGCGGCGGCTTCGGTCCCTTCTTCGTTTACCTCGACGAACGCCTGCTGCACAATCATGCCGACGAACAGGGCTTCGGCTTCGGGTGAATCGCTGACGCCAAGCAGCGAGCCGGGCTGAAAGATGGCGTTCAGTCCCATGTCGGAGAGGGGCGCGCCGAGCATCAGTGTGTTG
>JANNSB010000033.1:0-6852 GCA_031402175.1 Planctomycetaceae bacterium
CTCGAAGCCAGCGGCGGTGAGGCGCGTGGGAAGGACTCGCGCGCTGCACAGCATCAAGGCATCAGCCATCTCTCCAAACGCGAGGCGGGCGGCGAAGGCCGGCATCGGAAAGATCGTCGGCCGATGGAGCGCCTTGCCGAGACTTTTCGTGTAATGTCGATTCGTCACCGGCTGCGGACTGACGCCGTTGACGGGGCCGCCCAGTTCGTCGTGCGTCAATGCGAACTCGAGCATGCGGGCGGCGTCGTCGAGCGAGACCCAGCTCCAGTACTGATTGCCGCCGCCTATGACGCCGCCGACACCGAGCTTGAACGGCGTGAGCATTTTCGACAGCGCGCCGTCTTCGCGAGCGAGGACCATGCCCAGGCGCAGGTTGACGACGCGAATGTCTGCATGGGCCGCGGGCCGCGTCGCCTGCTCCCATGCCTGACAAAGTTCCGGAAGAAACCCCTCACCTGGCGGGGACTCTTCGACGAGTTCTTCATCCCCGCGATCGCCGTAGTAGCCGATGGCTGATGCGCACACGAACACGCTGGGTTTGTGATCGAGTGACGCCATCGTTCTGGCCAGCAGTGACGTGCTCTCGACGCGGCTGTCGCGAAGGCGGGTCTTTTGTTTCTCGGTCCAGCGTGCTTCGGCGATGTTCACGCCGCCAAGATGCACGACGCCGTCGATGCCGTCGAAGACGGCAGGATCGAGCGTGCCGGCATCGGGGTTCCAGAAGCGTTGAGCCGGAGATGTCGGTTGTCGGCGGACCAGTTGAATGACCGTACGCCCATTCGACTTGAGCAGCTCAATGAGCCGCCGGCCGACCAACCCGCTGCTGCCGGAAACGAGGATATTCACGATGATTCCTTAATCGACGGCTACAAGAGCCTGAGCAGCAGGTCATATTCCGCGTGAGAGCCGATCCAGTACCAGATGGCCGTATCTCCGGTCACAGTCCCCAAGGCGCGGTAAGCAACACCGACCCGCACTGAATAGACTAGCGGCGGCCCCGCATCGACCTTTTTGAATCTTAGACCTGGATGGCTGGGATCTTGTAGAAAGATTGAGTACGCCGACCGTGCCTGCTGTTGAATTTGTTTCGGGAGCGCCGCAAACAGTTCTCTAAACTGATGAGTTGTGTGCGAGTTCATTACCGCCGCGTTACTCCAGCGGGCGAGTGTGTCCGGCAGCATGTTCCGCGAGGGCATCGGCCGCCAGGGACCGCAACTTGTGGGTCGTCGCTGCGATCGCTTCGTCGAAGCTGTCTTCGGCAGCGATTTCGGCAAGGACGCGCATGGCAAGGAGATCCTGTTCGGCCGGCGGAAGTTTCGCGGCGGCATCGAATGCTTGTTTGAGTAGCGTCGTCATTCACCCACCTTCGATCGATCAGTTCACTCGCCCACTCACGACCACGTCCATGAATTATAGCCCGACGGCGCGCGTGAAGGCGACATTTACCTGAAAACGCTCAATTGCATTCGGCCTGCAATGGCCCCGCAAGTTCTTTCAGATAGAACAACCGTCCCGGCTGCGTCGGCATGAAGCTGGAAGGAATCCACGGCGTCGGCTCATGACGCAGCGTCATCCACAAACTGAGGCCCTGCCACGCCATGCCGCGGCCGAGGGTGCCGTCGGCTCCGCCGATGATCTTGTCGGCTCCGAGGAAGAGGCCGGGGCCGATCGTATTCGCATAAGCGGGAACCAATGTCGTGCGGCTCTTGAAGCTGGTGATCGCGTTCTGTTCGATCGTCAGCGGATGCAACTTGGCGCCGATGCGATGTGTCTGTGCCTTCCATTCCTTGAGCGTGGCGAACTCACCCGCGAACTGCGGCTCCCAGAACGCGATGTGGCACACTCGCCCGATGCCGAACACGACAACGAGCTTCGCCCCGGCTGCCCGCAGTTCGCCGATGCGTTCGGGATACGTCGGCAGCACTTTCTTGAGCGCGAAGTGCCGTTGCTTCTTCGGGATCGTGAGCTTGCCGAGCGGGTTGTAGAGGGCCTGTTCCATTGCGTACTGAAACGCACCGGGATACGATGAGGGGAGCGTGTTGCCGTTCGCATCACTCCATTCATCCATGTTGAAGCCGTAGACATGGTCACACGCGACGTTCCACTCCTTGAGGAAGTAGACGGCCCAGCGGTACATCCCCATTGGGCCGACGGGAAGAATCATCGCCAGCTTCTCGCCGGCATCGCGGGCCTGTTTGATCGTGAGTGCGATCTCGTGACCCATGAACGTGTCGAAGTCGCCATAGGAATCGCACGCGACAGGTTCGAACTTTTTGTGCCACCAGCTTTGGCGGTTGGCGACCGTGGCGGGATCGTCATCGACGCAGGCATCGATCTTGGTGAGATCCCAGCCCTTGGGGAAGAAACCTTCGAGCAGCGAGCCGGCGATCGTGGTGATGAGGTTCATGGGGGAATAATCAGGTGGTCAGTGATCGTCGCCTTTCGCTCCGCGAAAGCCGCGTCGGAAAGACAAAATACGTTTGCAATCCTAACTGCATGGAATGTTGTGAGACGCACCAACGCTGTTTTTTGCGGAGAGGCTGTCATTTTTTGTAGCCGCGTCTGTCCCCAGACGCGGGGCAACGCGCGTGGACGTGTTATCCGGTCGTCGAGTCTCAACAGGGGGCGGGTCGTCTCCTTTGGTCTCGGCGGCTGGGGACAGCCGCCGCTACGCTGCTTTCACGGAGCGAAAGGCGACTTTGACGGCCACGATATCGCGGCCATTGCGCGGGGACAACCGACCTGCCGCTTGAGAAAATGTGATGTCGCGCGTTATACCAGACGAATCACGACGCCGGACGTATACCCATCAGCCGTTTGCCAAGGAAAGTTCATCATGCCGAGACGATTTATGTGCTGGAGTGCTCTGTTGTGTTTCAGCTTCGTGGGAATGGCGTCGTCCGCCATGGCCGATGATCCCAAGATCACCGCCGACGTTGTCTACGGCCACAAAGACGGCATGGCGCTGACGTTCGACGTCATCACGCCGGCCGAACCCAACGGCGCGGCGGTGATGTTCCTGCAGAGCGGCGGGTGGTATTCGAACTGGAATGAACCGGCCAATTTGATCCCTGCAAGCACTCCGATGCTGAATGAAGGCATCACCGTGTTCATCGTGCGGCACGGGAGCGCGCCGCGATTTCAGGTGCCTGATGCGGTGGCCGATGTTAGTCGTTGCGTGCGGTTCATTCGGATCAACGCCGATGAATACGGCATCGACCCCGAACGGATTGGCGTGCTGGGTGGCAGTGCGGGGGGCCATCTCACACTGATGCTCGCCACAACCGGCGACGACGGCGATGCAAGCAATGTCGATCCCGTGCTGCGCGAGTCGAGCCGCATCGCGTGCGGCGTATCACTCTATCCGCCGACCGACTTGCGCGGCTGGACGACCGACCCTCCGGAGGCGATTGCCGCGGTTCCCGGCCTGGAGCCACCGCTCGATTTCGACGCTTCGCTGGAGGAATCGGTTTCGCCGATCCTGCACGTCACCGAGGATGACGCTCCGGTGCTGATCATTCACGGCGACCTCGACCTGCTGGTACCGATCGAGCATGCCAATAACATCATGCCGGTGCTGGAAGAAGCCGGCGTGACGAGCGAACTGCTGGTGATCGAAGGGGCCGCGCACGGATTCAATCAGCAGCAAAACGAAGAACTGGTTACGCCGGCGATGATGGGCTGGTACAAGACCCATCTGGGGATCGAGGAGTAGACCTCGAATCCACCTAAGTTCAAGGCGTTTCGCACGTTCTTCATTCTGCGAGCTTGTGATCCCCGATTTAGGTCGGGTATCGTATTTGAACGAGCGCCCCTGGTGTTCGATTCGACACATAGACTCATCACCAATTCACTCTGTCACTTGGGAGAAATGCACATGGACCGGAAAGCGAATATGACTTGGTGCTGGGCCTGCCCGCTGGTGGCGGCCTTGCTGGCGGCGCTGTTTTTCAGCACGCCGGTCTTCGCGGAGTTCGAACTCGAGATGGGTACCGTCATCGAGGCCAATGCCGCGAATGATGAGATGCTGTTCGTGGTCAACCTGGAAGGCCCCGGCATGCTGACCGTCGTGGCCCGTCCGCCTGCCGGACAAGAAGGGGGACAGGATCTCACTCTGTCGCTGTTCGACAGCGAAGGCAACGAGGTCTACACGGTTGATTCCGATACCGACGGCCTGGTCTACAACGAACAGTTCACTATCCCCGTGACCGAGGCAGGTGAGTATGTGGTCGAGGTCGGCTCGATCGGCACTCCCGGCCCCGTGCGCGTGGGCGCGAGCTTCATTTCCATGCCCGGCTTGCAAGGTCCGGTGGGACTGGATCTGGTGCTGGGTGTCGGTCAGGCAGGCGTCGTCGTCGGCTACTCGAACTACTCGATCCAGATTCCCGAGGGCGAGGATGGCTACCTGAGCGTCTTCACTCGCGGTGAAACCGGCGACATCGCGCTGGAAGTACATGCTCGCGGCGGCATGGTGCTCGCGAACGAGGACAGCGACATGGGCACGCTCGTCAACGAGGCCGTGTTCACGCAGGTCGAAGGAGGCAAGCAGTACACGGTGCGAGTCCGCGCGTTGCAGGACAGCACCGCTTATTCGATCTACGCCCACTTCATTCCGGAGTCCGCCCTGCCGCAACCGGGCGACATCACCAATGCGATGACCAATATGGAATTCCCCAGCGTGGCCTTACTGAATCTCGACGGCGAAGAAGTCAACATCCGGGAATGCGAGAATCGCGTCGTGATCGTGGACTTCTGGGCGAGCTGGTGTGGACCGTGCCGCGAGGCGTTGCCGCAACTCGTCGAAGTGCAGCAGTTCATCGCGGAAGAAGGTCTCCCCGTCTCTGTATTCGCTGTCAATGTCGGCGAAGATCAGGTGACTATCGAAGACTTCCTCGCCGCCGAGGCGCTGGAACTGCCAGTGCTGATGGATCAGGAGGAATTGCTGTCGACGCCGCTCAGCATCGAAGCGATCCCAACGACACTCGTCATCGTCGACGGCAAGGTCTACCGCATTCATGAAGGTCTCAGCGAAACGTATTTCGACGACCTGGTGGACAACATTCTCGAAGCCGTCGCCCTGCCACCGGCGGAAGAGCTCGTCGAACCCGGCGTGGAAATCGACGCTGTCGAACGGACTATCGAGATCGAGGTTCAGCCCGACACGTCGAACTGAATCGATCAGTCATTTGACTCAAGTGTGCAGTGTCTGCGGACGGAGCGGCTCCCATGCCGCTCCGTCCGTATTCGTTTTGGCTCCCTATACAGGAATGAACTTGTGTCGCACGCTCCCACATCGGTGAAGGTTCTCAAAGAGCAAGGAGTCGTGGAGATCGTCTGGCCCACCGAACAGCCGGTGCGGTTCCCCTTCCACTTCCTGCGCTGCCATTGCCCGTGTGCCAGTTGCGTCAACGAAGTGACGGGAGAAGTGATGCTGACGCCCGAGGCCGTTCCGCTCGACATCATCGCCAACGGGGCCGAACTCTGCGGCAACTACGCCATGCGGATCGGCTGGAGCGATCGCCACGATACCGGCATCTATACCTGGAACAACCTGCATCGGCTCGCGGGGCTGCTCGACCGCCGTTAAGTTGCCCGCATGCAGCGCTGTGATGTCGCCATTGTCGGAGGAGGAATCGTCGGCACGGCGACGGCCTGGAGTGTGCTCGAACGCTTTCCCAAACTGAAGGTCATTCTGCTGGAGAAGGAATCGGAACTCGGTCTGCATCAGACCGGGCGCAACTCGGGAGTGCTGCATACCGGCATCTACTATCGCCCCGGCTCGCTGCGCGCGCAGAACTGCCGCGAGGGGAAGCTCGCGATGCAGCAGTTCTGTGAGCGCGAGCAGATCCCCTACGACATCTGCGGCAAGGTGATTGTCGCCATCGCCGAGGCAGAAATGCCGCGACTGCACGACATTCTTGCGCGCGGCCAGGCGAACGGAGTGACCTGTGAACTGATTGATCGCGACCGGCTCCGCGAGATCGAACCGCATGCCGCCGGCGTCGCGGGGATTCACGTTCCCGAAGCCGGCATCGTCGACTACCGGGCAGTCTGCCTGCGACTCGCGGAGATCGTCCGCGAGCGCGGTGGTGAGATCATGACAAATGCCGAAGCGATCGGAATTTGCGATCAATCCGACAAGGTCGTCATCAATTCGCGGGCGGGAGACATCGAGGCCCGCTGGGTCATCACCTGCGCGGGGCTGTACAGCGATCGCATCATTCGGCTCAGCGGACAGACGCCGCCGGCGAAGATTGTCCCCTTTCGCGGCGAGTACTACACGCTGAAGCCGGAAGCACATCATCTATGCAGAGGGTTGATCTATCCGGTCCCCGATCCCAAGTTTCCATTTCTCGGCGTGCACTTCACACGGATGATTACCGGCGGCGTTGAATGCGGTCCGAACGCGGTGCTCGCGTTTGCCCGTGAAGGTTATCGCATGCGGGACATCAGCCTGCGGGATCTGGCCGAGTCGCTCACCTATCCCGGCTTTCTGCGGATGGCGCTGCGAAACTGGCGGACCGGCATCGGCGAGATGTGGCGCTCGGTCTCGAAGTCGGCCTTCGTGAAAGCTCTGCAAAAACTAGTACCAGAGATTCGCGAGAAGCATCTCGTGCCCGCCCCTGCTGGCGTGCGCGCACAGGCCCTGGGCCTCGACGGCAAGCTGGTCGACGACTTCGTGTTTCAGGAGACCGAGCGCATCATACATGTCGGCAACGCCCCTTCCCCGGCAGCGACCGCATCACTCAACATCGGCAAGCTGATCGTCGACAAGCTCGCTGACCGAGTGAGTTCGTAAATCATTTTTCCTGGACCGCGAGGCTCCTGCCGACCCGGCACCACGGATGAATG
>JANNSB010000034.1:0-6308 GCA_031402175.1 Planctomycetaceae bacterium
TCTGCCCCAAGCCCCTCATTCCCAACTGGCAGCGCGAGTTCAAGATGTGGGCCGAGGAGATCCCCATTACGACGATGGAAGGGGACAGTCAGCGTCGCCGCATGATGTGGCGGATGCCCGGTTCGTTCGTGCTGCTCGCGAACTACGAACTTGTCACTCGCGACTTTCAGGAAATGCTCCTGGAGGCGAATCGCGACTGGAGCGACAACCCCGATCTCGAAAGCCTGGCGGGCAAGATCGAGAGCGAGCGCATCCTGCCGAAGTTCGATCTCGTCGTGCTGGACGAAGCCCAGCGGATCAAGAATCGCGACTCACTGACCGCAGCGACGGCTCGTGCGATCCCGCGCGATCGTAGCCTGTGCCTCACGGGGACACCGATTGAGAATCGGCCGGAAGAACTGGTCAGCCTGTTCGAGTTCATGGGAGTGGTGCCGCCACGCGCGGAACCCGATCTCCGGCAGCTTTCACGGTTGGCCCGGGAGTTCATCCTGCGCCGGACCAAAGACGTAGTGATGAAGGACATGCCCCCGCGGCTCGATCGAGATTCGATAATCGATCTCGCGCCGGCTCAGCGGGTGGCCTACGATCAGGCCGAGAAGGATGGCATCGTCCGGCTGAACGACCTCGAGGAATCGATCACGATTCAGCACGTCTTCGAACTGGTGCTGCGGCTCAAGCAGATCACGAACTTCGATCCGCTCACTGGCGAGTCGTCGAAGCTCGATCGGCTGCAGGCCGACATGGTAGAAATCGCCGCCTGCGGTGGCAAGGCCATTCTCTTCTCGCAGTGGACGAAGACGATCGACTGGCTGGCCGATCGGCTGACGCCCTACAACCCGCTGATCTATCACGGAGGCGTGCCCACGAAGAAGCGGGAGCCGATTCTGGCCGAGTTCAAGGAAGACCCTCGCAAACACATCTTGCTGATGAGTTACGGCACCGGAGCCGTCGGCCTCAATCTGCAGTTCGCGGGCTACGTCTTTCTTTACGATCGCTGGTGGAACCCGGCGGTGGAGGATCAGGCGATCAACCGCGCCCACCGCATCGGCTGCAAGAGTCAGGTGATCGTGAGCCGTCTGATCTGCAAGGACACGATCGAAGAGCGCATCGACAAGGTGCTGCGTCAGAAGCGTGAACTCTTCGCCGCCGTGCTCGGTGAAGGGGACACCGACAACGCCTCGCTCAGCCTGTCGGCCAATGAAATCTTCGGCCTGTTCGACTTGAAAGCCCGCAACGCCAAAGGTGCCGCGAAGTCCATTGGGCCGAAGGCCGCGTAGTCGCGTCTGTCCCCAGACGCCGAGGCGAGGCGAGATCGTGTGATCCGTTGGCAGCGTTCGCCGCAGAGAGCACGACCGGCCGATGCGATTTCGAGTCTGATGCTCGCCACGATTCGGTAACATTCAACGCAACGCGCTTTGGTCCCCGCGTCTGGGGACAGACGCGGCTACGGCGGAGCGAAAGGCGACTATGCGTTGCAATCGGAATAACCCGTATGCTTTGACGCGATCGGCATTCGAGTGTCTGACGCGGGGATTGCCTGTCGACGGTCCGGGAAGTTGGGCTTATGCTCCAGAGAGCGATGTTGTGTTTGGACAACACCGGCGCATGACGTGCGGTTACGCCTCTGCGAGTTGAATCCCCGTGACTTCTTCCCTCACCAAGTCTGTCCACGACAAGCCATCCGCAGTGAATGCGGAGCAGGGGGAAAGCATGGATGCAGCCTCTCAGTCTGACGAAGACCGTCTGCCGGATGCCCGCGATCTCCAGGACCGCATGCCGCCGCATTTGCAGATGAGCCGGCAGAGCTTTGTGCTCGCCTTTTGGCTCTGTCTGGTCTTCGTGTGGCACAGCTACAAGCCACGGTTGTGGTACACCGATCTGTGGGGCCACTTGTCGTATGGACGCCACATCTGGACACACGGCTCCATCCCCGCGACCGAACCGTTGATGCCCCTCGCCAAGGGAATGGAATTCATCGACACCGCGTGGCTCAGCCAGCTTGTCGGGTATGGAATGATCGAGACGTTCGGCATCACCGCGATTCAGTTTCTGTATTCACTGTGCGTCACCCTGACGTGCGGCATCATGGCCACAGCGGTGTTCCGTCGCACCGGCAGCCTATGGGCCGCCATCGGCTGCAACGTGCTGCTGTGGTTTATCGAGTATCAACAGTTCTTCGTCGTGCGGCCGCAACTGGCCGGCGTCGTCTGCTTCGCGATCACATTCGTCGTGGCGACTCAGCATCACTTCCGCTGGTGGACGTGGGCGCTTTTGCCGCTCACGTTCGTGGCCTGGGCCAACCTGCATGGTTCGTTCGTCGTCGGACTGCTCGTTCTCGGCGCGATGCTGTGCGGACGCGCCTGGGATGTCTGGCTCAGAACCAAATCTGTACGTGCCGCGATCTCGGCAGGGACCGTGCTGCGGCTCTTTTTGATGCTACAACTCTGCGCGGCCGCGTGCCTCGTCAATCCCTACGGCTTGGCGATCTACACCGAAGTTCTCACGTTTTCCCGCAATCCCAATCTGGCGGACATCAGGGAGTGGTACCCGCTGGCGCTGCGAACTCGTGACGACGCGATCTCGATTCAAGGCACATCAACCGCCATTCTCGCGGCGCTGCTCATCATCGCATACAGGCGCAGTCCGCGCCGCGTCACCAGCGGTGAAACGCTGCTGCTGTTCGGACTCGGCGCATCGGCCCTATGGAGTTCGCGGATGCTTATCTGGTGGGGGCCGATAGCGGCGTATTACGCGGCCATTCATCTCACGGCCTGCTGGAGAGCGTGGCGCGGCCGAACCTCGAGCGAATCACCACGCGGGGGTTTGTGGACGATCTCCACGGTCGGACTGTTGTGGATCGCGTTCGCTTTCACGCCGTTCGGCTATCGCGTCGTGCATGGTGAACGAGCTACTCCGCAAGAGCGCTGGGAGCAATTCGAAGAACGGACATCGGAATCCACACCCCATGAGCTAGTCGCCTGGTTGCGTGAGCATCCGCCGCAGGGGCAGGTCTTCAACCCCGACGTGTGGGGAGACTACCTGATCTGGGCCGGTCCAGAAGACATGCAGGTGTTTGTCGCCACGCACGCGCATCTGATACCCGAACAGGTTTGGCGGGACTACATGAGCACGATCCGAGGTGAAGGAGATTGGGAGATGAACCTCCGCCGATACGGGATCAATACCGTCATTCTCAACAAGCCGAACCGCAATGACTTCATCGCGGGCCTCAAGGACAAGCCCGAAGAATGGGACGCCGTCTACGACGACATCTTGTCGGCCGTGTTTGTCAGGAGGAATCCGTTGTAGTTTCAGAACCCTCTCCCTCCGGGAGAGGGCAGGGTGAGGGCTTAGTCAATCAACCGAACGCCCTCACCCCCGACCCCTCTCCCACAGGGAGAGGGGAGACTAAAGGTTTTACATCATGTCACGCCGTCGCCCATCACTCCGAACAATCCTTGCCGTCCAGGCGATCTTCCTGCTGGCGGTGGCGACTGCGTTCGCGGTGAGCTCGCGGCAGGGCCTGGATCCTGCCGACCGCGTGCTGAACGTCGCCCACGTCGTCACGTTCGAGCCGGTGGCCGTGCCGCGAACTGAACCGCTCCGCGTGACTCCTCTGTACGATCGGCCCGACCTCGTCAGTGATGAAGACTTGGCAGCCGTGCTGGAGCAGTTGCATCCGCGATTCGCGCCGGCACGACTCAAGCCCAACTACATCGAGCACGCCCTGCGGACGTGGGGAGCTGATGCCACGTTTCGCGATCCCGAATGCCTGTCGGGGGCGGCGATGGTCGACTTCCTCACCAACAACGGCAAGTACCTCGCCTCATGGGATCCCAAGACCCAACCTTTACTCGAAGAGCAGCCGGTCGGCGTATCGATTCGCTGGGGAGAGGCGGCCGGAACAGGTGCATCGGTGCACCACGATCACTGGCTGGCCAGCCTGACCGAGGCGGGCGTGTCGCTCGATCATCCGATCTACGGTGTCGGGCGCGAAGGACACACGATCGAGGACGTACTGCAGGAATCGCTGCGGGACTTTCGACTCGATGAACGCGAAGTCGAGTGGTCGGCCATGGCCTTCGGCTTCTGGATCGCTCCCACCCGCGAATGGGTCGGCGACGGCAGACGGCAGTTCTCGTTTGATCTGCTCGTCGATCGGCTCGTCCGCGGCGACTGCAACCTCGGCGTCTGCAGCGGCACGCATCGATTGTACTCGCTGATGGTGCTCATCCGCCTCGATGACGAACACGACATTCTCTCCGACGATGCCCGCGCCATCGCGTGGACCCATCTCGAAGACATGCGCGACCGCATCTCGGCTTCGCAGTGGGAAGACGGCCGCTGGCCGTCGAACTGGCCCGATGGAGCGGCAGCCGTCGAGAACCCGATTGAGGAAGAACTTTTCAAGCAGGTGATCGCGACGGGGCATCATCTCGAATGGCTGGCGATCGCGCCGCCCGAATTGCATCCCAGCGAAGAGCACATCCGCAAGGCGATCGACTGGTGCATCGCCACGACGCTCAGCAAGTCGCACGAAGAAATCGCCGGCCACTACACGTTCTACAGCCACATCGCCAACTCGCTCTCACTATGGCGCGGCACCCGCCCGGCCGAGTTCTGGCACGCGTGGGAAGAGAGCCATCCGCTGTAGGGAACGGACTCCGTGCCGTTCCGGCTTGCGGGGAATCGCATTACTTGGTGATACGCGTTCTCGTGACCAGCGATGAACATCACTTGTCACGACGGCGTCTCATCACGCATCACATCTCTTCCCGCCGGCGGAATGCCACAGAGGGCATTCCCGACAAGGATTGAACTTCACGCGAGGGCGGCGCGGTTCGGTGATAATCAATACGGCAACTACCGCCGCACGCGGTATGAACCGACGTGGCTGGCCTCGGGCATGCGCTGGCTGTTCTCGGGGCCGAGCAACTTCGTCGAACCCAGCAGCCACGCGATGAGCGCGCCGGCCGCGAAGCCGCCGATGTGCGCCCACCATGCCACGCCGCCGGCTTCGGTTCCGGCGATCGCCATGCTTCCCTGAAACAGGTTCATCAGGAACCAGATCCCCAGGAAAAACGGCGCGGGCAACACCACCATTTGCAGGATTGGTCCGAGCGGTATCAGCGACTTCACCATCGCCTTCGGATACCACACGAAGTACGCCCCCATCACTCCCGCGATCGCTCCGCTGGCGCCGATTGTCGGCATCGTCGAACTCGGGTCGGTGACGAAGTGCACCAGACTCGCCGCCACGCCGCAGGCGGAATAGAACAGCAGATACCCAAAGTGGCCGAACCGGTCTTCGACGTTGTCGCCGAAGATGTGCAGAAACCACATGTTCCCCAGGAAGTGCATCCACCCGCCGTGCAGCAGGATGCAGGTGAACAACGTCAGGATCGGCGGGATGGGCGACGGCGCGGCGAGATTGGTGATCACATGCTCTTCGATGCCGCCGGGGCCTTGTCGTTCCTCGATGGCGACCGGGATCTCGATCTCTGCATCAGGATCGCTCACTCGCGCGGGGATCATGCCGTACTGCTCGACCAGCGTCGCCTCTTCGGGGTTCTCGGCGAGTTGCGCCATGAAGACCAGAGCCGTCACGGCAATGACCGCATAGTTCATCCCCGGCACCGTGCGAGTCGGGATGTTGTCGTGGAGGGGGATCATTGAATGTCGGAACAAGTGGCCGGGAAAAGTGTCACATCATTGCGGCATTCTAACGATGCGGATTGCGAGGGCCATCGGAAGAGCGGATGTAACGGCGTCAGTCCCCAGTTGCCGGGCGACGCGCCTTAGCAGATCAGAACATCAGCTACCTCGTGCCGCGGCGTCTCTGACTCGCGGCGGTCGAGCCATATTGCAGCCCCATCGGGGCGAAACATAACAGCCCAGGGCATCGCCCTGGGTTTGGGTCGTGCGAAAATCGGAAGCCCTGTAAGAGCGACACAACTCGCAATCCACCTGCCGCCCTTACAGGGCTTTAGCGATCATGGGCTGGGACAACTAACCCAGGGCGTTAGCCGGCGATGCCCTGGGCCGTTGTCGGATGCCCCTACGGCGCGAGTCCGGAATGACGGTCCGCGCAATTTGCTCTTAGACAGCGACTGGCGGCGAGTCGATCACTAGCAGCCATCCGCCAGCGAGCGCGGAGCCAGTTGATAGGTACCAGTTTACCGCCTCGGTGATTGGTCTTGTGTGTCTGGCGGTGTGAGTGCATTCTGTGGGGGCCATGGATGGTCGAAAGCCCACATATGAAGAGTTGGTCGAGCGGGTCGCGGAGCTGGAGGCTCAGGTCGCTGCGT
>JANNSB010000035.1:0-2398 GCA_031402175.1 Planctomycetaceae bacterium
ATTGTTGATCACGGGTTCCGGCGAGTTCGCACGGCTAACCCGTCACGACAATTCACGCCGACCCTCGCGCTCCCCACGCCCCTCGCTCCTCACGTCGCTCGCGGCGTGCCCCCGAACGCCGTTAACCGTGTGAGTGAGTTGTAAAAAGACGTCTTGATGGAAATGCGTGGATGGCTTAACGGACTGCTGTCACACAATTTCCATCGGCTCATCTCGGAATGGAGTCCGGGCATGTCGCATCAAGACGTCCAGAATCAGCCGGCGGCAAGTTGGTTGGGGGAGGTGATTTTCGGGAGCCTGCTGAGCGCGATCCCCTTTCGCGCGGATGCGCGGTGGACTCCGCGGCAGTTTGTGGCGACGGCGGTGTTGTGGTCAATGGGAGAAGCGAAGACGCTCACCGATCGCTTCGACGCCGCCCGGCAGCAGGCGTTGGCGCTGTTGCCGGGGCCGGAGGGGGCGGTCGGAGCCAGCTATCAGGCCTTCCTGAAGATGCTCTCGGTCTGGAGCGACGTGCTGATCCCGCTGCTGCTGCGGTGGACGCAGCAACGCATGGCCTCCGCGGCCCGCGCGTTCCTCGACAGCAGCGGCTTCGTGCTGCTGGGGATCGACGGCTCGCGGATCGCCGTGCCGCGGACGGCGGACAACGAACAGGCGTTGGCCGCGGGGCTGAAGCCCCGTTGCCGATTGCGGGGCCGCCGACGCCGGCGGGCGCAAAAGCAGGCGGAGATTCCGAGCTTGTGGCTGACGACCCTCTGGCACATCGGCCTGGGGCTGCCCTGGCGGTGGAAGCTTGGTCCCGGCAACGCCAGCGAGCGCGAGCATCTGCATCCCTTGCTGGAGGAACTGCCCGAGCACAGCCTGATCACGGCCGATGCCGGCTTCGCGGGCTACGACCACTGGAAGCTGATGCTCCAGCGTGGGGTGCACTTCATTGTCCGTGTGGGCCGAGGCGTGCATCTGCTGAACAAGCTGGGCCGCTACGAGCGTGGCCGCGATCGCGTGTGGCTCTGGCCGGAACGCGCTGCTCGTCAGGGCCAGCCTCCGTTGAAGTTGCGGCTGGTGCAGATCAAGACGCCCGACGCCTCGGTCTGGCTGGTGACCAGCGTGCTGAGCCAGGCGCGCTTGAGCGACCAGATGATCGGAGAGATCTATCGCAAGCGCTGGGGGGTGGAAGTCTTCTATCGCGACTTCAAGGAGACGCTCGGCAAACGCAAGCTGCTGAGCCGCACGCCGGAGCACGCGCGTCTGGAACTCCACTGGTCCCTGCTCAGCTTGCTGCTGGTGCTGCTCAGCGCCCGGCTGCGGCAACCCGAACCTGCGACCGGCGCCGCGCCTCTCAAGGCCAGCACCTCGGGCGTGCTGCGCGTCCTCAGACGCTCGCTGCGTGGCCTATATCACTCCCTACAGTCATTGCACCGAGCGCTGCAAGAGGCCGTCGTCGACACCTACCGCCGAGCCTCGAAAAGCCGCCGCCACTACCCCCAACGCAAACGCTACACCCCGCCCGGCAAACCACAACTCGCACGAGCATCACCCTTACTCAACACGCTCAGCCACAATACAACACCACTCTACTGCACCTCATACGGTTAACGGCGTTCCCAGCCACCCTGCCGAGTAACTGGCGAAGTTCATGCATCTCACCATTAGACAACGGCGTTTGACGCAGTTCGTTCACCTGCCAAAGCCCGCTCAACTTGATTTTACTTTTTGGGGAATGGCGGCCAAGCCACGTTGCCGATGGATCGCAGTTTTCGCACAGTGATACCGTCGAGATGATTTTCGATTCCAGATCGAGCCGACTGTCCTTATCCCGGACTTCAAAAGCGACAAATCGCAGATGACCTTGGATGTATTCCGACACTCTCCTCTCGATTTCATTTTGCTTTATGAAGTCTATCTTGGCTGCGTGTTCAACTTTTGCCGTATGAGACGTTAAGTCGAGTTCCCAGAACTCGAGAAATGGATCGTTGTCTCGGTTCAGTAGGCATCGCCCAATGTTTTTGCGGAAGATGCTGCGATCTTTTTTCTCGTTGAGAAAATGTTGCTTCAGTCTTGAGCGAAGCTGGTTGTTCCCGGTGTGCGTGCCGATGCGAACGATTCGGCTCTTTCCATGCGCTACTTCACCATCTTCAAACAACACATAGATGCCGTTCTTGGGGATCTGGCTCTCTTGATACGGGAACCTACACGCAGGAATTCCACCCAAAAGCTGATGGAGCGAATGGCAGATGTGATTGGGCGTCGTTGCTGCTTCAAGAGTGCCGCTCATTGAACGGCCTTTCTTTCCCACATCGGATCGTTTGTCGCAATTGCACGCTTCGTGGCTTGCATCGCCTTGCCAATGGGCAAACCGGAAAACGGGAAGCACAAACGAGGGGCCGCACCGGCAAAGGCC
>JANNSB010000036.1:0-16257 GCA_031402175.1 Planctomycetaceae bacterium
CCTCCGCCGATGAGCATCCCCGCCAGGCTCACAGCAAGGCCATGCCAGTGTGGATGCGCATCGATCCAGGCGGGAACCAGCGTCGACGCAGGGCCTCCCAGCCAAGGGAAGATCTGAGTCAGCTCCCGCAGTATGAGCGGTTCTTCCATCCATACCGGAACGAGGTGCAATCTTGCGATCGCGAAATGTCCCAAGACGCCGACGACGAGAGCGGGCAATGTGCAGGCATCGGGAATGATGCGCAGCTTGAGATCGATGAAACTCGCGACGACCAGCGATTCGATGAGCACAAGGTGGAACAGATACCGCAGATTGAACATCGTGCTGGCGGACATCATGCCGAGTCCGGGATGCGCCTCAGGTCCGAGCGGCGTGAAGAGGCAACTCTCCCGCGACAAGAATCCGTGCGGAATCTCCGTCCAGTAAATCAGCACGAACAGCAGCCCATTCAGCAGTTCGATGCCGGGATAGCGCGGCGAGATCCACATTCTGCAGTCTCGACAGCGCCCTTTGAGAGCGAGCCAGCCGACAACCGGAATGTTGTCGTGCCAGCGGATGTAGGATCTGCAGCGCGGGCAACTCGACGGCGGCCAGGTGATGCCCTTCAAGCTGTCCCAGAGACTCGTCTCCCGCGGGAAGCGATGAATGCAGACATTCAGAAAGCTGCCGCACACCGCTCCGAACGCGAACAGAAAGATGGACAGCAGCCAGAACGGAAGCCCCAGAAAGTTCACGCACTGGTCTCCCGCGGAACCAGTGGCTCGATCTCCATCAGAATCTCGTCGACAATGCGCTCGGTCGACAGGCCGTCGGTGTTGACCACCAGCGTCGCGGCCTCGGCATACAGCGGTTCTCGCTCGGACAGCAGCAGTTCGATCTCGGACAGCGGATCCCGGTTGGTGAGCGCGGGGCGCATGGCCGCACTCCGCGGATCGCTGCAGATGCGTTGCCACAGAGTCTGAATCGAGGCCTGCAGCCACACGACGGCCCCGACTTCACGCATTCGCTGTCGGTTCTCGGGCTTCAGCACCGCGCCGCCGCCGGTGGCGATCACCACATGCTCGCGAAAACAGATGTTTGACAGCACCACCGACTCGACATCGCGAAAGGCGATCTCCCCGTCGAACTCGAAGATGTGGCGAATGGAATGGCCGGTCAGTAGCTGGATTTCGTTATCGACATCGACCCACTCCCAGCCGAGCCGCTCGGCCAGCAATGGCGCTGCGCTGCTCTTGCCGGAGCCGCGGTATCCGATCAGCGAGATCGCCCGCAGGGGGTAAATGCTCATGGCGCCCCCTCGATGGTCCCCCATCCGCAGAAGTACATCGCCTGCGGCACCTGTGTCTGCAGGAACTGAGCCAGCGGATTGACGTCCGGCTCCTGAGCCGATCCCAACAGCAGGTCCAGCACCGTCGGGGGCTGCTCGAAGCGCACGACCCGCGCGCTGGCCAGTCCCAGCTTCTGCTGCAAGGCGGCGACGGCGTCTTCCTCGTAACCAATCTGGTCGATCAGCCCGTTATCAAGCGCCTGCTGAGCGGTAAAGACCTGCCCCTCGGCCTGCGCGCGGACTTGTTCTTCATCAAGGTTGGCCCGACCTTCGTCGATCACGCCGACGAATCGATCGAACGCATCCTGAATGATCTCGTTCCACAACTCCCGCTCTGCTTCCGTCAACGGCTTGAACGGACTGAGTGAATCCTTGAACTGCCCGGTCGTCAGCGGGTCGGCATGCACTCCGAATTGATCCGCCAGACCCGACAGATCGTACCGCGGAATGATCACGCCGATCGAACCAGTCCAGGTTGTCGGCTCCGCATAGATGACCCCCTCGGGGCCGGCTCCCATCGCGATGTAGTAGCCGCCGGAGGCCGCCATGCGCTTCATGGCCACATAGATCGGTTTCTTCGCCGCCAGTTCCTGCAGGGCGCGATAGATCTGATGGCTGTCGGCCACGAGTCCGCCGGGACTGTCGATCACCAGCACGACTCCCTTCACGTCGTCTTCGTCGGTGACGTGCTCGATCGTTTCGATCCAGCGCTCGGTGAACGGCGGCATGATGACGCCCGACACTTCGATCAACGCGATCTTGTCATCAGCCGACAGGTCGCCGGAATCAAATGTCTCGATGGGGGACCGGTCGGAGACATAACCCTGATAAGCCGTGTACTGCCCGAAGTTGATGAAAATGGAAATGATCAGCAGCACGACCAACAGGCGCATCGGCCAAACCCGCGCCGGCGTCTGTCGCACGACGACCACCGGTGTGCCCGGAGGGACTGAGATGGAGTTGTCCGTCATATTTCGATGGGATTGTATCCGTCGAAGCGTACAGGAGCGCGCCGTGTGCCTTAGTGTAACCGTTTGGAGCGGCGCGTCACGAGTGATGTTGGGATTGCGGTGCTTGGTAGCAACTCGAAACGTCAGTGAGGGCGACGTGAGGATCGGGGATGTGTCGTGATGATGCGCCGCCTGCGGAAGCGGACGGCCGCGACAAGTCGCACGGGGATTTCATGTAGTCGCTTGGCGCGCGCTTGATCGAAGGAGGTACTCGATGGCATTTGTCCCTGCCGGGACCAGATTCCGTTCACTCGCCGACCTGAAACACCGGCGGCCGACCGGGTTCGATGGTCACGCTCACGCTGCAGGCGGAGGGCTCCTCGCGATGGTACGTGGCAAACTTCGCTCCATCGGGCAGGCCGCGGACAAAGCGCAGATCGCGGCAGCAGAGCGGTTCGCCGGCGTGTCCCAGTCCGGCGAGATGGGCATTGGCGAGTTCTGTCAAGCGCTGCGATTCCTCGAAGCCGCCCAGTTGCATCACCGCGCGCAAGTTTTCGAGCAGCGTCTGGCATTTGGCGAAACGCTGCAGTGACTCCACTGCCGGATAGCGGGTCGCCAATAGTTGGCACGCGGGGCATTCGACAACGACTTCTCCTCGCGACGGATCGGCAGCGTCGCTCAGTGAAACGGTGATACGAGTGATCCCCGCCCCTTCGATGTTTGGAGACAAGCCGACGCGAAGCCCTTCCGCGACGATTTCGCGCCACATCTCATCGGAGTCGAGGGAGCCGATGTCGAGCGACTCCACCAGTTCCCGCATCAGTTCCGCCTGCTGCTCATCACTGATTGCGGCCTGCCGCGGTTCGACCTCACCAGCCTCGTTCCATCGCACAACTCCGGCGTCGTCAACCGAGACGCAGGGCCGTGCGACGTGCCCTGCTCCGCGGACGGGATCCAGAAACTCCAGACGAACAACCGTTTCGGCTGCCGAAACACACTGGCAGAACGTCAGCGCGATGCAGAGCGCGAAACTGCATGAGAGCAGGCCGAACCGCATTCCATCACTAGGCAGCCGTCGCGACAGCATGAGTGTTGCGCCTCCTCAACCTTGTCACCAGTTCGGACAGCACCACCAGACAGCTTGCCACCAGACACATCGCGGCGAACCAGTCCCCCCACCAGACATACAGGCTCGATCGCCGGTCGAGTGGGACATCGACGACCAGTGCGGCGTTGACTTCACGCCAATACTCACCCGTCTCCGGATCCCGCATCGACGTCGGCTGCGACTCGCCTGCGTTGTAGCGATCGAGATCAAAGAACGTCACCGGCTCGCGCACCAGTCCGTCGCCGTCGATGACGGCCGAGATTCCCGTGTTCACCGCCCGCGCCATCGGCGTGCGTGTCTCGATGCAGCGGAACTGTGAAGTGATGAGATGTTGTTCCGACTCCGACGAGCCGACGAACCAGCCGTCGTTGGTCATGTTGATGAGGCAATCCACGTCGCCGTCGATCGCGTTCTGGGCCGTCGCCACCATGCCGCGCACGAGGTGGGGCACGGTGTCTTCGAAGCAGATCAGCGGCACGACGTTCCAGTCTTTCACCTGAAAGACCTCGGCATGGTCTCCGTGCGTCAGGCCGAAGCCATAACCGTAGGGAGTGAATCTGCTCAGCCACGGGAGGACCGACTGCAGCGGGATGTACTCGCCGAAAGGCACGAGGTGAATCTTGTCGTAATGTCCCAGCACGCCTTGCGCGGGGTCGACAAGCACCGCGGAGTTGTAGTGATCCATCCGGTCGCTGCGGGCGGTGAGCCACGACATGCCGAAGATCAGGCTGGCGCGGGAACCTTCCGCGATCGACTTGAGAACCTCCTCAGACGGATTGGTGCGCCAACGCTCGGGGTCGCTCTCGGGCGCGACGCTGCGCAACTGAGCATCGCTCAAGTCGCCATCGACCTCGAAATAGGGATCGGGGAACATCGACTCGGGCCAGATAATGATGTCGGGATGATGCGACACCGCGACGCTCGTCAGGTTGCAATGCGTGTTATAGACCTCGATCTTTCGGCCCGGTTCTGGTTTCACCGTCGCGCGAAAATTCCCCTGGATCAATCCCACCCGCGGGCCGGCTTCGAAGTCACCTTGATTCAGCCGCACGGCTCCGTAGCCCAGGGCGGCGGCAAATAGCACGCAGCCGGTGATCACTCCGATCATCGTCTGCCTGACCGGTTCGGTCTTGGTCCACGCTTCGGCGGCGGTGGAGCCGCTTGATTTCGGCATCAGTCGGAGCCGTTGCCACACCGTCGCGGGCAACACCATCGCCAGCGCCGCCGAGCAGAGCACCATGATGCCGCTCAGCAAGTACGCGCCGCAGAGATCGCTGATCTGAATGAGCGTCGTGAAGCGATACTGACTATGCGCCAGCAGGTACCACGAGAAGCCATCGATCATGAAGCCGCGAATGTACTCCAACCCTACCCACGCCACGGGCGTCGCGACCAGCAGCGGAACCTGCATCCGATGCACCGCCACACGGCTGAGCCAAACGAATACCGGCCAATAGCACGCGAGGTACAGCGACAGCGCGAGCCACGCGATGTACATCGAAGGGTCGCCGAGTCGCATCCACTGCAGCGCCGGCACCCAGAACGCCGCGCCGGCCGCATAGACTGCCGTATACATCCAGGCCGTGCGGGTTCGTAGCCGAATGACCTGCATCAATGGCACCAACGCGAGCCAGCCGAGCGGCCCCCAGTCCAGCGGAGTGAAACTGCACCACATCAGGGCCGCGCTTAGCAGACCCAAGCCCCACACCCCGTGCATCACCGGTCGCCGCGATCGGCCGCGACGTATGATCTCCTCGACGCTGAGATCGGTGGTCAGCGATCGATTCGGCTGCACCGTCGGTGGTTCCATGACAAGGCTGGTCATTCACGACTCCGTCCGTGGAGTTCAAACAAAGTGGTCGTATCCCCGCCTACACTGTTGGTAGCACAGTGCTGCCCGTCAACGGGGCCGCCAAAGTCCATTTTGCCCAAAGCCTGCCCTCGCCAAGGATTGAGCGCGGGAATGTTCCCGCATATGGTGCAAATGGGTCAAGAGCATTCGAACCAGGAGTCAGGCGACAGGGTTCAGGAGTCAGGAAACAAGATCCAGTTCATTCGGCAACGCTCATCAATCAACTGTCGTTCCCTCAGATGTCCGATCTCGAAGTTGCCGCTCGCCGACTGGTTCGTCTCGCCTTCGAGGAAGACCTCGGAACGGGTGTCGATCTGACGACTTTCGCTCTGATCGAGCCGGAGACACGCGGGCAGGTCGACATCGTGGCCCGCAAACCCGGCGTGGCGGCGGGGCTGATTACGCTGCCGTGGGTGCTGGAGGAACTGGCTTCCCGTCCCGAACTGACAGAGTGGGTCGTCTCGTGTGAACTGCTGACCAGCGACGGCGACCGACTCTCGCCCGGCCAGTGCCTCGCCGAGTTATCGGGTGATGTGCGTTCGCTGCTCATCGCCGAACGCACGATTCTCAACATTCTGATGCACCTGAGCGGCATCGCCACGCTTACGTCCCAGTTCGTGGAAGTCGTGCAGGGCCTGCCGGTCGCGATTCTCGACACTCGAAAGACGTTGCCCGGCTGGCGGGCGTTGGAGAAGTACGCGGTCCATTGCGGCGGCGGAGTGAATCATCGAATGGGGCTGTATGACGGCGTGCTCATCAAGGACAATCACCTCGCATCGGCCGCCGATTCGCGACGCACGATCGCCCAGTCGATCGAAGCGGCCCGCAGGTTTGCTCCTCAGGGCATCAAGATCGAAGTCGAGGTCGAGGTCGATACGCTGGCTCAGTTGCGAGAAGCTCTGGCAGCGGGGGCCGACATTGTACTGCTCGACAACATGACGGCGGATCTGCTTCGCGAGGCTGTCGCCATCCGTGATGAAGCCGGTCTCGCGAATCGTGTGCAGCTCGAAGCCTCCGGCGGAGTGACGCTCGACACCATCCGCGCGATCGCCGAGACCGGCGTCGAACGCATCAGTATCGGGGCGCTCACGCACTCGGCACCCGCGCTCGACATCGGCTTCGACTGGCGGTAGCGGCGGCTGTCCCCAGCCGCCGAGACCAACGGAGGCGACGCGCCCCCAATTGATACTCGACGACCAGATGACGTTTTCGCGCGTCGCACCGTCTCTGGGGACAGACACGGCTACAAACACTGACACCCCTTCGCGAAAACTGCGGTGAAGCCGGGAAAGCCGCAAATGGGGTTGTAACACCTCCGTCAGCCTTCCGCTGAAGCAGGTAGAGCCAGGGCATCGTGCCAACGGTTCTCGCTGCCCTACCTTCAATCATGTGGAGTCAGCCATGAAAACGTGGTCCATGAAGAATCCCAAGGTTCGTCTCTGTCTCGCCGTGGGTGCTGCCGTGGGAATGTCACAGGGAACCGTCCGTGCGACTACGGCCAACCTCGGGCCAGTGACGGGTTACCTCCTGAGCATGGCGATCCTCGCAGGACTGGCATTTGGGTTCTGCCTCATCTTCGGTGCCATGATGCAGTCGAACGACTCCACGGCCGACGTGTGATGCGGGCGGCCCCGATCATTGCACTGCTGGGCGCGATGCCACCGCGCCACGGGCCGCGATCGCTGCGTCGATCTGTTGCAGTTGATCCGAGGTTAGTGTGATTCTCATCGCCGCGGCCGTCTCGGCAATCTGTTCCGGCCGTTTCGCGCCGCAGAGTGCCGCCGTGATGCCCGGTCTTTGGATCGTCCAGGCGATCGCGAGCTGGGCCAGCGTGATGCCCGCCTCTTCCGCGATGGGACGCAGGCCGTCGAGGAAATCGTGCGTCTTCGTCCACTCATCTCCCACGAAGACGGGATACTTCTGCCGGCCGTCCCTGGGATCCCACTGATGGTCCCGCGCGAGCTTGCCTGCTAGAAAGCCTTTCATCAGCGGCCAGTAAACGCACGAGGAGACGCCGTGCTCCCTGCACCACGGCAAGCGATCATCCTCGATCTCCCGCTGCAGCATGTTGAAGTGCGGTTGATCGACATCGATCGGACAGACGGCGTGAAACACTTCGTACTGCTCGATGTGTTGAAAGTTCGACACGCCGATCGCCCGCACCTTGCCCGACTCGCGCAGCGCGCGCATGGCGCCGGCGGAATCCGATATCGGGACATTCGGATCCGGAGCGTGCAGGTAATACAGATCGATGACGTCGATGCCGAGCCGCTGGAGACTTTCGTCACATTCGCGGCGAATCGTTTCCGGCCGGGCGTCGTACTGCTGGACTTTATCCTTCCAATGCAGGCCGCACTTGGTGGCGATCACGACTTCTTTGCGATGTGGACCAAGCACGCGGCCCACCATCCGTTCGCTCTCGCCTTCGTAGCCGTAGATGTAGGCGGTGTCGAAGAAGTTGATCCCTGTGTCGAACGCCGCCTGGATCGTCGCCAGACTGTGCTCTTCGGTGACGCCTATGCTCGTGATCCCCGTGATCGGCCAGCAGCCCATCGCCACCGGCGTCACATACAGATCGCTACGACCCAGTCGGCGCAACGGCACGCCATTCGCCGATTGGTGCACGTCGTCACGATCAATTGAAGGATTCATTGGTGCTGTTGAATGACGGGCCGATAGTCGCCTGTCGCTCCGCGAAAGTTGCGTCGGATGTAAGTTTGACCTGCATTCGCAAGTTGCGGGTGCGAGTTTTTGTAGCCGTGTCTGTCCCCAGACACGGGGCGACGCGAATGAGCGTCATCTGCTCGTCGACTCACAACAGAGGGCGCGTCGCCTCCTTTGGTTCCGGCGTCTGGGGACAGACGCCGCTACGCACTTTCGCGGAGCGAAAGGCGACTTACGCCTCGCGGTCTCCCTTGAACAGCCTGCGGCCGATGCTGGTATGGTAGGGAGTCCAGCGCGAGTCGGTGTTCGGGTCGGCCGCGATCAGTCCCGAGAACTCGTTCACTTTGGCATCGAGAGTCTCCAGGTGATGCAGCGCGATCGCTTCGGGCGTCATCGGCACCTTGGGGCTGCCGAACTCCTGCGTGCCGTGATGGCTCAAGATCATGTGCTTGAGCCGCAGCGCCATGTCCAATGGAAACGGAAGGCCGCCGATATGCTCGAACTCCGCCAGCTTTTCATCGAGCATCTCCACGCCGATGACCAGGTGCCCGATGAGCTGCCCCTCATCGCTGTAACCCATCGTGGTGTCGTAAGAGAGTTCACGCACCTTCCCCAGGTCGTGCAGGAAGATTCCCGCCAGCAGCAGATCGAGATTGATCTGCGGATAGAGATCGGCGATGCGCAGCGCCGTTTCGAGAATGTTGACGGTGTGCTCCAGGAGACCGCCGGGGTAGGCGTGATGCATTCTTACACCTGCCGGAGCCGACTGCATGCCGTGTTCGATTTCGGGGTCGCGCCGGAACAGTTCTAACAACTGCCGCAATGGTTCCGAGCGAATGCCGCCGAGAATCTGCCACAGTCGAGTGTACACTTTCTGGACATCGATGCCCGGCGTCATCACGTAGTCGTCCGGGTTGATCGTCAGGTCGCTCGCCTGAGAGATGTGCGAGAGAATGACCTGCAGATTGCCCTGGAACAACTGCGCCTTGCCGCGAATGTTGACATAATCCCCGGGCTGGATGTGAGTCGTCGAATCCTCCGCGACATTCCACAATAGGCCGCTGATCTGTCCGGTGCGGTCTCGCAACTGAGCGAGCAGATAGAGTTCCGCGTGCCGATTGGCGCGCAGTTGCTTGTCGACCAGCAGAAATGTATCCGCGACCGAAGTGCCGTCAGTAATAGTGTTGATGAATTGTCGAGACATGCAGTGAGTTCAGTTCCTTGAATAATGGAAACGTCGGCAAGTTGGAAACTCCCTCTCCCCCGTTGACCGCGGACGATGGAGAGTTCGACTTCCCAGCGGGGGAGAGGGCCGGGGTGAGGGGCATCAGGCAGTCCCTCGCCGCGATCTCTCGGCATTGTGTCGCATTCTTACCGCGACCTCAAACGTCGCACCAGGCGACCGCCTGCGACAGCCCTTCCAGCGGGTCAGTCGTGGGAATGAACTCGTGACCCACGAAGCCCTCGTATCCGGTGTCGACCAGAGCCTGCATGACGGCCGGATAGTTGATCTCCTGGGCGTCGTCGAGTTCGCCGCGCCCCGGATTGCCGGCCGTGTGAATGTGCCCGATGTAGTCCTGGTGCTGATGCAAGCGACGGATCACGTCCCCATCCATGATTTGCACATGATAGACGTCGAACAGCAGCTTCAGTCGGGGCGAGCCAACCCGTTGGATGATGTCGATGCAATACTCGGTGTGGTCCCCCTGGTAGCCAGGGTGCCCTTTCATGGGGTGTGAATCGTCGCGGGTGTTGAGCATTTCCAGACAGAGAGTGACGCCCTTCTCTTCGGCGTAAGCTACAGAGGGCTTGAGTCCTTCGACGCAGTTATTCGCCCCGTCTTCCCTGCTGATGCCGTTGGCCATGCCGGTGAAGGTGATGATCCGCTCCACGCCAAATTCGACACACTGATCGACGCGCTCCTTGATGCGAGAGGTGCACTCGTCCCATTCCGACGGGTTGTTGAAACCGACTGGGAAGCCGTGACTGCCCGCGATCGCGCACGTCAGTCCATGATCGCGGAGCGTCGGCCAGTGCTCGGGATCGATGAGTTCGATGCTCTCGCATCCCAGGTTGGCCGCTACCTGGCAGAACTCGGCGACCGATGAGAAGTAAGAGGCGTAACACCAGTTGACGAGCGAGTGATGAATCCGCCCATTGCGTTGCCGAATGGGTCGAGCGGCATCATCGGTGCGTGCAGTGTTGGCCATCGCAAGTCCAGCTCCCAAAGTGACGGCCCCGGCCATCAGGTGGCGTCGCGAGAGGGAGGCGTTGAGTTCAATTGCCGACAAGAGCGGTTTCATACGATCACCATCAATCAACCGCGTGAACGGCTTATGGCCTCAGGCAAAGCAGACACCAGGATTCCTATAGCCTGTGGCCTCCTCGCGAACCCTACTGTACCGGGTGCTGTCCGTGTGTGCGAGTTGTCGGCTGCCTTCCCGACCCACTGCCGACTACCCGCAATCAACACTCTTCCCACCCATCTTGTCACATGGACCGAATCGACTAGACTTCCCCCCAGACACGCTCGATACCCGGTAGTGTAATGGTAGCACAACAGGTTTTGGTCCTGTTCGTCGAGGTCCGAATCCTCGCCGGGTAATTCATGTTGCGGCGTCTGTCCTCAGACGCCGAGGCAAGGCAAACACGCGTCTTATATTGGCGACGGCCTCCACAACGAAGGCCGATCTGATTCTGAGTGTAGCGTCGGCTGCTCGCCGCGATTCGGCGCCATTCGATGATGTTTGCGCTGTTCTCGCGTCTGGGGACAGACGCGGCTACGGGGCGAATGGCGACTAGATTCCCAACTCTCTCGCCGCCTTACCGAAGCATTCGACGGCGAATTGCAGATCTTCCGTCGTGTGAGCGGCCGAAACTTGCGTGCGGATGCGGGCTTTGCCTTGCGGCACCACGGGGAACGAGAAGCCGATTACGTAGAGGCCCAGTTCCAGCAGGCGGTCGGCCATCTTGGCGGCCAGGGCGGCGTCACCCAGCATGACCGGCGTGATGGGATGTTCGCCCGGCAGCACATTCAGTCCGACCTTACCAATTTCCGTGCGGAAAAAACGCGTGTTGGCTTCCAACCGATCGCGGAGTTCGGTCGATTCACTCAGGATGTCGAGCGCCGCCAGTGATCCTCCCACGATCGGAGGCGCGACCGTGTTCGAGAATAGATACGGTCGCGATCGCTGTCTGAGCAGATCGATGATCGGTCGTCGTCCACTCGTGTAGCCGCCGCTGGCTCCCCCAAGCGCCTTGCCAAGTGTGCCGGTGAGAATGTCGACCCGGTCCATGACGTTGCATTTCTCGTGCGTTCCGCGCCCTGTCTTGCCGACGAAGCCGACGGCGTGGGAGTCATCCACCATCACCAGGGCGTCATGCTCGTCGGCCAGTTCACAGATCTTGTCGAGCATGGCGAAGGAGCCATCCATCGAAAAGACACCGTCGGTGGCGATCATGCGAAAGCGGGCCGACTTCGCTTCTTCGAGTTTGGCCTGCAGGTCGGCCATGTCGTTGTTGCGATACCGATACCGCTGCGCCTTGCTGAGCCGTACGCCGTCGATGATGCTCGCGTGATTGAGCTCATCAGAGATGATGGCATCCTCCGCGCCGAGCAGCGTCTCGAACAGGCCGCCGTTCGCGTCGAAACAAGAGGTGTACAGGATCGTATCCTCCGTACCGAGAAACTTGCTCAGTTCCTGCTCCAAATGGCGATGCGGCTCCTGAGTGCCGCAGATAAACCGCACCGAGGCCAGCCCGTAACCCCACTTTTCCAAGGCAGCATGCGCTGCGGCGATGATATGGGAGTGGTCGGCCAGGCCCAGATAGTTGTTGGCGCAGAGGTTCAAGACGCTGCGGTGACCAGAGACTTCAATCCGTGCATTCTGCGGAGAGGTGATGATCCGCTCGGACTTGAATGTGCCTGCCACTCGAATCGAGCCCAGTTGCGCGGAGACGTGTTCGAGGAAAGCGTCGCTCATAAGATGATTTGTGCGCGGCAGAAGCGGCTCGGCCTGAACGAGTATCCTAAATGGATGTCAGGGCCGCGTAAACTCGCGCCCGACGAAAGTGATCGCGGTAGCATCCAGATGAGTCCACTTTCCCGGCGGTCCTTTGTAAAGTGACTCTATACGTTGCCCCTTTGAGTGTCATGCAGGCAACGGTGCGAATGGCAAACGATTGCCGAGGAGTTGATGATATGCCTGCACGTAACGTGTTAGGTGGAGAGCTGGAAGCTTGTTCCATGAATCCACTGACCGGATTCTTCCGCGACGGGTGCTGCAACACCGGACAGAATGACCTCGGACTGCACATCGTGTGTGCCGAGATGTCGGAGGAATTCCTGGAGTTCTCCAAATCGCGGGGCAACGATCTGAGCACGCCGAACCCGGCCTTCGAGTTTCCCGGCTTGCAGCTCGGCGACCGCTGGTGCCTGTGCTGCCTGCGTTGGAAGGAAGCGCTGGAGGCCGACATGGCTCCCAAGGTCGTCCTCGAAGCGACGCACATGTCGGTGCTGGAGTTCGTCGACCTGGAGGATCTGCAGGCTCACGCCGTAAAAGTCTGACGCGACAAGGCGTCATCCATCCCATCCCGATTCACCACAGAGAACGGACCACCCATGAGTGCCGATGCACGACTGAACGAACTGAAACTGGAACTTCCACCGGCCCCCAAGCCCGCAGGCGTCTATAAGCCGGTGTTGCAGGTCGGGAACATGCTCTTCGTCTCTGGGCATGGACCCCTAATGCCCGACGGCTCGATGATCTGCGGCAAGGTCGGCGGCGACATGACCGAAACCCAGGGTAAGGAAGCTGCCCGGCAGGTCGGGCTGACGATCCTCTCCAGCCTGAAGACCTACTTGGGCAGCCTCGACAAGGTGGTGCGGGTCGTCAAGACGCTGGGCATGGTGAACGCGGTGCCCGATTTCAAGCATCATCCGGCCGTCATCAATGGCTGCAGCGAACTGTTCCGCGACGTGTTTGGCGACGACGGGGTCGGCACCCGCAGTGCCGTGGGCATGGGTTCATTGCCCTCGAACATTGCCGTCGAGATCGAAATGCAGCTGGAAGTGCGGTGAGTTGTCGGGAATGCCCGCCGTGTCGTTCCGCGCGGCGGGATGGCGGATTGTTCGAAATGTGACGCCGTTGCGACACGCAATACACAAGGCAATCGGCACCATTGAATAGGGCGGCGCGCCGCATCACAATGATTCATGGCAGGCAGAGCGCGCGGATTGACGCAGGCTGCCGCGGCGCATTGACCGGGGATGGAATCATGCAGATGCCGCCAGACGACTCCATTCACCACAGGTCGCGACAACATGGCAGCCATTACTCTGCAGGTTCTGGACGGGATCGAACGAGGTCAAACCTTTTCGAACCTGGCGACGCCCATCACGATTGGGCGCGAAGAGGACAATCACCTGCGCCTGAACGATGAGCGCGTGAGCCGCTTCCACGCCAAGATTCAAGAGGACAACGGGCGCGTCATTCTGACGGATCTGGAAAGCACCAACGGCACGCGCGTCAATGGGCATCCCATTCAGATGCGCGTGCTCCGGTTTGGAGATTTGATTCAGATCGGCCGCTGCCTGTTGCGGTACGGAACCTCGGAGCAGATCGCGCTTGCCGAAAAGGAACTGCAGGACCGGGCGCGCGAACTGGGCATCGAACAGGATTCTCCCGCCGACCGCACCTATGCCCTGCCCAGCGGGCACGAAGAAGACGATTTGTTTCCGGGTGGTGCGCCCGAACTGCCGAGCGACCTGTCAGCCGGCGCGACGGCTCAGGTCTCCGACATCCTGGCATTCGCACACGCCCAGATCCTGCGCATCTTTCACAGTGCCGTCGAACGGGAAATGGTCACGGACGGCAACGTCTCGGAACGATTCATCACCGTCCCGAGGTCGCAATGGCACCGCCTGCAAAATCTGGAGATGACGCTCTCGGAATACCTGCGCAATTTAGCCGATCCGACTCCGTAAGCGATGTCTCCAGTAGAATTCCCTCCAACCGCGCACTGAGTTCGTGTCGCCCTTGCAAGAAGCTGTCACGGCAGCGAACTGAACGCGACGAGCATGGCGCCGAATGCCAGGATCGCGAACAGGAGCGACACAATCGCCCAGCCCCATTTGCGTAGCCGGGCATGTTGCCAGATGTTGAACACATTGAGCAACGTGTAACCGCCCGCTGCGACGCCCATCGCCCCTTGCAGTATGCGATAAATCCAAATCTCCGCCCCAGCCTCGAACAGGCCTGTTGCCAAGGCCAGGCCGAGCGCGAGGGCACCGACGATCGTGACGGTCATCATCATCTTGGCCGATAGCGACATCGGCGGCTCGGCGGCCGGTGGGGCCGGCAGTGGGGTGGAACCATCGGTCAGCCTCGGTGCGTGCTGAGTGATGACGCTCGCGAGATCACCTTTCTTCATCCAGTACGCGAACGGCTCGATCGGCATGAACCGCAGTTGAGCGACGAGGTCTTGCCTGCCGCCCGTGTAGGCGGGCATCGCGGCCCCTCCGACGACAATTCGCACACCGCTGGCGTTCGCCAGTCGAATCGCTCCCTTACCCGCGAGTGGTTCGCGCAGCACGAACCCCTCGGCCCGCGGCGTGGTGTCGAGCGATTCGATGTTGTCCCAGGTCGACTGCAGCCGATAGCCGAGTTGCCGCAGGTCGACTCCCTCGGCCGACAGGATGAGCCGCGTGTGAATGCAGATGGCATACGCCAGCGGCGCCCAGATCAGGCTGATGAGGATCACCACGGCGAACAAAGCCGGCGCGTTCGCGACGATGCCGGCCACCAGCATCGGCAGCGCGATCAGGCCCCACGGCAACAGGAACAGTCCCTGCCGGATTGGTCTGACGTGATAGACGCTGGCAGTCGGGCGGTCGGTCAACGGAATCCTTGTTATTGTCGCGCGGGAAATCGTCAGTTACCGGTCGATCTCGACGCCGACATGCTGCGACCAGGCGTGAAGAATGCTGCGATAGACCGGGCCGGGCCGGCCTGTGCCGACGGGTCGGCCTTCGAAGTGCGTCACGGGGAGGATGCAGCCGGTCGTGCACGTCATCCAGATTTCCTGGACGTGTTGCGCATCGTGTGGTGTGAGGTCGCGCTCGGCACACGGCATTCCCATCTCAGCCGCGAGCCGAATGACATACTGCTGGCTGACTCCGGCGAGCGTCTTCGTTCGGTACGGCGTAAAGAGTTCGTCGCCATTTAGAATGAAGAGATTGCCGACCGAGGTTTCGGTGAGGTGCCCCTCTTCATCCAGCAAGACCGCCAGCGCGGAGGGATCGCGCCGCTTCACTTCCCGATCGGCCAGATACCAGTGCAGTCTGCTGCGGACTTTGAGCGTGGGGTCGATGATGTCGCCGGGAATCTGCCGCACCTTCGAAGTCATCACGCTCAGACCCTCGGCGTAGGCGCGGCTCCAGCGATCGGGAGTGATCTCGAAACTGTAGATGCACAGTGTCGGTCGCGACTCCTTCACCGGCAGCGGAGCATACGCCGCATTGACGCCCGGTGTCGCAAACAGGCAGACCGCCAGTTCTCCGCCGGACTTGAGCAACCGGTGATTGTGATCGGCCACTTCCTTCAGCAGGCGACCAAGGTCTTCGCGACTCTCAGGCAGCGAGATGCCGCAGGCATGGAGTGAATGCTCCAGCCGGTCGAAGTGCGCATCGACTTCGAACAACACGCCGCGAAACGTGCGGAACATTTCGGTGACAGTGACCCCCTGCACGAAGCCGATGTCGGCGATCGACAGGTTCACGTTCTTCAGAGGAACGAGTTGCCCGTTCCAGCAGGCGATGGGATCAGGCATGAGGCGGAAGGTCTTGCCCGTCCTCTGCGCCCTCCGCGCCTCTGCGTGAGGTCATCTCCCGAAACGGAAGGCTCACGCGGAGGCGCAGGGGCCGCAGAGAGGGAAAGTAGAGTCCAAACTTTCGGCGGGTGTCGGCACTGCCTAGAATCATATCACACCCGCCCCGCGAATGGCCCTCCGCACAAGTTGTCCCATCATGAACTGCCAGTCCCAACCCCATCGCGGCCTGCCCCCGTCCGTGCTCTCCCGCCGCTGGTTCATGCAGCAGTGCGGAGTCGGACTGGGGTCGATCGCGCTCGCCGACTTGATGAGTCAGTCCGCCTCGGCCGACGTGCAGGGGGTTGAACCGCTCGCCCCTCGGCAGCCGCATCATGCCGCAAAGGCCAAGTCCGTCATCTTTCTGTTCATGGCCGGTGCGCCGAGCCATCTGGAACTGTTCGACTACAAGCCGGAACTGGCGCGGTTCGACGGCACGCTCCCGCCGCCGGAGTTGATTGAAGGCTACCGGGCGGCGTTCATCAATCCG
>JANNSB010000037.1:0-3223 GCA_031402175.1 Planctomycetaceae bacterium
CCTGCGGGGAGAAGGTGGCCGCAGGCCGGATGAGGGGCGCAATGGACGCTTGCCTTTGGCCCTCACCCCGGCCCTCTCCCACAGCGCTGCGTTCTCGCGATGGCGAGCACAGCGTGGGAGAGGGAGAGCAAACCACCACCAGTTAACGGTTGCACCCGAGGATTTCACGAGGCCGGCAATGCTCTGTGACCGCGAGAATTCGGGTGGATTTCCCCGGAAATCCGAATTGGCCGAATTCTTGCCTTGGAATTCAGAGCCGCGATACGTATATTTTCAGCACCATCGACGGGAAACAGGAAGTGAGTGTTCAACACTCTTTGAGTGTTCTCCTTCTCGTCACTGCTATTGGTCTCCAAAGTTTGCTTAGAGCCTGCGAGGAGAGCTTACGGCGGTCGTCTGATCCGTCAAAGTCGCGAGTCCCGCATATGTTCCAGTAGGGACTTCGTATCTGCTCCTGAAAGGAGAGGCTATATGCCACAAGGAACCATCAAGAAGTTGACGAATAAGGGGTTCGGCTTTATCGCCACCGGTCGCAACGAACTGTTCTTCCATTCCACGAATGTGGAAGGGACGACGTTTGAGCAACTCCGCGAAGGCCAGACAGTCGAGTTCGTCGAAGGCCGGGGTCCAAAGGGGCCCAGGGCCGAAAACGTTCGCGTCGTCGGTTAGTTAACGGCCTGAGTCGCCAACATACGACAGACACCCGCAAGCATTTGCCTGCGGGTGTTTTTTTGGTAGCGCTGAACCCTAGTATTGCCTCAGAATCGCGACGACTTCGCGTTGCAGTTCGCCGCCGGTCACATGGACCTGGCCCTGAGAGTCGACGAAGACGTTGACCTCACTGCGGATCCCGAAGTCGGAAAGGTAAATGCCCGGTTCGACCGAGAAGCAAGTGCCCGGCATCACCGATCGGTCTTCGATCGTTTCCAGATGGTCCATGTTCGCCCCGTTACCGTGGACTTCCTGACCAATGTTGTGTCCGGTGCGATGGATGAAGAACTCTCCGTAACCCGCCTGCTCGATGACGGCCCGGCAGGCATCGTCGACGTCGGCTCCCTTGAGCGGCCGACCAGCGGCGAACGCCGACCGCACGCAGTCAATGGCGGCAACCCGCGCCGCCGCCACGATCTCGAAGATCTGCGTGTACTTTTCCGGAACACGGTCTCCAACGAACCCGGTGCGAGTGAGATCGCTGTAGACGCTGCGAGGCCGGTTGCATTTCGCCCAGAGATCGATCAGCACGAAGTCGCCTTCGCGAATCCGCGTGTCGTCGCCATCACCCGTTTCGTAATGCGGCATCCCGCTGTGCGCATTGCGGGCCACGATGGGCGGTGAATAGGTGGTGAGATCATTGTCCGCAAAATGCTGCATGATGCGGTCGCGAACTTCCGTCTCCTCGACGCCGCCCGAAGAACGCACTGCATCGGCGATGAACTTCCAGGCAACGCCATACGCCGCATCAGTGTGGACCGCCGCTTCGAGGTGCATCTTCCATTGCTCATCGTCCCAGCGGGCTTCGAAATACTGGACCAAATCCCCCGAAGAGACGACCTCGACCCCCGTCGACCGCACGAGTTCCAATGTGCCCGCATCGACCTTGGAGACGTAGGGATTCGCGCCATTCGGTGAATACTCCATCGCGATCCGACGGCTGCCGGCAACCAAATGCTTCAGGCCCGCCTCCCACGCCTGCCATTTGAGATAGACGGTCTTGTCGCCCGGCAGATGGTCGAGGGCTTTGTCCTCGATGCGGTGCACGAGCCGCTGGGGTGGACCGGATCGCGGTATCCAATAGGCGAACCGACGCGAGCCGAGGTGCTGCCCATCGAGATCAAGAATCCTGCGCGCGAGGACATTGCTGCCGCGAAAGTCGTAGAGCAGCCAACCGTCGAAGCCAAACTGAGCGATCGCGTCTTGAATACCGTCGAGCTGGAACATGAGTGGACAGGGAAGGGGTGAGAAGATTGAAGACCGACAGGAATTCGGAAGTAATTGGTGGCCGGAATGGCCTACTCACACTCAGCGAGATGAGCGCAGCAAAATGGGGCCGGCAACGCTGTGGTCGCCTGCCCCAGTTTACCAAAGTGCCCAAGAGAGGACTCGAACCTCCACGACCTTTAACGGTCACTAGGTCCTGAACCTCAAATCGGGCGTTTGCGATGAAGGGGATTAACGTTGAACTTGCATTGCAACTCCCTGTGTCGCCAGGAGATCAACGTATCTGCTACACAGGGGAAACTCAAGACAAACGTGGGTAGCATGGGCAACGCGCCCCACAATTTGCCCCCCATACGCAGGTGTCTCTTTGCCATGTCCCTGTAAGTGGGTGATGAAATCATTGCGCTGGGACAGGCCCTGGGATGGTCTCATACCCCTCCGCTCGCTCTCGAAAAGCCGCATCGGCCTGTTCTTGTTGGACTGCGCGAGCCTCATCGTCTCGTTTGAGTTGGTCTTGATACTCCTGTGGATTGCGCAAGTCGCATCCCCAGATTGCGACCAAGAGCAGCGTCAGCACTAAGCGGCCAAAGCTTTTGCCGATTCGATTAGAAGTCTCTCGATTGTCCATGCATGCGAGCATGCTGGAAACGTGCCGACACTGTCAAGGTCCAGCCCTCGAATCCGCAACCGGGCCGGGATTAGACTGACCCGCTACCCGCGCTGGGTTCAACTTCCAGTGTCCCCAACCCGATTGCAAATACTACGTGTAGCCTCGGTGGTTCACTCCACCGGCAGCACGCACTCCGGCTTCTCGTTCCGAGCGTTGTTGACCACCGTCGACACGGCGACGGTCTGCATCTCTGCGGCTGGAAATGGCTGCAACAGCGATGTCAATTCTTCGGACGGTATCTCCTGGTCCAGCCAAGCCTCACGATCGCTCTCCTTGAGGATCACGGGCATCCGGTCATGCAGCTCCCGCAACAGCGAGTTCGCTTCGGTGGTCAAGATCGTGCACGACTCCAGCGGGATCCCCTCGGGCGACTTCCAGATCTCCCACAACCCGACGAACGCGAATGGCTCACCCTTCTTCAGACCGATCAGGTAGGGCTGCTTGGTCTTCTCCCCCGTTTTCTTCCACTCATAGAACCCGTCGGCCGGGATCAGGCACCGGCGTCGCTTGAACGCCGAACGGAACGCCGGTTTCGTGGCCGCCGTCTCACTGCGGGCGTTGATGAGGCTGGCCCCGATCTTCACGTCCTTGGCCCAGGATGGGATCAGTCCCCAG
>JANNSB010000038.1:0-15165 GCA_031402175.1 Planctomycetaceae bacterium
GTGCGGCCAGGCTACACGTACGAGAGTTACAAGACCCTGCTGGAGCCGATCGGCTTCAAACTGTCAGAGCCGATCGGCGTCGGCGGCCCGATCCGCCAGGGGTGCAACAAGCTGATCACGCGCTCGCAGGAAATCGCGGGCCTCGCGCTGGGCCTGCCTCTCTTCTTCCTGCTCGCCCCCTGGACCGCCTTCGACGGCTCTTCCCCATCGGTGCCGTACAGCCTGTACGTGAAGGCGACCCGGCCCGCATGAGTGCGGATCACACGTGATCGTGTAAGATCCCGCTCATGGCTCAAGTGACCGCCGCGCCCGATCGGCAGGCCGGCCGTGCGTCGGCTGCGCGGATTCCGGTGCTGGACCTGCTGCGCGGCGTCGCGGCTCTGACCGTCTGCCTCTACCACTTCACCGACCCCAGGGACGGTCTCTTTACAGCCGGCGATCCGCTCCGGCGAACGACGTGGCAGGGCTGGCTCGGAGTCGAGATTTTCTTTGTGATCTCCGGCTTTGTCATCCCGTTCTCGATGCATCAGCGATCGTACCGGCTGCGGGATGCCGGCGGGTTTCTCGTCCGCCGGCTCAAGCGTCTGGAGCCGCCGTATCTCGCGTGCATTCTACTCATCCTCCTGCTGAACTGGCTGTGGACGATCATTCCCGGGATGAGCGCGAAGTCGCAGAACGTGACTGTGCCGCAACTGCTCGCGCACCTGGGGTATCTCAATGCGATCCTGAAGGACATCAATCCGCTCTGGGACTACGAGTGGCTCAGTCCCGTCTTTTGGACGCTGGCGATCGAGTTCCAGTTTTACATCTTCATGGCGCTCGTGTTTCCGCTGCTGGTGCACGAGCGGCCGGCAGTTCGAATCGCTTCGGTCGCGGCAGTGGCGCTCATGGGATTCATTGATTCCAGGAACGTGGCGTTATTGCCGCATTGGCTGCCGCTGTTCGCGATTGGGATCGTGGCGTTTCAGTTGTACTCAGGCAAGTTGCCGCTGGGCTGGTCGGCCGTGCTGATGATCGCGATAAGCGGGCTGTCGTGGCATATCGTGGGGGAACGGCAGACGGCCGTGGGGCTGGCGACGGCTCTCTCGATCCTGCTGCTGGCCACTTGGAAGCCACCGCGGCTGTTGGCTCCGCTGACGTTTCTCGGAACGGTCTCGTATTCGCTGTACCTGCTGCACATTCCCATCGGCGGGGCCCTCATTCACTTCGCTTCGCAGCGAGAAGCGGCACCTTCACATCGCTATCTCATCGTTACTGCCGCGATCACGGCGTCGGTGGGAGCGGCGTGGATCTTCTGGTATGCCGTCGAAAGACCGTCACAGGCGTGGGCAAAGTCGTCGCGGTCACGCCGAATAGAAAATGGCGAGTTGCTGGTTGCTGCCCCTCACCCCGTGCGTAGAGCGTGACCGTATTGTATCCGTGTCTGTCCCCAGACACGGGGCAATGCAGGTGGACGTCATCCGATTGTTGAGTCAAAACAACGGCGCACGCTGTCCCCGCTGCTCCCGGCGTCTGGGGACAGACGCCGCTCACTCTTCCCCGTACCTTCCGCCGCCTTGATATAGCGGCAGGTAGCGGTAGTAGACTTCGAGGCACATCGCCGACATGGCGGTCGAGTAGATGCGGCCTCCGTAAGGGCCCCAGGGATCGCGGGGATCCCAACTGCCCGCGAGCGGACCGCTCTTGCGTTGCTCGAACACCAGAATGTCGCGCATGGATTCGTTCCACTCTTCCCACGAATCGCCCCCGTACTGGAACATCGCCAGCGTGCCGTAGTACCAGTAGTAGAGGTCGAGTTCCGTGCGCCTTGGGGCGTGCGCCTGCAGATAGGTGACGGCCTCGATGCTCGCTGGATTGTCGCGAGTCATGCCGAGCATCTGCTTGCAGAAGAGTGCCTCAGCAGTCATCGACGCTGAGACGGCTTCGGTGGCGCGGTACGCCGCGTGTCCCCCCGACTCGCCCAGACTGCGGTCCCTCAGAAAGGCCACCATCCTCGTGCGCGCGTCTTCGGGAATCGTGAGGCCCGCCTGTTCGGCGCTCTTGAGGGCCATCAGTTGCCAGCCGAACATGCTCATGTCCCCGTCGGGCTGGCCGCGCTCGTAGCGCCAGCCGCCGTCTGACAACTGGCAGGAGAGGATGTACTCCACGGCCAGTTGCAGCGGATCGCGCATCCAGTCTCCCGATGTCGGATCGGTGCGCATGGCGTAGGCTTCCGCCAGCGCGAACGTGGCGATGGCATGACAATACATCGCCGACACCTTCGAGGCTTCGCCGCCTAGAAAACCATCGGCTCGCTGTTGTGAAACGAGCCAGCGCAAGCCGCGCTCGACATTCGGCGCGTATTCGCCTTGTTCGACGGTGTGCTGCTTGGCCAGAAATGCGAGAATCGCGAGTCCCGTGAGACCCGCGTCGGCTTCGACACCTGCCCCTTCCCGCGGATCATCGCGGTCAGCGTCGTTCTGCTGCACGCGACCGGCGCCGTGAGCTTCACCATCCCAGAAACCAACATCCGTCTGCACGCTCGCCAGCCAATGCAGAGCCAGATCGACAGCTTCTTCGGAGGCCTCGGTTCCCCCAAACTCCTCGACGGCAAGATCCTGTTGCTGAGGTGTCCGCAACTGATAGGTTCCGGGAACCGGAATGGCGTCCAGCCGACCGGCGGAGTTGTCTGAATCCCTCAGGCCGGGTAGATCGGTCACGATCGATCCTGTGCCTCCTTGACCCGTGATCGATGCGATCGGCTGCCCTGGTTCGACATCCGGGAGCTGAGGCCGCACGCCGGGACGCACCCGCTGCACGCCGGAGTCGGTGATGTTCTGCGGACTGCGCGACCGTTCGCGCGCCACCTGCGGCGGACCGGGCGCGGTATTGCTGGCCGGCTGCGGCACGTTGGTTTCGCCGCGTCCAGTCATCTCGGTCGGCAGCACCGACGGTGCAGGGCCTTCGCGGCGGGAGATCTCCATGTCCGGGTCGTCGTTTCGCAACGGCGCATCGGCATTCAGTGGAGCGTCCAGTCCCTTCAACGTGGCTTGTGGATCAAAGTCGGGCGTCAAGCGCTCGACCATGCCGACTTCGGGACGCTGCGCCTCTTCCGACTCAGTCGCGGCGTTGGAGACCACCGGGCTGCGCTGCTGTGAGGTTGAAGGAAACTCGATGTCGGGGCGAGCCTCGGCCACGGGGTCGTCCACGGGAAGCGGAATGGCCGCGATCTCCATCGGGCCGGTGTCTGCCTCCGGGCGCTGTTGCGGCAGCACTTCGGTCTCCAGCGGCAGGTACGAAACATCCGGCGTCAGGCGTTCTTCAGTGTCGAATTCAGGCTTCGGCGTGAACGGATTGGATTCATCGGGACTGGTCGTGCGCGCCATCCGGTTCGTGTCCTGCTGCGGCAGATCGGTCATCTGCCGCCAGATCGGAGTGTTGCCGGATTGATCGAGTTCGGTGGCTGTTTCGGCCTCCAACGGAGTCGATTCGACCTGCACGGGCAAGGGTTCTTCCTCGCTAATCAGAGTCTGGATGAATCGTTGCCGGTATTCCGGAACCATCGCGATAATCCCGAAGGCCAGCGAGATGTGTACCGCGACCGAAAAGAAGAGAGCCTTCGAGGTGACGCGGCGATCCCCCCAGCGCGTCCCCAGCATAATCAGCAAATGTGCCAGCGCCAGAATGAAGCCCACGCACAACAGCAGCACGAGAAACGGCTGCAACAGCGCGAGCACGATTCCCAGGAGATGGCGGAACTCACCAGCGAGATCAAGTTCGGCGAATGTCGGAGGTAGTCCGTTCACGACGGTCACTCCTGTATGGGACGTACCGCCGCTGTCGGCGTGAGACCAATGCGGTGGCAAGCGTCAAAAACGGCATGAATTGTCCCCCATTGAGACTCCTGATCGCCACGCACGACGACAATCTGATCGGCATATCGGTCATGCGCCTGCTGCAGCGTGACTTCGAGTTGTTCGAAGGACTGCGGTTCGCGCCCCACGAGTATTGCGCCTTCGCGAGTGACATTGACGACGATTTCGTCCGGCGTGCCGGTCAGCGGGCGGGCATTCGTCGCACTCGGCAGATTGATCTCCTGGTACTTTTCGCTCTGCGCGAACTGCGTCCCCACCATGAAGAAAATGATCAGCAGGAACACGACATCAACCATCGGCGTGAGGTTGATCTCGGGCTCTTCTGGAGCTGAGGACTTCAGGGGCATGGTGGATGGGTTGACAGCCGATGTCTAAAGGCAAGAACCAGACAGGATTTTTCCAATTCTCGCGGGTTTCGTAAACCCGAGGTCATCCTCAGATGCGAATGAAGTATCTCTGACGATACAGCCAGTAGAAAATCAGCCAGAAAACGACGAATTTGGCGGAGTTTTCGACAATCGGGCCGTACATCTGCGGGTCGAGCGCGCTCGACCCGAAGAGATCGGTAATCGAAATGCCGAAGTGCGTGTGGACTTGTTGAATCGTCCAGCCGCCGATGAGTTCCCCCACCAAGTAGATCAGGATGGAGTTCATGCCGACGACCACCAGCGGAAACGCCAGCACCTTCAAGGGCAGGGCGTCGAACAGCATGTAGAACAGTGCCAACCCCCAGATGACGTAGGCTCCGCTGAAGAGCACCCACGAAGGTGTCCAGATCCGCTTGACGACCGGACACACCATCTCGGCCGCGAGCGACAGCCCGAAGCAGACGCCACCGAGCAGGATCAAAGCGCCGACCTTCTTCCACGCCCCCCACGGCCCCAGCAGCAGTTGGCCGCAGAGAACGCCGAGCAGCATCGTCGCGATGGATGGGACGAAGTTGAGAGTCTGATACCCGCCGCCGTTGTAAAGAAACTGGCCATTATCGTCATCGACGCCATCGCGCTCACCCTCTCCGTCATCCCTTCCACTGTCCGGGCGGGGGAACATATTGAGCAGTTTCACGTCCGTGAAGTGCGCGAAGTTGCCGTTCTTGGACCAGGGAGCGAACTGCCCCTGATAGATCTGCCCGGGTATACGTTCTTCCTCTTCAATCGCCGCAGCGTCCACCGGTTGCAACTCGGCATCGGGCTGTTCAGTTTCTAAGGGCGGCCCGGTCCCGATATCAGATTGCCCATCAGCAACCGGATCCGCGGCGGCTCCCGCACCGCTAGAGGAGTCGAATAGCACATAAGTCGTGCCGATTGACGGCGTGATATCAGCCGTCGGAACTGAGTTATCTTCGGCGTCTGCTTCATCGCCTTCGCCTTCGGTCTCTGCGTCCTCTGATGCACCCTCATCCGCATGGGCGTCACCTTCCTGCAGGGGTGCTTCATCCGGATCGACGACGACCGGCTCTTCGGTGAGAACAGCTGCGTAGTCGTGGTCCTTCGGCGGCGGATTGACGTAGAACACTCCCCAATAGCCGGCGAGAATCACGACGATCGCCGCCGTCTGCCAGTACCACTTGCAGCCCAAAAGGGCGTACGCAAACAGGTAGCCGAGTCCGATCTGGCAGAGGACGTTGGGGAAGATCCAGTTCGTCTGCGCGTGTCCTTCCGAATAGAGAAACACTCCGAGCAGCACGAGCACCAGAGCGCGCACGACTGCGTGCAGATGCCGCGTCCACGATTGCTGTCCCAAAGCCGAACGACGCCGATACGAAAACGGCATCGACACGCCGACCATGAACATGAAGGCGGGCTGAATGAGATCCCAGAACGAAACTCCCATCAGCCCGAACTTGCTTTCCCACTCGGGGTGCTCGAAATGGAACCCGATCTTCTGCCAGAACGCATGGTCATGCGTCTGCCACAGCGGCGAAGCGGGATCGATTTGTGTGAAAGCGTAAATGCCGAAACCGCCGGCCGCCAGCATCGTCATGATGAAGCCGCGATAAGCATCGAGCGAAGTGAGTCGCGGCGGCGGGGCAGGGGGAGTGGCCCTGGCCGTGGACGCCGTACTTGGTGGGTTCGCGGCGCTGCCGGCAGGGCGTTGTGGAACGCCTCCCTGAGCCTTCTGGTCGCGTTGCTTAAGGTTTGGATTCTCGATCATCAACGGCTCCGATGAGTTCAGGCGCTCTTCACTGGCGAATTCTCAATGTCGTGTCCGGCCCTTTGAATGACTGGGCCGCAGGCGGGTCTCAGCCCTCGGCCGTTCCGCGGGTCTCATTCATCCGTTGTTCATGATCCCTGAGTTCCTTCGAGGTTGAAAGCAGTCGATTCCAAGTTTCACGCAGTCGAACGATCGCAGGCAGAAAAATGTCGAACTCCCGCGCCGACGTGCCCCTCTGGGCGAACGCATGCGTCAGTTGCAGCAGCACGGGCGAGACTTCTTCCCTCAGTTGCTCGAGCAGCTTAGCGGAGACACCTTCCATCTCCTTGGAGATGCGGTGCAGCGCCAGGCGGTCCTCAAAACGTGCCTGCGGCGAGAGTTCCCGTGTATCGACCTGGTGAATGCCGCTGCCCATCTGCTGCACATCGACCAGGCGACCGAACGGGCTGATGGCCTTTTTCGCGGCATCGGCCTGCGAAGTCGCCCGCTGCAGTCCGTTGCGGGCCGATTCGAAATCGGGCCGCAGTTCGAGCGCGCGGCGATAGTTCGTGATCGCCTGCGACATGTTGCCCATTTCCGTCAGGCAGTTCGCGAGGTTCTGGTACGCCTCGGGCATCTCGGAGTCCAGACGAATCGCCTCCTTGTACGCAGAGACCGCCATCCCGTATTGCTTGAGCCCCTTGTGAGCGATGCCAAGGTTGTAGTACGCCGCGGCACAGCGCCGGTCCTTGGCGAGGGCCTGCCTCAAGACTTTGATGGCGTTGTGGTAGTCCTGCTTGCGGTTGTGGACCGCGCCCATGTTGACCAGCACCTGCGAGCGTTTCGGGTCGATGAGCGTGACCTTGCGGAAATGCTCCAGCGCGTTGTCGTAGTCCTTGATGACGAAATAGGTGGTCGCCAGTCCCTCATGCACGTTCACCGAGCGCGAATCCGTCTGGAGCGCTTGCTGGTACAGTGCAATCGCCTGGGTGTACTCCTTCTGCTTGATCAGCCCCCGGGCTTCCTGGCAGAGGGCGTCGACGGACTGCTCAGCGGACATGCAGTTTCTCAATTCGACGAAGGGCATAGCCACGTTGTCTCCGGATGATCGTCGATGCTGACAATGGCGTAAAGAGAGGCTCGGATGAAGGCCAGGGCCGGCTAGTTCGTCACATTGGTGTGAGAGTACGTTGGCTGAATCTCAGCGGCTTTGGCGGTGAGCCAAGGACTTACGTCGAAAAGGCGAGGCGTTACAGTTTACCCCACTTCACAAACTGACCGGCCCTGGGATGAAGGCTTGTGGCGTGGGGCTTGAGGCTTAGGGAAATCAAGATTCAGCCTCAACCGTGAAACTCGCGACTCGTTCTCGCCGCCAATCACTCGTGATTAATACAACCAATCCGGAAGTCTCAAGCCTCAAGCCCCACACCTCAAGCCTTCCTAAAAGCCCAGAGCCTAAGGCCTGAAGCCTCCCCTCACACCGCCCATCTGAGGTCGAACACCCAGATATGGACGTAACTGTTGACGAACCAGCCCAAGGGCGGAATCCAGCCGCACAGGAGTAGCAAAGGCTCGTAGAACGCCGCCACCAGCCGGGAGCCGTTCAGGTATTTGCCTTCCCACCACTGCCAGTACATCGGCCCCAACGAAAAGACATAGATCGCGAAGTAGATGCCCATTCGCTGCAGGAAGCGTACCCAGGCCGGTCTCGCATTCTTTTGGGCAGCCTTTTCGACCGTGTCCACCGGTTGGGGGGGTGTGGATCGCAAAGCCTCTGCGGCCGGTCTGCTGCTTGAGTTGCCTGAGTCGTTCATCCGCTTCCATCACCAATGACTGGCGAACATTGCACGTCATGCCCGCCTCGCACATGATACTACGTTGCCGCCGCACTGCCTTCCATCGCAGTTACGCATGTCGTCCGAAGCATCGCCATCACCCGCCGCGCAGCGCCCCGATCAGGTGAGTACCGAAGACTCGCGGCTGCTCAACCTGCTGGAGCAATACATGGCGGATGGCGGCGCCGACGGTGCGGCCGATTCGCTCAGCCTCCCCGCCGAGGCCGCTGAACTCCGCCGGCTCTTGAAGTGCATCAATCATCTCGAACTGCTGGCGATCGAAGCGTCGCCGGACGACAAACCACCGATCGAGGCCACAGTTGGTGACTGCGAAGACTCAGCCAAGGAACCGACCGTGTTGCTGGCGGATCAGCCGAATGGTGGGCCAGCGCCTCCGCGTCTCAGCGGGTCGTCGATCTTCAAGTTGCCCTGCAACTTCGGACCCTACGAGTTGACGGAGGAATTGGGTCGCGGCGGGATGGGTGTCGTCTATCGCGCCCATCACACGGGCCTGCGGGCGGATGTCGCCATCAAGATGATTCGCTCGAGTCAGCTTGCGAGCGATGACGAGATCCAGCGGTTCTATCGCGAGGCCCAGGCGGCCGCGCGGCTGAATCATCATGGAATCGTGCGTGTTCACGATGTCGGCGAGCGAGACGGCATTCACTTCCTGACGATGGATCTCGTCGAAGGCTCGACTCTCTCGCAACGGCTGACGCAGCAGGGTCCGCTTCCACCCGACGAGGCGGCCCGCGTGCTGTTGCAGGTCGCGCAGGCCGTCGAATACCTGCACTCCAAGGGAGTGATCCATCGGGATCTCAAGCCGTCGAACGTCATGCTGGGCCGGAACAACCAGGCCTACATCACCGATTTCGGCTTGGCGAAGGTGGAACAACCCGACACGAACGCGACCACGACAGGCACCATCATCGGAACGCCGGCCTACATGTCCCCCGAGCAGGCGCGGGGTCGTCGATTTGAAATCACCGCCCGCAGCGATGTCTACAGTCTCGGTGCGGTGCTGTATGAGATGCTCACGGGCCGTCCTCCGTTTGTGGAAGAGAATTCACTCGATTGTCTTTTGCAGGTTCTCGAAACCGAACCCAATCCCCCGTCGCATTTTCAGAAACAGATTCCTCCCGACCTGGAACGCATCTGTCTGCGTTGCCTGGAGAAGTCGCCTCAACGCAGATATGCCACTGCGGCAGAGTTGTGTGACGACCTGCAACGCTACTTGAGCGGCGAGCCATTACTATCGAAGCCGCCGGGTATCGGCCGACGCATCAACCGCTGGATGCGACGCGAACCCGCTCTGGCATCGCGCTTGATCGGCATCGGCGTGGGGGTCATCTTGTCGCAGGGGAATCATCTGTTCGGACTTCAGCCTCATCCTCGGCACTATTGGGCCATTCTGCTGCTGGGGGTCTGGGCTCTCCTCTGTTTTGGAATGCAGCGACTGCTCGATTGGTCCGTGACTGAGAAGTGGGGCCGCGACCTGTGGGTCGTCGTCGACACTGCTGTATTCACCGTGCTGCTGGGGGTGGCCGGTGCGCCCCTGGGGCCGATCGTCGGCGGCTTCGCACTCTTGATCGTCGCGGCGGGCTTGTGGATCCAGGAACGGCTCGTCCTGGTGATGACCATTGCCTGCCTGATCGGCTATGGAATCCTGGCGCAACGCATTCCAGATCCAGAAGTTATGCGGCATTACCCGTTCTTGTACATGATGATCCTGGCAGTTATCGGCGGGATGGTGACGTTTCAGGTCCACCGCATCCGGGTCTTAAGCCGGCATTTCGAGTAGCTCGAAATTGAGATCCCGGACGGGTTCCCCCCGCGCAAAAAGGGAAAATTCGCCCCATTTGTTCCTTGCAACCCATCCTCTCGGACGGGTAACTTCTCGCCTAAGTTTCCCAATTTAACAGTTTTGCTGATCGAGCGAGCCGGAACGAGTTTCCCTAATGATAAGATTTACGTCGCTGTCAGTTGTTGCATTCCTCGCCCTTGCTGGCGGCAACCTCGCCCAGGGTGCATTGATTGTTGAGTTCAACTTCAACGACCAGAATGCGGTTGCCGACACCGTTCACACAAATGTGACATCATCGAACTTCAATAATGCGGCGGGCGCAACAAATGTCACGTTCGCTGCCTCGAATGCGAGTGCCAGAGGGTTCGGAGAGGCCAACGTCACAGACGCCACTACGAATTTCGACTATTGGGAGTTCACGGTGACGGCGAACTCAGGCTATGCACTCAACCTCAGCAACATCACGTTTGATGATTTTCGCGATATCAAAGGGCCCGAGAACTTCCAAGTTGAGGTCAACGGCACTTTGTTGGGTGAGTTGACGTCGTTGACCACTGTTTCAAATCGAAACGTTAATCTCGCTGCGTTCACAGGGTTGTCTGCGGCAACGATTCGCCTTATCGGCTACAACGATTCCAGTTCGGGTTCAAACTCAGACTGGATCCTCGACAACGTGCAACTGAACGGTGCCGTCGTGCCGGAACCGAGCGGGCTGTTGCTTGCGGGAGCCGTAATCCCCGGGTTGCTGATGGCCCGTCGACGGAAGCAGCGGCTGATTCCGGAGAATGCCGTCGTCGCGAGCTAGTCACCACTAGTTAGTCGGGTCGAACGTGCGTCTTTCGCCTCCTTTTTAGGAAGGCGAAACTGACCGACTTCAGGCTTGGTCCCGCTCACTTTTCGAGTGATGATGTCTGCATGTGCGGACGATTCACATTACGGCTGACGCCCGCCGAGCTGCAGCAGGTGTTCGATCTCTTTCTCGAACCTGAGGTAACGCCGCGCTACAACATCGCGCCCACGCAGTCGATCCCCGTCATTCGTTACGGCGAGCATGGCAACGAATTGTCGATGATGCGCTGGGGCCTCGTCCCATCATGGGCGAAGGATATCAAGATCGGCGCCAGTCTCATTAACGCCCGCAGCGAAACCGCGGCCACCAAGCCTGCGTTTCGCTCGGCCTTCAAGCGCCGCCGCTGCCTGATACCGGCAGATGGCTTCTACGAGTGGAAGAAGACCGGCCCGAAGACCAAGCAGCCGTTTCGCTTCGCGCTCCAGAATGACCGCCCATTCGCCTTCGCCGGACTTTGGGAAACCTGGACCTCGCCGGAGGGTGGCAAACTCGAAACATGCACGATTCTCACGACCGAGGCGAATTCTCTGCTCCAGGAAATGCACGACCGGATGCCGGTCATCCTGCACGCCGGCGATTGCGCCGCCTGGCTGGATGCGGAGATCCCTTCAGAATCTCTCCAATCCCTGTTGATACCATACCCACCCGAGGAGATGCAGTCCCACACGGTCAGCATGCTGTTGAACAAGGCCTCGTACGAACAGTCCGACTGACCCAACGACTTTCTCCACACCTGTTCCACGACTTTTCAACACACGCTCTCGTTGACTGTCGCGGCTGCGGCGAACTGTCATAATCCCGCCCCGCAGGAGCGTGTGCGCCAGGGAGTGGTGCGGAGCTTGTCCGGCTTTCATATGCGGTAGCAGACGGAGTCGCGACGGGTCCGATGCGTTCGGACGGCGGCTGGTCTGTCGCCGCCAGTTCATGCATCGAGGATGTAGCCCATGGCGAAACGAATCGCCCAAGTCGAGGCGGAGTCGGAAGCAGATCTCGTCAATCGCGCCCGCGAAGCTCTCAGTCGCTGTCATTGGGAAATCGGCGAGTGTGCAGACCAGTGGACCGAGAGACACGCCCGCGGACGCACCGATGCCGACTTCGGTGCGCTCATTGGCCTGTCGGGAGATCAGGTCTATCAGCGTCGTCGCGTCTGGCAGCAGTTCGGCGAAGTGGCCGACCAGTTCGAGAACCTCAAGTGGTCGCACTTCTATGCCGCGCTCAACTGGGACGATGCCGATGATTGCCTGAAGTGGGCCGACGACATCAAGGCCACGGTGGCGCAGATGAAGGCCTGGCGCCGGGCACAGCGTGGCGAGGATTTGACCGAGGCCGCCGAGGAAGAGGCTCCGTTCGATGCCGACCCGCAATACCTCCCCGTGGAGATGGGCTACGTGCAGGATCCGTCCGGCCAGCGCTCTCAGGGGGGGCGTTCCGGCCCGCGTAGCGCCGTCGAGCGCGACGAAGAGGCAGCGGCCATGGCGTTCGCCGCCCGTCAGTCCGAAGAAGGCGAAGGAGAGGAACCCTACGCCCCCTTCGGCAAAGGCGCGCGCGGCAAGAAGACGACGGCGACTGCCGCCGAATCTCCGCAGGAAAAGTCGGCCTCCGACTGGAAACGGGTGCTGGCATCCCTCGAACGCTGCAATGCCGCGCTGACGCCGCAGATGCTCGAAGTGTATGCTGAAGTGCCGCTGTCGATCCGCGAACGGCTGTCGAACGCCCTGGAGTCGATCTCCAACAAGCTCGCCGGTCTCGCGTAATCGGCAGCGGCGATGAGACAACGGAACCACCCGGCATACAGGAGGGTCGGAAATGCGGCGACTTGGTGTATTAGTTCTTGTGTGCTGCGCGCTAGGCGCGGTTGGTGCGGCTAATGCAGCCGTTGCCGACGACGAAGTCCTCGTGCGCGTGAACGGGACTGAGATCACTTCGGCCGATCTGGAACTGCAGCTTGTCCTGTTCAGTCCCGAACGCCGGGATGATCCCGCGGTTCGCGCCACGGTGCTGCAACAGTTGATCGACCGTGCGCTGCTCGCTTCGTTCCTGGATGAACAGGAGGTCGAGGTCGATGCCGACGCTGTCGAGGCTCGCGTAGAACGTCTGCAGCGGGTGATGGAGGCCCGCGGCCTGGTGCTCGAGGAAGTGCTCAAACAGTTCGGCCGCACACTCGAATCGCTGCGGGCCGAACAGGCCATGCCGGTCCGCTGGAACAGCTACGTCCGCAGGGTCGTTGCGCAGGATCAAATCTCAGACTACTTCGACGCCCATCGGACCGAACTCGACGGCACGAAGGTCCATCTGTATCACATCGCGCTCACCATCGCCGCCGATGAACCGATGTCGGCTTGGGACGAAGCCCAAGTACGACTGCAGGGAATCCGCGACGAGATCGTCTCGGGAGGCATCACATTCGCAGACGCGGCCCGCATGCATTCCGAAGCACCGTCGGCCGAACAGGGGGGTGACATCGGGTTCATCAACTTTCGCGGCGATGTGGCGATCGAGGTTGCCCGCGCTGCATTTGAGCGAGAAGTGGGTGAGATCAGCGAACCGATTCGCTCACCCTTCGGGATGCATCTGGTGCAGGTGGTCGACCGTCAACCCGGACAACTCAGCCTGGAGGATGTTCGCGAGGACATCATCAAACTGCTCGGCGAGGAGCTGAAACTCGCCGAGATCGTCCGCCTGACGGAATCGGCGACGATCGAGCGGCTGACGGATGCTCCGTAGTGAGAGAATCCAGAGGCCAGAAGGATGTGCAACGAACGAGTTGCAATCCGCCGCGTGCTGAGAACCTCGGGCGAAGTATCGGTGTCAATGTGGACAGCGCCTGGCCGGACGCGTACATTCACGAGGCGGACGCCATGATCGCGACGCAATCCAGAAGTTGCTTTCTCAGTCAGCAGTCGAGTGCCTGAGAGACGAACAACGGCCCATCCAGGGCGATTAGCTCAGTTGGTTAGAGCGCCACGTTTACACCGTGGATGTCGGGGGTTCGAGTCCCTCATCGCCCATCCCCCTGTTTCGCGTAGTTTGGCAGTTTGTCGCCAACTGCTGTGCAATAGGGGGTTTTTCATGCGCGCTCACCTTCGCCGGTTGCACGTTGCGAAGCCCAACGGAACTCCGCTGCGTTGCCAAGCGCGTCGGATTGCGCGTCGTCTCGGCATTCCCCTTCACCGCCTTGGCGAAGTCGTCATCGGTGACCTGCCAATAGTGCTTGTTCGCGACGATCGTAGAATGCCCCAACCATGCGGCGGCAACGTGCGCCGGGTACTCATTGGCCAGTTCGGTCGCTCGGCTGCTGCGAAGGTTCGCGAACAGTTTGGGCCAGGGCGTCAGACCGGCGCGGCGGATGATCTTCTGAAACGTGGTCCGCAGGTTCTGTTGAGCAGATCGATAGCGGGTGATGACATGCACGCCGTCCCCTTCGGGATGCTCGGAACATTCCAACAGGTAGGGCAGCAGTTCCGGGAATAGCGGGATCCACCGCGAATCCCCTCCCTCGTGGTGCTCCGTCTTGGGGCTTCGCACGCTGATTCTGTCGCGTGCCCAGTCGATATCCTCCCAGCGTAGGGCAAGATGCTCCGAAGGGCAGCGCAGGCCGCCATAGCGGGCCAGAGCGAAGATGAGTCGCCATTGGGCGTCGGAGCAGGCGTCGATGATCTTGTCGGCATCGGCACGAGTCAGGAAGTAGTCTCGCGAGCGGTTGCTCCCGACGGCCCCCTTCAGGCCAGCGAAGGGGTTGCGGGCGATCAACTCCCGCTCCACGGCATCTTGAAAGAACTGCTTGGCGTTGCTGGATCGGGTTTTCTATCTTAACCGCTGGTCCAGTTATGGGGGTCCACCGTACCACCTCATCGAGCGTTGAATCGCTTCGCGTTCCAACTTGAAGGACTCGCTCTGAAAGACTCGCAATCCGGCAAGAGAATGCTGTCGGCATCGGTCGACAAAGAGCAGTTTCCAATGTTCGGGGAATAGTTCTGGCCAACCAGCAGGCGGCTCCTATGATCCCATTCGATGAACGATTTGGACGTTTCTTAAATGTGGCCGAATGCTCGGCACTGCGTCCTGATAATTCACATCTAACGGGAGAGACAGATGTTACGACGATCACTCGCTGTGGTGGTCTGTGCCACACTCGTTTGTGGTGCAGCGAACAAGGGAATGGCAGAAAAGGCAAACATTGTGGAGACTGCGGTCGCGACAGGCAGTTTTGAAACGCTGATAGCTGCGGCCACTGCCGCAGGACTGGCCGATGACCTTCAGGGTGCGGGGCCGTTTACTGTTTTCGCACCGACTGACGAAGCCTTCGCTAAGTTGCCCGAAGGCACGGTGGCGAGTTTGCTCGAAGAAGAGAATCTGGAGTCGTTGAAGAGCATCCTTCTCTATCACGTCGTTTCCGGACAAGTGACCGCGGAGCAGGTGATGGGGCTTTCCGGAGCAGTTACGCTCAACGGCCAGCGAATTGAAATCAACACAGAGGACGGAGTTAAGGTTGATAACGCGAGCGTAGTGCAAGCGGACATCATGTGCAGCAACGGTGTCATTCATGTGATCGACACCGTGATTCTTCCCACCAGTGCAACGATTCCTGAAGTTGCGACCGAGGCAGGACAGTTCGGAACCCTTCTCGCCGCTGCCCAGGCCGCTGGATTAGTCGAGGCACTGAGTGGTGACGGACCGCTGACCGTGTTT
>JANNSB010000039.1:0-1531 GCA_031402175.1 Planctomycetaceae bacterium
GGCAGCGGCGCCGACTGCAAGGCGCTGAAGAAAAAGCCGAGTGAGTACTTCAGGGAACAGCTCTACATAGACACGATGATCTTCCGCGAGGAGGGTCTGCGACATCTGATCGCTGAAGTCGGCGTCAGTCACATGGTCTACGGGACGGACTATCCTTTCGACTGGCCCGTAGGCGTCGATTTCGTACTCAACGCGTCGTTCTTGAGCAATGCCGACAAGGAAGCGATCCTCGGAGGAAATGCGATCAAATTACTCCGAATCAACGTGTAAGGTTTGGGCCGAAGATCTTCGGCCAACCTATGGAGATGCGATGTGCGCGCACGGAATTCGCTGATCACAGCTTTGATGGCGTTGGGAATGGCGGCCGGTCTCGCCGTCATCGGTTGGTCCGGTGCGTCCAGGACCGCGCAGGCGCAGGCCCCGCCCGTGACCAAACCCAGGATCGAACTGCCGGTGCAACCCGTACCTATGGGCGACTACGAGGTCGTCCCGAACTGGCCAAAGCCTTTGCCCGACACCGACGCTTCACACGCCGGCTGGACGTGGGGATCAGGCGCAGGGGTCTGGGCTGAGAGCCCGGACAAGGTCTGGGTATCTCAGCGCGGCGAGATCCAGCTGCCCCCTGGTGCGACGCCGTGGATTTGCCCGTGTCTGCTCGATCCCCGCAGGACGAACACGGGGCGGCGGCCGTACTCGGGCAAGGGCTACACCTATCAGATGCGGCGTCACCATCTCGTGTTCGCCGTCGACAGGAACGGCAACACCATCGAGGAGTGGCTGCAGCATGACGCATATCTGCGTCCCGACAGGGGCACCGGTTTGGGAGAGCTGGGGAGGGGACCGCACAAACTGCTGATCAATCCCTACGATCCGCAGAAGCACATCTGGATCGTCGACGACGACATGCACGAGATCAACATCTTCACGAATGACGGCAAGCTGGTGAAGACGATGGGGCAGCGTGGTGTGCCCGGACGCGGTCCGAACAACTTCAACCGGCCCACCGATATCACCTGGCTTCCTGACGGCACTTTCTTCGTTGCTGACGGATATGCGGGCACGCGCGTGGCGAAGTTCGACCGCAACGGAACGTTCATCAAGGATTGGGGACGGCCCCCGGTCGATCCGAACAAGCCCGGACCGGGCGAGTTCTGGTCTGTCCACAGCATCGGGCTCAGTCGCGATCGACGGCTCTTTGTCGCCGACCGCGAGCACCACCGTATGCAGGTCTTCGACGAGAACGGCAGGTTCCTGGAGATGTGGCCCACCGGCCACGACTCAGCGGTGCTGGCGCACATCGTCACGCAGGACGACTACGTGTGGGTGTCGGACTGGACGACGGACCGGCTGGTCAAGTACGACCTGAACGGGCGCTACATCCTCGACATCGGCGGCCACGGCCCGCAGCCCGGTCAGTTCGATGGGGTCCACCAGATCAACGTGGACCAGGAGCGCAATCTGTACGTGACCGAGGTGGCCAACGATCGCTCGCAGATGTTCCGTCCGAAGAAGGACGCCAACCCTGTGAAAA
>JANNSB010000040.1:0-9780 GCA_031402175.1 Planctomycetaceae bacterium
CGACTATGTCTATGGCGTCGATGTCGCGAAGGCCAACTTCGCGGCGTTGACAAAGGACTTTCCCTCGAAGTTCGAGCAGTTCATCATCGGCACGATCCTGCCGTCCGACACCAACGAGATTGCCGCGCTGATTCATCAGGAGTGTGTGAAGATTCGCAGGGATGCCCCGGCACCTGGGCGTGGTCCCGCGCGGGCGGGCGATCTCAGGTCGAGCCTTATCGACTTCGGCAAGGCACAACGCATGCTGGGCTGGAAACCAACGGTTGACTTGAAGGACGGCATCCACGAAACGGTCGCGTGGTTCGCAGAGCATGGTAACCCGAAGCGTTAGCGAGGGGGCATGAAGATCAACGTTCAAGCCAACTCGCGGGCGCCTTGTGGGACTTGTCGCATGTCGGCATCAGGCGTAAGTCGTCCTCCGCAAGTCGCCATTCATTGTTGATGGGCGACGACGCTCACGTTCCCCTCGCTCACGCTTCGGGTTAAGATTCTTTTCGAGCTGCGACGACTTCCTCCACAGCACGGGGCCTAAATCATAACCAACAATGCAAACGATTCTGGTCAGCGGCGGCGCGGGATTTCTGGGCAGTCATCTCTGCGAGCGATTGCTCGATCAGGGGCACGACGTCATCTGCGTCGACAATTTCTTCTCCGGTCGCAGGGAGAACATTCGGCACCTCATAGGCAATCCACGGTTCGAACTGATCCGGCACGACATCGTCCATCCGCTCTTCGTCGAGTGCCAGCAGGTGTACAACCTCGCCTGCCCCGCTTCGCCGGTGGCGTATCAGTACAATCCGATCAAGACGATCAAGACCTCGACGGTGGGCATGGTCAACATGCTCGGACTGGCAAAACGCTGCCGGGCGAGGCTGCTGCACACATCAACATCGGAAGTCTACGGCGATCCCGAAGTTCATCCCCAGACCGAAGACTACTGGGGCCACGTCAATCCGATCGGCCCCCGCAGTTGCTACGACGAAGGCAAGCGCGTGGCCGAGTCGCTGTGCATGAACTATCACCAGGCCCACGGCCTCGAAGTTCGCATCGTGCGCATCTTCAACACCTACGGCCCGCGCATGGATCCGAACGACGGCCGAGTCGTGTCGAACTTCATCATGCAGGCATTGCGGGGCGAGCCGCTCACGATCTACGGCGAAGGGCAACAAACCCGCAGCTTCTGTTACGTGGACGACCTCGTCGAAGGGCTGATGCGGATGATGAACCAGGACGAAGATGTCGGCCCCGTCAACCTCGGCAACCCCGTCGAAAACACGATGATCGAACTCGCCCAGGCTGTGCTCGCGGCCACGGGATCGAAGTCGACGCTCACGCATGTCGAGTTGCCGAAGGACGATCCGCGTCAGCGCTGTCCCGACATCACGAAAGCCAAGAGGCTGCTCAAGTGGGAGCCGAAAGTTGATTTGAAGACGGGCCTTGCTAAGACTGTCGAGTATTATCGGCGGACGCAGTTCGCGTCGTAAAATTCTCCCCTCTCCCACCGGGAGAGGGGCCGGGGGTGAGGGTGCCGGACAATACGGGAGACTGGACATGGGAGTCTGGACGTTGTGGGTCATTGTCGCAGTCCTTGTCGCTGCATCGTGGTGGTTGCCGCGCACGTTCGGTCTTTTGGGAATGTTTGCCGGTCATTGTGTTGTGGTCGGCGTATGGGTGGTTATGCGTCTCGAGACAGAGCCGGAGAACTGGGAGGACTACTTCGCCGGCATCCGGCTGGTGATCGAGGCGTTTCTTTTCAACTGTCTGATGCTGCCGTTGGGCATTTGGGCCATGCGCCAGTGGCAGAGAAAGTCGCCCATGTCGCCGGTGCGAGATCGTTACACACAAACTGAAACGACGGCTCACCACTGAACGACTCAGGGAGGATTCAACATTGACTCGCACACTCGTCACCGGAGCCGCCGGCTTCATCGGCTTTCATACAAGCAAGTACCTGCTCGATCGGGGCGATGAAGTTGTCGGCCTCGACATCGTCAACAACTACTACGATCCCACGCTGAAGGAAGCCCGGCTGCAACAGCTCGCGGGCTACGACCGTTTTCGCTTCGTGAAGCTCGATCTTGCCGATCAGGCGGGCATGACGGCCCTGTTCAAGAAGGAAGCCTTCGAGAAGGTCATCCATCTCGCCGCGCAGGCCGGGGTGCGCTACTCGCTGGAGAATCCTCACGCTTACGTCAGCAGCAATCTCGTGGGGTTCATGAACATTCTCGAGGGTTGCAGGCATCATGGAGTCCAGCATCTCACGTATGCCTCATCGAGTTCGGTCTACGGGGCCAACACGACGATGCCGTTTTCGATTCATCACAACGTGGATCATCCGCTGAGCCTCTACGCCGCTTCGAAGAAGGCCAATGAGCTGATGGCCCACACTTACAGCCATCTTTACGGCCTGCCGACTACGGGCCTCAGATTCTTCACGGTCTACGGCCCCTGGGGACGGCCCGACATGGCGTTGTTTCTCTTCACGAAGGCGATCCTCGAAGGCCGGGCGATCGATGTGTTCAACAACGGCCAGATGCAGCGAGACTTCACCTACATCGATGACATCGTGGAAGGAGTCGTTCGCGTCTCCGACCGCGTCGCCTCACCGAATCCCTCGTGGAGCGGAGCGACCCCCGATCCTGGGACGAGCAGCGCCCCCTACCGCATCTACAACATCGGCAACAACCAGCCGGTCGAACTGATGCACCTGATCGGCACGCTGGAAAAGTATCTCTGCCAGCAGGCCGAGAAGAACATGCTCCCCATGCAGCCCGGCGATGTCCCCGCAACGTATGCCGACGTCGACGATCTCATCCGCGACACCGGCTTCAAACCCGCGACGCCGATCGAAACGGGGATCGAGCGATTCGTGGAGTGGTACAGGAGTTACTACGGGGTGTGACGACTTAGCGATCGGCGAAACTCCGAGGGCGAATTTGCATCACTCGATGCATCGAATGCTGCATAGTTTTCCAGGTTTTGCAGTTGTAAACGGGCTCGTACGCCGCCTGTTCGTGTCGATGGCCTGCTGCAGCACCATATTCAAGGCGGAACAATGAAGGTCTTTTCAGTTTGCGGATTCGTTCCTGTATTGGGACTGATTCTGGTGCAATCGATTATTGCCGACGATGCCCCGCTCCCCGAGGCGCCTGATGGTGCTGCTCCAAAACCAGTCGTAGTCGACATCGCCCCGATCGCCGCGAGTGCATTTGCGGGATTCAACCGCCTGGAGGAAGGATGGGTTCGCATCGAGGGATTGAAGGAGTCGCTGGGTTATCGCTATCCGTTCTATGAAGTGGGAGAGTTCGCCGATGTCTACTTCGGTTCCGGCGATGTCGAAGGGCCGTTGGTCTTTCACGAGGTGTTCGACATTGAGCGGGAATACGTCCGAAGCCACGGCGGAACCATGCTCGTGAGGGATCGAGCCGAAGCGATTCGGAACATCCCCGCGCCCGAAGGGGTGGTCGACCACGAGGTGTTCGTGGTGAACTTTGGCCTCATCGGAGGCGAGCTTTCCATGGCGTTTGACGATGATCGGCTGTCGATTTCTCAAGACGTGCCGAGTCTGGAACGCATCCTGGCGTCACAGCCTCTTCGCGAGTTCCTGCCCGAAGCTGAGAATCTCAAGCTCAGCGCGGCTGACTGCGTTGGCATTCTCAAAGACGGTTGGTTCCTCGACTTCTATGTGCGCGACCTGCTCCCCGCCAGGCCGCTTGGGAACGATCCGCAATGGGAAGGGCAAGAACTCTGGCAGCTTGCCGACGGGATCGAATGGCTTACGTCCGGCATTTGGGTCGAGTTCGCGAACGGAGAAACCGAGCCACCGACCGGAGCTTCATTCCATGCTTCGCTGCTCTTCGATCACGAACCGGAGAGCGATTCGGCGAACTTGCTGGCGAGTCTGTCGAGTGAAGCTAGTCCAGCGACACTCGCGGGGCTGCCGGAGGGGGATCCGTTGTTCATTTTCGCGGCCTCGCTGGCCGGGGAGAACAATCGGACTCACTACCGTCAGTTGGCCGAGATCGGCGAGCGATATTGGACCAGCCTGCTGGAGTTGGAGCCATCGCTCGCGAATCGGCAGTTCTACGGCCTCTTCGAGCAGGTCGGCGAACACATGCAGGGACTGCGTCTCGCCATGTACCGCAACCCGGATCCTGACGGCGTGGGCGAGTTCAGCGCGGTGTTCATCGCCGATGCGGCAGATCCCGATGCCTTCATCCAGGAACTTCAACAGATGATGCGGCTGGCTCGGGCCGACGAGATCGAAGTCGGCAATCCGTTGGATGCCGTGACTGACGAAGAGATTGCCGCTCTCGTGCAGAACCTGGGGGATCGGACGTACCGCGTGCGCCGAGACGCAACGAACCGCCTGCTGCTGATCGGCACACGGGCGAGACCATTTCTTGAAGCCGAGCTTGCGGCCGAATCACTCGAGCTGAGAACTCGAGCCCGCGTGATCCTGGAGCAGTTCGACCGGCTCGCTTCCAACCGATCCCGGCAATTCTTCGGATCGAATCTGCTGAGGGAATTGAATCCCGTATTCCGCTACGTCGTGGCCGGTGAAACGCTTCCCGATGGCACGCCCGTCGACTGGATTTCGATCACGTTTCCTGAAACCTCTCAATTCTACGCGCGACGGTTCGCAGAATGGTTCGGTCCCGATTGGAACCGCTGGCGAGTCGTCAGGACGGACGGTCACGTCATCATTGTTTTCAGTTCCCGCGCGGATCTGCTCGAAGAGACGTTGTCCAATCTGCAACACCCGGGCGAGTCACCGCTCCAGGTTGCCGGATGGAATGCTGAAGATCAGGAACACCAATTTGAACTGCACTTCGACGCCTGCGAGTTGATTCCCGAGTCTTGGATCCACGGCACACCCTCCTGGCAAGTGATGCCATTGCAGCCCGGAGAGAAACATGGACTTACAAGCGTCGGCCTCAGCATTGAGCGAGATGCTCTACGAATAGACGCGTTTACTCCCGTGACTCAATTGCGACGAATGAGGCACTTCTACGTCTATTGAGGCTTTGCCGCGTGACACACGGCCGACCCGTGGTCGATGCCAAACTTCCCTCTCGAAATACCGCCATGCGTCGCGTATCCTGAAGGCGGGCCGTGTGGGCAATTCTAAGTCTAGTTCCTCCTCCGCTTCCCATCGTGTCACTCACCCGCAAACTCGCGATTGATGCCGACCCGGGGATCGGCGATGCGCTGGCGATTGCGTTGGCCCTGTACGACCCAGGTTTTGAAGTCCTCAGCCTGACCGCGGTCGGTGGCCGCGTTTCCGGAGTACAGGCCACGCGCAACATTCTGGCGATTCTCGCGCATCTCGATCCGCCGCGCTGGCCTCGGTTGGGGTTCTCCGAAGACTCCGCGGCCCTGCCTCCCGACAACATGATCGGGCCGCTTACCGAGCAGCTCAACGGCCACACCGGCCTCGGCGAGCTGCCGATCCCCGACGCCGAGCTACATCAGCATCACGACTCGGCCAAGGTACTGATCGAAACGGTCAAGGCCCATCCGAATGAAGTGACGCTGCTCACCCTGGGACCGCTCACAAACATCGCTCGGGCGCAGGAGATCTTTCCGCACTTCCTGGAACAGCTCAAGGACATCGTCTGTCTCGGCGGCAGCATGGCCGTCGGCGGCGATGTGACCGCCGCGGCCGAGTTCAACATGTATGCCGATGCCGAGGCAGCGCGTAAAGTGCTGGGCAGCCCGGTGACGCGCACGCTGGTGCCGCTCGACGCCAGCCGCAAGGTGGTGCTTTCGTTCGAACAGTATGACCGCCTCAAGTTCAACCGGCTGGCACGCCTGGGGCGGTTTCTGAATCAGACCATACCGTTTGCGCTCAGGTCGCATCGCCAGTACTTGGGACATGAAGGGATCACACTGGATGATGTCGTGGCGCTGGCGGCGATTCGCGAAGCGCGCTGGTTTTCACACGAAACCTATACGATGGACATCGAACTGCACGGCCACATCACCCGCGGGGCGACGATCTTCGATCGCAGATACGAAGCCCGCTGGCGGGCCAACATGGATGTCGTGACCGATGTCGATTCACAAGGCGTGCTCGACTTCGTGGCGAGTTCGCTGGCCCGCATCGCTCCAGAGTGACTGAGCACCAATACTTTTCCTTATCCTGGGCTGCACAGTCGCAACGAGGTGTGTGCATCTCAAAAGTCGGTAGATCTCCTCTCCCCCGCCGAGGGCTCTCCACCAGATAAGACGAACCAGCGGGGGAGAGGGTCAGGGTGAGGGGCGAACGCTGAGGCTGCCCGCGAACCCGCCACGATCCGGCACAAGGTTCAAGACTAAACGTGTCGTGTCCGATTACTCGGAATTGGGCGATCAATTGAACCTGCTCCGGTGCGACCCCGCGGATCGCGGGTTCGGCGGGACCGAAACGGGTGAAAGTTGGCGGCTCGCCTTGCGGGTCGGTAGAATCGGGCTCGCTTCAAGTACTCTTCGTCTACTTCTGGTCCCATTTCCATGGAGCGATCGGAAACCTACTGGCTGGAGGAACTGAAGGCGGGCCGGCTCAACGCGGCGACGCCTCTCTGGACAAGGTATTTTTGTCGGCTATTGGGTCTGGCTCGTCAGAAGCTGTCTGGGAACTCACGACGTGTCGCGGATGAAGAAGATGTCGCGATCAGCGCGTTTCACAGTTTCTGTCGCGGAGTGAAGGACGACCAGTTTCGACAACTCGCGACCCGCAACGACCTGTGGCAGGTTCTGGCGATGATCACTTCGCGCAAGGCGCTGCGTCAAATCGAGCGCGAACGGGCACAAAAGCGCGGCGGGGGAGCCATTCGCGGCGAGTCGGCGTTTCTCAATGCCGACGGCCAGTTCGACCCTAAGGGGATCGAACAACTCATTGGCACCGGCCCCTCTCCCGAATTCGAGGCCGCCAGCGAAGAAGAATTCTCGCGCCTGCTCGAACGCATCGATCAGCCCGACCTGCGGGAGGTCGCTCTGCTCCGATTGGACGGCTACTCGAACCAGGAGATCGCCGAGCGCATCGGGCGCAACGTCCGCAGCGTCGAACGGAAGCTGAATCTGATTCGCAGCCTCGTCAGTCAGACGGAGGCTGTCGATGGCTGATGATTCATTGGCACGCATGGAACTGGACGTCGATACACAGCGCATGATCGACGCCCTCTGCGATGAGTTCGAGAATGCTCTCCGATCAACAACGCAGCCGAAGCTGGAGGCGTTTCTGCAGCGAGTCGACTCGCGGTATCGAGGCCCGTTACTGCGCGAACTGCTCCCGCTCGAACTCGACGCCCGCGCCGACGATCGCGCGGCCACACTGGAGGCATTCCTGCGACGCCTGCCGGAATACGAAATCACGATTCGCGAGGCCTTTGCAGAGCGCAACCCCGCAGTGTCGATCGACCGGCTGCTGGACGCGATCACACGGGCGGGACTGATCGATGCCCAGGTGACACAGCGACTGCTCAATGAAGTCGACCCCGATACCGCAGGCAACGCCGTGCGTTTCGGCAACCTGCTCGTCGAGGCCGACCTGTTGACGGACTATCAGCGGGATGCACTCGTTGCGGGAAAGTCTGATCCCGTTGTGCTGGGGGACTACATCATTCTCGACCGGATCGGACGCGGCGGCATGGGGCAGGTCTACAAGGCCCGTCATCGACGCATGGAACGCGTCGTGGCCCTCAAGACGCTGCCTGATGAACTCGCGGCCGATACCGAGGCGTTGTCGCGATTCCACCGCGAAGTGAAGGCGGTGGCTCGGCTCAGCCATCCGAATATCGTTACCGCGCACGACGCCCGCGAAGACAACGGCATCCATTACCTCGTCATGGAATACGTTCCCGGCGACGACTTGGCGAAGCACGTCAAGGTGCATGGGCCAATGCTTCCGCAGGCGGCGGCCGAATGCATCCTGCAAGCCGCGCGAGGCCTGGAATACGCGCACCAGCGGGGAGTGATCCACCGCGACGTCAAGCCGAGCAATCTGCTGCTGCAGAATCGACAAGGGTCGAAGGACGAGGGGCGAGGGATGGGAGATTCAAGTTCCGTCGTCAAAGTTCTCGATCTGGGGCTGGCACGCATCGAGCATTCCGATGGAGATCCAAACAGGTCACAGACCGAACTCACCGGCAGCGGGGCGGTGATGGGTACGGTCGATTACATGGCCCCCGAACAGGCGCAAAACACTCACAATGCCGATCAACGCAGCGACATCTACAGCCTGGGAATGACCTTCTACTACCTGCTGACGGGTCAAACCGCCTACGGGGGGAGCACGGTGATGGAACGCCTGCTGGCCCACCGCGAGCAGCCGATCCCTTCGCTCGAATCCTCGCTACGAGCGCTGCACCAGGTGTCGGGCGCCGTCGACGAATCGTCAGTAGCCCATTGGAGAGGTCTCGATGACGTGTTTCGCAAGATGGCGGCCAAGAAACCAACCGACAGGTATCAGACGATGAGCCAGGTCATTGCCGAACTCGAACCGATGGCGCAGGCGATGGGGACCATTACGCCGACACGTCCGTCGGCCCTGGAAAACCGCAGCGTCGCCGATTCGGGACGTAGAAGCAGTGTCACAGCAGCCGGATCGGCAGCTTCTGATCCCGGTCCCGTCACCGCAGCGACCATCAAGCCGCCGTCCGCGTCGGTGACGGCGGATGACACGCTGCGCAACCTGGCGCGAGAACGAACGGTAAAGATGCCGGGCAGCACTCAGGCAACCCATTCGCCACCGGGCAGAATCATCGGGAAGTGGGTCGCCGTGGCGTTACTGCTGATTGGGATCGTGGCTTCCGGCATCGTCTATCGCATCCAGACCGATCACGGCACGATCGTCGTTGAAATCGAGGATGATTCGCTCGCCGCATTGCTCACGACCACCGGCATCGAAGTCATCGATCGCAACGATCCCGACAAGAAATGGACGATCGAGCTCGCTCCAAGCGGAGAGGGGGTCGCCGATGACGTTCCCAGCGGCGAATACGAGGTGCCTGTGCCTGCGATTCCCGGCGTCGAGCTGCACATCACTGACGGTGAAGGGGCCGAGTACATCGGCAGCGAGTTCAAACTGACGCGCGGTGACGAAGTGCGGATTCGGATCACGGCCGAATTGCCCGCTTTCGTCGAGCAGAGTGCTGGCGATGCAGACCGCGAGGTCGCCGAGTGGGTGTTGTCGGTCGGCGGCTCTGTTGTGATATCCGGACCAGACGTTGTCGGAGGGACGTGGGAAGAATTGCCGCTGCCCGAGCAACCGTTTCATCTCACGAAAATCAATCTCCGGGGAGTCTTAACGGTTACTGACGCCGACTTGTTGCGATTTGAATCTTTGACACACGTGTATCACCTGAGTCTCATCTCTTGCGAAGGCTTCACGGATGCCGGAGCGGAGACCATTGCCGGTATGGCGACGCTGCGGGAAGTCCTTCTGACTGGGACGTCGGTGACCGACGTGGGACTGGCCCAGATCGTTCGCTTGCCCGAGTTGCGGCACCTGACAATTGATTCTACGCCAATCACCGAAGCCGGCGTGATGTTGCTGGCTGGCGCTGAGCAACTCGAAGAACTGAGCCTGGGCTCTCTTCCGGTCTCGTTGGAAGCTCTGCGATCGCTTCAATCGCTGCCTCTCAAGTATCTCGGGTTGTTTAATACGCCAATCAGGTACGCGGATCTTCCCGAGCTTGTCACCCTGTTTCCTCTTCTGGAAAACTTTAACGGGTGCAGGCTGCAAGGTGAGGTCGGCGCGGGACTTTCGCCTCTGGCCGAGCTCGCCCATCTCGAACA
>JANNSB010000041.1:0-5235 GCA_031402175.1 Planctomycetaceae bacterium
CCAATTCCATCAGGATATCTGGAAGCAAAAACACCTTCCCACACATCCTGCACGAAAGACTCGACCTCCTGCCGGACATGTTCGCGATAGTCCTGTGCTGACGTTCCCTCGGGTGGCATGCGGCGATGCGCGACACGGTCCAAGGCCGACACTGGGAGCGGGATCTTTACCCAGCGGGGATCGGCTTCTTTATCTTCATTGGACTCTGGGATCGCCGACAGTGCGGCAATTTCCACGACCGGCGGCTGTTCAACCGCCGCCGGCTGCGGCGCGGGAGCGGTGAAGTCGAGGCCCGATCCAAACTCGTCGTCGTCGTCAGACGGAGCGAGTGCAGCAGGAGTCGCTGGTGCGACTTGAGCCTTCTGCACGACTTCCTCGGGTTCCTCCGCGTCGACTCGCGTATCGTAGAACTGCTGGTCGAGCAGGTCGCCAAACAGGCTTTCGATCAGTTCCAACGTTTGTCCCACTGCCTCCAAATCCGACCATTGAACGAGAGCCTGCTCGGCATTTTCGCTCGACGTGATCAGACTGATGCTGCCCAGGTGAATCGGCCACTCCTCGACGGGCAACTCCGCGCCATCCGCGGGGACTTCGCGAGACAGCACTGTAAAGCGGTAACTCAATGATTCCGCGTCCTCGTCGGATTTGGACTCGATGAGGTGCGCATGCGCTCGGAGTCGCTCCAGAAGTGTGCGCGGCTGATTCACGCGTCCCATATACACGACGCGCGGCAATTCGAAGATCGATTCGCTCGAACCGAGCAGTTGCGCCAGCACATCGCACTCGGCCGCGATGTGCGGATCGGTGTAGAGTTCCGCCGCCTTGTGAAACGAGTCGGCCGCAGCCACATGATTCCCTTCCCAGGCCTGATGCAGAGCCAGATCGTGCCATAGTTCCGGAGTCGTCGGGGACTTCTCGGCGGCGACTTTCAGCAGAGCCGAGGCATCGTCAAAGCAGCAGATCTTCGACAATTGATGAGCCTTGCCGACCTGGGCCTGGATTTCATCGGGAAGCGTATATCTGGGAATGGCGTGCACGCCGCGCAATGGCCAGGGGATGCTGTCGGCTGCATCGAGCATCATCAGCAGATCGACGATGTGCCGTTTTTGCTCACCCTCCGGGGTCAGGCGAATGACGAAGGAGAGCAACTGCCTGGCGGCCATTACCTCCCCCCGCTCTCGATGCTCCTGAAACATGCCGATGGCGATGGCGCCCACCGTGTTGATCGTAGCCGGCGCGCACAGCTTAAACGCTCGGTTCGCCAGCTTGCGGGTGGCAACGAATCCGTCGGTCTGCCCGCAGGCCAAGGCGTAGAGTGCGTTAGCGCGGGGATGCGCGGGATGCTGCTTGAGAAATGGTGCCAGCGACTTACGGGCGGAGGCCGGATCGTCTGCCTGGATCTGCAGCATCGCCTCGCTGGTCACGACCCAGGGATTCTGGGGATGCGAGTGTCGAAGTTCTTCGAGCATGGCGATCGCCAGTCGAGGCTGATTCTCCCGCAGACGCTCGACTTTCTGCATTTCGTGAACGATTTCGTGACAGCAGAACTTGATCTTCTTGCCGCTTCCACAAGGGCACTCCGCATAGGCATCCATTGATGGCTCCGTTGGGTAGATTCAAACTGTGTACGCGATTTGTGCGGTGATCAAAGGCCGGCTGCTCGCCGCGATCTCGTTGAACACGGTCAACGCGAGCGGCACGCCAACATCGGGCGTTCCAGCCAGCCTCGAAGTCATCGGGAATTGCCTGCCGGCGAGTTTCGGCTGTGGTCATCGGGCTCTGAATCATGTTTTGACTCTGGGATTTGCCGAGAAAGGCATTCACGAGAACTTCAAAGTCACCCAGTCTACCGAAGTTCGAGGCGATGCTGTAGCGTGACGGATCGACTTGACCCCATTGGCAAATAGGACTTTTTGCAGTGTCGATGTCTGCGGAAAACGGAGTCACAGCATGTGCCGCTATTCTTTTGGATTCGCATTCTACAGCATGCTGATCGTCGGCTGCTGGGCGACTCTTTCGGCCATCGTCGCCGACGATGACGCTCCCACATGGATCGATACCGGCGAGTTTTCATGGACCCTCGGCGCGCCTTTGGCGGGGCCAACGATCGTCGACGGAGATGACAAGTTCTCGATCAAGGATCCGACGATCGTGCACCACAACGACGAGTGGCATCTCTTCTGCACCGTGCGTGGTCGCGAACGCTCGCACGGCGTGGTCTATCTGCATTTCGCTGACTGGGCCGATGCCGCCGACGCCGAACAGGTGATGCTGCCGCTGCATGCGGGATACTTCTGCGCACCACAGGTGTTCTATTTCGCGCCGCACGAGCGCTGGTACATGATCTGTCAGGCGTCCAGCGACGAATGGGAACCGGAGTACCAGCCCGCCTTCAGCACCACCGAGGACATTGCCGACCCGCAGTCGTGGACGGCGCTCGAACCACTCTACGGTTACAGGCCGGAAAACATCACCGGCTGGATCGACTTCTGGGTGATCTGCGATGACAAGCGCGCCTATCTGTTCTACACATCGAACGACGGCAACATGTGGCGCTCGCATGCGGCCCTTGATGAGTTTCCTCATGGCTGGTCCGAGCCGGTGCTGGCCTTGCAGGGGGACATCTTCGAGGCCAGCCACACGTACCGCCTGGAAGATGATGGTCGTTACCTCACCTTGGTCGAAGCCCAGAATGGTCACGGCTGGCGGTACTACAAGGCGTATCTGGCCCACTCGCTTGATGGCGAATGGACGCCGCTGGACGCCACACGGGACGAATGCTTCGCCAACCTGAGCAACGTCGAGCAGCTTGCAGGGCATTGGACCGACTCGATCAGCCACGGGGAACTGCTGCGATCGGGGAATGACGAACGGCTGGAAGTCGATCCGGAGAACCTGCGATTTCTCTTTCAGGGAGTGCTCGAAACCGACCGTGAAGGCAAGGCTTACGGCGAGATACCGTGGATGCTGGGCCTGTTGGAGATGAGTGAATAAACAAAGAATCTCCGTGATATCGGGAATCAATCCTCGCCGGGTGACTGGGAAACATCGTGAATCCAGTCGACGACGGCAATCATGAAACTCGCAGCGCGTGCAGAAAAGTCCATCGAATCTGCGGAGGGCATTTCGCTGAACGACGTGCAGTCGCAACTCAACGTCACGCGAGTCGGCGAAGTGCACAGGCTCGGCGGCATTGAGGCGATCCAAAACGCGGTTCGCGCTGCTCGCAAGAATGGACGGTGCATCAGCGTCTCGGGCGGCCGGCATTCCATGGGAACGCAGCAGTTCGGGACGGGCAACATCCATCTCGACATGACCGGGCTCGATTTCGTCGAGAGTCTCGATCACGAGCACGGACTCGTCACCGTTGGCGCGGGGATCATGTGGCCGCAACTCATCGCCGAACTGCATCGGCTGCAGCCGGGCTGCGGAGACGCCTGGACAATCCGCGTCAAACAGACGGGCGTCGACAACGTCACTATCGGCGGCTCATTGTCGTCCAACATTCACGGCCGGGGATTGAGGTTGCCTCCGTTCGTCAACGACATCGAGTCGTTTGATCTGGTCGATGCAAAAGGGGAACTGCGGCATTGCAGCCGGTCGGAGAATGCGGAACTGTTTTCGCTCGCCATCGGCGGTTACGGACTGTTCGGCGTCGTGGCGCGCGTCACTTTGCGACTGGCCAGGCGCTACAAGGTGCGGCGGCGCGTCCGCATCTTGCCCGTGAAGGAATTGCTCGACCTCTTCGAACAAAGAGTTTCAAACGGCTTTCAGTTCGGGGATTGCCAGTATTCGATCGACCTGACGTGCGATCCCGACACGCATCCGGGCGTGTGTCCGTTCTATGAGCCAGTGGCCGACGATGTGGCAGTGACCAAAGCTGGCGCCGGCTTCTCGCGCGAGGACTGGGCGCGCCTGTACCGCCTGATTCGCAGCGACAAACCGCGGGCGTTCGAGGAGTTCATGTCCCGTTATCTCCTGACCGATGGACAAGTCTACTGGTCCGATCTGTTTCAGCTCGCCGGAAACTTCGAGGGCCATCGCGAAGCCGTGGACGTGCGCCAAGGGACAGAAATGATCACCGAGGCGTACGTACGCCATGACGACTTGATCCCGTTCGCCACAATCGTCCGCAATGAACTGTTGGCGCACGGGGCCGACGTGTCCTATGGCACGATTCGCTTCATCGAGCCCGACGTCGAAACTTTTCTCCCCTGGGCGCGCGAACGCTTCGCGTGCATCGTGTGCAATCTGTATGTGCGGCATACGCCCACGGGGATTCGTGAGGCCCAGGGGCACTTTCGCAGAATTCTCGACAGGGTCGTCGAATACGGTGGATCCTTCTTCCTGACCTATCACCGCTGGGCGACGGCGCAGCACATCGAGGCGTGCTATCCCCGCATCGGCGAGTTCTTTCGGCTCAAACGCAAGTACGACCCGCACGAGTTGTTCCAGAGCGACTGGTATCGACACTACGCCCCGCACTGGACGTGATGAGACACACTATTGCGGGGCAAGTCTGCTTGACCAATCAACGCCTATTCCGATGAAGGCATCGAGAGTTGTTGAAACTCGGGCAGGTCTTGGAGGACATCCAGGTCGGAATCCCGGCGCATGTATTCGAAATCACTCCAGCCGGCGGCGATTGATTCTTGGAGGCATGTCAGCGCCAGGTCGAGGTACTCTTGCCGCTGCGTCTCTTGTTCGGCCGACAGTGATTCTCCCTCGGCGGGTTGAATCGCGTTCGCGCACAGGGCATAGCCGCAGGCGGCGTTGTAGAGGTTGTCGGAGTTCTCGGCATCGAGCGATCGCAGCATCGCGGCCGATTGGGGGATTTCGTCGAACCGACCGGCGCGGGCGAGATGGGTGATGCGCTGCGACAACTTCGATCGCGCGCCTGGCCGGCTGATGAACGTCTCCCAGTCGTCCAACAGTCCCCGTATCTGGTTGGCCTCGTCGCGGAGGACGAGCACTTGAGCGGCCAACCCGCCCCGTTCATAAAGCGATTGTTCAACGTTTTGCCCATTTTCGATCATGCCCGTGAGCACTTCGATGGCGTCGTCGTAGTGTGCCAGTGCCGCGTCATATTCGAGGAGCGCTGCCGATACGGTTCCCAGCATGTAATGGGAGACCGACAGATCATGCTGCGCCGCGGCACTGGTCGGATCGGCAGCCGCCAGTGTTTTGCAAATGTCATTTTGCTGCCGATAGAACTCGCTGGCCTTCTCGGTGTTT
>JANNSB010000042.1:0-5298 GCA_031402175.1 Planctomycetaceae bacterium
GCAGAGGGAAGTCCACCAACTCCGGGAGGACCGCCTGCTCCACCCATGCCGGGTGCACCACCAGGTGGACTTGAGGGGGGAGCGCCGACTCCGGGCGGACCAGGTTGACCGCCGCCCATTCCGGGTGCGCCACCGCCATGACCGCCGGGAGGGGCGGAAGGCTGACCGACGCCGGGTGCTCCGCCACCCATTCCAGGTGGGCCGCCGCCGGGAGCGCCGCCGCCGTGACCGCCAGGAGGAGCGGAAGGCTGGCCGCCGCCGGGTGCACCGCCACCCATTCCTGGTGGGCCACCGCCGGGAGCGCCGCCGCCGTGACCACCGGGAGGAGCCGAAGGTTGGCCACCGCCAGGAGCTCCGCCGCCCATTCCGGGTGGGCCGCCGCCGGGAGCGCCGCCGCCATGACCGCCGGGAGGAGCAGACGGTTGACCGACGCCAGGAGCACCGCCACCCATTCCAGGTGGGCCGCCGCCAGGAGCGCCGCCGCCATGACCGCCGGGAGGAGCAGATGGTTGACCGACGCCAGGAGCACTACCGCCCATTCCGGGAGGACCGCCGGCACCTGGTGCCATCGGTGTTGCAGCATGCGATCCGCCAGGTGCTCCGGGCGTCATTGGCGCGGTCGGTTGATTCGACTGCGTGCCTGGGAAGCCGGGATTGGCAGTCTCCGGCCCGCTGGCGAAGCCGTCGGGTATCGACGCACTGTCAATCTGAACTTCTGGAAGACTACTGCCACCAAAGGCGTCGATTCCGCCAAACGGATTAAGTCCCGAAAACATTTGTCCCATGACTTGGGCTTGGAAGCCTGCGATCGCCTGGTCAACGGTGGCTGAAGGAATCGTGGCCTCGACCATGAACATCGATCCGCTTGAGGATGGCTTCAATGAGTCAAGGAGCGCCTTGACGGAAGGATCCTCGGACATCGGGCCGAGCCCGGCCTGCATTCCCGCTTCGAACTGAGTCGCAAAGTCGCGGACTTCGGCTCGTGCCTGTCCCCACGACGTGCACGCGACCCACATATCAAGTTTCACATCACCGGCAAGCGTCGCGCCGAAGGACGCACCTGTATATTTTTCTTCGCCGCCGGCGGTTGCCGAGCCCATCGCACTCAGCGAATTCAAGGACGAGGTATCCTGTGGTGCATACGCAATCACAAAGTCTGCATCGATCTCCAGATCGCTGAACCGGCTGCCGGCAGCGCACTTGCCACCGTTGTCGATCAATCGAGTCATGACCGTGTCAGTTGCAAAAACGACGGTTTTTTCGTCGGGTGAGTAGGCAGCCTGAGTGTTCCCAGCGACGGTTATTCGATGATAGGTAGCCCCACCATGCTCGACAGATTCGACAGTTGCTCCGCTTTGCTGAGCGCCAGAATTCAGCAGAGCCTGTGCATCGACTGGTTTGGTCGTGCGAACCACAACAGTCATCTCGGGTGGTTGCATCGACATCATCATCGGGTCGAATCCGCCTGGCACGCCGATCGTCACGCTTTCGATGTCGCTGATGCTCAACCCCAGCGTCTCCTCCATCTGCGTCAGTTGCTGCTGGGCAGCGGGAAAGTTTCGCACTGAGGCAAGATTAGGACTGTTCCAGACATCGTTGACTTTAACGTGCACGACAATTTCAGTGTTGTCGGGCATCCAGGCGACCCATCCGCCGCCACCACCCATGAACTGCATCACCCCCCATACGCCGCCGCCGATCAGCAGCAGCAGGGCGAGGATTCCGCCGCCGATCATGGTCGGCTTCTGCCAACCGCCGCCGCTGCTGCCCTTCTTGCCCTTGCGCTTCTTCGCACTCTTCTTGCCGGATGATCGGCCGGAACTCGAGACCGCCATCGGGATCTCGCCGCCGAAGTCATCGCCGCCGCCTCAGGTGTCCCAGCCGTCATCGCCGCCGCCGAAATCGTCGAACCCGCCAAAGGGATCATCCCCCCCGCCAACGGCTGCCGGCGCCTGAACCACGAAGGCCTTTTCGCACTTCGGGCATTTGGCTTTCTTGCCGACGGCGGCGGAACTCTTGAGCTTGAGCTTGGCAGAACAGTGAGTGCACTGGACGGTGATGGCGGACATCCAGAAGGCTCCCAGAAGAAGTACCGAAAGCGAAGGAGAGCACGGGCTTGCGCCCGTCTCCCGAGGACAGGTAATCGCTAGCATATACGCGACATATTTGATTGTAAACATGCGAAACGCGAGATTAGCCCGGCTCGATGCCTGATGTCGGCTGGGGGCGACTCCCAGCGAATCGCGGCGAAGGACACGGAAAACGACAGTGCCACGCATCTGGCTGGGAAATCTCGACTTCGAGAGGACGCTGTCGGGGGAGAATTCCTCCAGCGAACTCGACCGCTTCTGTGCCGAATGGGCCTTCGCGTTTCTGCCGATAGCGGAGGCAGGCGATGTGATCGTCGTGCCGGAAGACTTCGATCGGGGGTTCGTTCATGCGCTGCAGCAGGAACTGAGTTTGCCGGATGTGGCGTTTTCGTTGCCTTTGGAGACGCCTCAGTGGGAACGGGGCTTCGAGCTGATGCCCTGGGGGTGGTCACCGGCTGTTCAGGCTTGGGGACACAAGCTGGGACTGCAGACGAACTCGCCGCCGCTCGATGTGGTGCGACGGGTGCATGCCCGCGACTACTCGTTTCGTATCGCGGAAGAGCTGTCGGTGCAACTCGCTGATGCAAGGCGAGTCGGTTCAATTGAAGAACTGTTGGCCGTCGTTCGCCGTCAGCCCGCGGAGCAGGCGTGGGTGATCAAGTCGCGTTGGGGGGCATCGGGGCGCGGTCAGTTGCGGCGGCGAGGCAACTCTCTTAGCGAGCAGGATCAAAGCTGGGCCGCGAGTCTGCTGCGACGCGACGGCGTCCTCTTCTGGGAACCGTGGCTCAATGCGATCGGCGAAGCGGGCGTTCAGTTCGAGATTCCGGTGGCCGATCCACCGCGATTGATCGCCATCGTCCCGATGTTGACCGATCGGCGCGGCCAATACATCGGCAGCGTCGTACCGGTTGCGAACGATGCGGAATTGGCCCATCAGTGGCGCGCCGCGGTCGAGATCGGACTACAGGTCTGCCAGCACCTGCAGAGCGAAGGCTATCACGGCCCCGTCGGCATCGATTCCATGCGATACGTCGATGAAGCGGGCGTTGAACGCATCCGGCCGATTCAGGAAATCAACGCCCGTTGGACAATGGGCCGACTGGCAGCAGCGTGGAGACGATATTTGCCGCCGTCAGCGAAGGCGAAGTGGGTGCAGGCGTCGTCTCCGGTTGCCTCGCATCAGATCATTCATCGGCTGGCGACCAGTCCGGATTCGCTCGGCGGGCAGGCGACGAAATCGCGGATGGAATTGCGTTGGGAGTGAACGTCAATCGCTTGGCGTCGTGCGATGCTTATTCGGACAATGGCCAGGGTACCGACGGTGCATTGCGGTAAAGAATGCTCTCCACAATGATGCGATCGGAGGTAACCGCGGCGCGGAAATCCAGCCAAGGAAAACTCTTCTTCCGAACTGACCACCACCCGGAGTCAAAACAATTGGCCAAGAAATCAACATCCAAGACCGCGACAAAACCCAAAGCCCCCAGCACCAAGGCCGCGACGGCCAAACCGAAGACCGCGGGCGTCACCCTCAAGGACGCACTCGCGCAACTTGAATCGCTCGGCAGCGAAAAAATGCGGGCGTACAACGCGAAGCAGGGCGTCGGCGACAATCAGTTCGGCTGCATGATGGGCGACATTCGCAAGGTGGCGAACAAGATCAAAACCAATCACGCCCTGGCCCTGGAGTTGTGGAAGACGGGAAACGCCGACGCCCAGCTTCTGGCGACACTCGTGATTAAACCGACCGAGCTGTCGGCCGCTGAGATGGAACGCATGGTGAAGTCCGTCAGCTATGTTCAATTGGCAGAATGGCTCCACTCCTATGTCCTCAAGGAGCATCCCGACAAGGAGTCGCTGCGCAAGAAGTGGATGGCCACTGACCACCCTTGGGCCGCCCGTGCCGGATGGAGACTGACTGCGGGGCGGGTCGTGAAGAGTCCGGAAGGGCTGGACCTCGTCGCGTTGCTCGATCGCATCGAGTCCGAAATGGGCGGGGCCGTTCCAGTCGTACAATGGACGATGAACGAGTGTCTGGCACAGATCGGCATTCAATTCCCCAAACACCGCAAGCGGGCTCTCACGATCGGCGAAAAGCTGGGGATTTATCGCGACTATCCCTGTTCGAAAGGCTGCACGTCACCCTTCGCCCCGATCTGGATCAATGAGATGGTGAGGCGGCAAGGGTGATTGCTTTACACAAACAGATTTGCCCCGAAGGGGTCGAACACGATAGCCCAGGGCAGAGCGCAGCGTCGCCCTGGGTAAGGAATCAAAAACAATTGCATCGCCCTGAAAGGGCAGCACAAACTGTTGAAGATGCCCGTCTGATCGGCGCATGTGGTTCGCCAATCGATGTCTCGCCCCTTCAGGGCTTGTGAGATCTTGTTGTCTCGATAACCCAGGGCGGCGCTGCGCTCTGCCCTGGGCTATTATGCCAAGCCCCTTCGGGGCGACCCATCACTCGCGGCTCATTCGGCAAGCGCCGCGTCGATGAACTCATACGCCGCTTCGCGAATGTCCGGCGGGAAATCGTGTTCGCAATCCGGGTAGACGGCCTGCAGCGCGGACTCGGCTCCATACAGCGAGAACACTTCACCGGCGATCGGCATCGCGCGGCGGACCCCTTCTACCTCGAAGTTGTCATCGTACAGCGGTGAACTCGTGAAGAACGCCCGCGGAGCGATCGCGGCCACCAGTTCGTAGAAATCGAACGGCACCCGGTCGGGGTCGAGGTCGTAAATATTCTTCAGTCGCGGCATGTAGCGGTCGCTCGTCCAGCCGGCGATGGCCCCCTCGTAGTAATCATGGAACGGCGTCCAGCCGCAACTGGTCACAACGACTTTGATTCTCTCGTCGAACACGGCGACGAAGATCGAGTTGTGCCCGCCGAGCGAATGGCCGATGACGCCAATCTGCTCGGGGTCGACTTCGTCCATCGACTGCAAGAGGTCGACACAGCGCATGTGATTGAAGATGCCCTTCATCGTCCCCGAGGCATACGCATCGGTCGTGAAGTCGTAAGCGTAGTCGCCGAACGAAGGATAATCGGGGGCGATCACCACATAGCCGCGCTCCGCGAGTTCCAGGGCGTACTGCCGGTTGGGATGCGCCTCGTGCCCGGAGATAATCCGCTTGCCCATCTCTCCCGTGGGATGCAGCGCCAGCATCGCGGGCCAGGGGCCATCATCATCGCCGGCGGGGATGT
>JANNSB010000043.1:0-4916 GCA_031402175.1 Planctomycetaceae bacterium
TCCACTTTGTGCCTTCGCGCGCCTGTTCCCGCGAGGCGCGCTGCGATTGGCTTGGCCGTTCCCACTCACGTCCCCCTCACTTACGTATCGGGTTAGGATGGGTTCTCGCCCAGTTGCGCAGTTCATCCTTGAAGGCCTCGATGAGTCGGCTCTGGAACCGATAGGGATTCCAGACCATGACGATTTCGCGAGAGGGGCGTTCACCGGCCAGCGACCGATAGACCCGGCGGTGACTGGCATCGTAATTGCGCGCCATCGAGGAAATCAGGCTGATACCTGATGGAGTGACACCAACTCCTGCACCGAGGCCAACTGGCTGGTGCGCTCCACCGAGTCAGTGCATGGTTGAGATGGGAGGTTTATGAATCAGCAAGAATCTGAGGATTCGAGCAGCATGCGTTCCAGGTCAATCAGCCGGTGCCAGCAGCCGTAGGAGTTCCACTTGCGCGTCCGCCGGGAGATGCTCGGCGGCGATGGCGGCGAGATCGGCGAGCGCCTGATCGCGATCCTCAGCCTGCAGCCGTGGCCCGTAGATGTTGCGGAGTTGGTGGATCAGCACATCGCGCATGTTTATGGTTTCCTCGATCTCTCGGGCCCAGGAGTGAACCCGTTGATACTCGCGATTCCGCGCCAGGCCAGCAGGGCTGCGTTCGATGCCTGGACCGTCAGGCAGGGCGGGCATCGCGCCCGGAAGTTGTTCAAGGTCAAGCGCTGCGAGGCCTTTCACATAAGCGCTGGCGGACTCGTTACGCACTTCGTCGGTGAGTGGAACGCCACGGTTGCGGAACGGCACCGCATCCCCCCACCAGCACGCCAGACGGGCGAGGTCCAGTGTCGACTGTCGCGGCGTCCAGGCCAGTTGCGCATGCTCGATCAGGCGGTCTGGCCGCTGCAGTCCCGTTTGTGCGTGGACAAACGCCAACTGGTATTCGATCCGATCGACGTCTTGCGGAAACTCCACTGCCAGTTGAGCGGCGACGCGCTCCACTTCGTCCAAGTCGGTCTCCAAGCCGCGTCGCATCTGGTCCAGATCCCGCAGGGCTTGCAATAACCTGGGCGAAGCACTCGGTCGCGACTCGGGAGCGAGCCAGTCAAGGGGCGGCCCTTTCCAACCCTTCACCAGAGCGTCGGCGTAGGCCAGTTCGGTCTGGGGCTGTTGCACCAGCACATGGTCGCTCACAACCCACTGCGAGCGGTCGTCGACCGCGAACACCAGCATCACTCGAACGCTATGAGTGTCGGGGATCCCCGTCTCCATGAATGGATCGCGCGTGAAGCCGCGCGTGCCGTCCATGCGCAGTCGCAACTGGTGGGACTCCTCGGGCGCCAGGACCACCTCGGCTGCCGAATCGACCTGGAGTGCCGGCCAGAATGGCTGCGGTCGCGCCAGCTCGGGGTTGGTGTAGGAGACGCTCGCGTACACGTCACTGAAATGAAAATAGCTGCCGACATCGACTCCGCCTGGCGAAAACCGAATCGTCTCCGTCGATCGATTCTCGATCCTCGCGGTGAGGACGATTCCGTCGAGTGTCCGCTGCGCTTCAGGAGAGATATCGACTTCGATGGGCAGTTCCGTCCGCGGCAGATCGGCTGCATGGCCATGCCAGCGCACCACCAGGGGCTCGGGCGTCGGCACTTCATCGTCCGCACCACACGACGCGCTACTCCAGACGCCTGCGAGGAGTGCTGTCGCGAGAATCGGTCGCGCCCTGTGTGGAAGTGACATGCTCATGATTATGTCCAAGTTAATGGCCGAGTGGATTATCGCAAAGAGATGCCGTCCAAAATGCCGCCGCATTCTCGCCTTCCGTCCTATTGACGGTCGGGCCGGAACACAGGTTCCCGCCATTTCCTCAACGGATCGCTCATTCGATCAACAAGGCGAATTTGAACGTTGAACATCGAGGGTGTTCTGGCACGCGCCAGCATATCCTGTCAACCAGCCGGTTACCGCTGAGTCAGACCAAATCTGGGCATCTCACCTCAGCGGTCTCCCGCCCCGGCCGGTTGGACTCCACCGTTGAGCTCAGCGAGTATCAAGAGTCCCTCGTGCTTTGCCACGCTTCGATTTTGGGATTGGTTGGCAAGCGTGCTTTGGCGATGTCGTTCGTCCAGCGGCGTGCGGGCCACCCGGCAGGATTCGGTTTTACACGTCCCGCGAATGGGATCTGACCGGGCGATGTCGACATCGGTTAGCTCAGATGGTTAAAGCACCAGACTTCAGATCTGGAAGTGACGGGTTCGAATCCCGTACCGACACCAACCAGTCGGCTGCAAACCGACTCCGATCCTCACGGGTCGGACGACGCTCAAAAGCGTCTCATGAAGCCTGAAGGAGGCAGACGTTGTTGGATCAGCCGGAACATGGATTCGAGACTTGCTGTCGACGCGCGGCGAACGCAGCGCTGACGCAGTCAGTGGAGGGTCGTGCCCAGGCAACATGCGGCGACCCCCTGTAGTGCGTGGATATCGCGGCGAGGAGGAAGGCCGGAGGCGGAAGGAAAGGAACGCCGATGCGAGAACATCGATCGGCTTCCCGAACGACTGCTCCGGTCAATGGCCATCCGACCCGCCGCTCAAGCGCACTCCGCGAATCGCCCGTGTGATCGGCGAACGATCTGCCTTCGGAAGGCGCTTTGACGATCAATCGATGTACATGACGGGCGCGCCCCGAGGAGCCCACCCGATGATTCGAAAACCTTCCGCGGTCGCATGGCCGGGAAGATGAATCTTGCGGATGCACTCCAGCACCGCGGATTGCTGCTGTTCGGAATCAATGCGGATATCGCACCATTCGATTGTTGAATACGGCTCAAGTCGGAAATGATAGAACCATTCTCCATCCCACGCCGTTGGCGTGTCGCCCACAAGATCCTTGACGCGAAACTGGGGATGGAGGCTTCCCAACTCGTACATCGCCAGCCGAAGCTCCTCCCATTTCGTGTCGTTCATTAAGCCAACAAGATCGTTCGGCGACTGTCCACGGCTCATCGCGAATTCCTGTTGCTTGAGGCAGTCGCCGCAAGACGACGCTACATGTCAATCTCATCCGGCTCGGCGAGAACTTCGTCGAGCAGAGCGGAGAGTTCCAGGCGTGAGGCGAAGTCCCGAACCTGTTCTATCTCGGCGTCGGTGGCTCCCAAGTCAAGTCGACCCACACTGACCGATCGAGCGCGCCCGAAACGAGTTCGCGCGGATACAGGTCGACCTTGAGGCATTCCTGACCATCAAAGATCTGGAACATCCGGCCCCGACTCGCCGCATCCCGGATCGTGGCCGCATTCGCGACGTAACCGAGTTGCTGCACACCATCGATGAACAGGTCAAGATTCGCCCGTAGCTGATCCGGATCGACGACGAGATCGGCGTCCTGCGTCAGGCGCGGTTCCGCATAGAAAATCGCAACCAGCCCGCCGGTCAGTTGATAGCGAATGCCGCATCGATCGAGCAGCCCGCCCACGCGCTCAAGCACCGGAAAGAACGCCTCAGGATTGAACATCGCGGAGCCTTTGCTCGATCAGTTCCCGCGCTCTGCGATCGCCGCCATATTGCCGTAGCGCCACCTCCCAGCGCAACCGCTCTTCCGAGACGTCTCCTAGCTTCTCGCGCAACTGCCGCGAATACAAATCACGCACCCAATGCAGCAGCCCATGCATGCGCGCGAACTTCTCCACCGGCTTCATCGCCGCGACGCGCTGCTGATAAACCTCTTCGACGAGTGATGCCATCGACCATCCTCCATCGGGATCTTACTCGAAATCTACTGCTGGCAACACACGTTCGAGCTGCTCCTCGATGAGCTGGCGACAGACAGGATTGCGAACATACAGCCGCAACGCGACGCGCCACCGCAGAACCTCCGGTGGGAGCGGACCAAGCTCTTCGGTAATCAAGCGGGCGACATTCCATCGGGCCCAGGCGTTGAGCGCGCGCATTCGCTCGATCTTCTCCGCCGGCGTCATTGCCGCGATGCGTTGCTGATAGACCTCTTCAACCAGTGACATGCTCATTCCTTCAACGGCATCATACCCGATGACAACGGTCGAAAAAACCACGAAGTGATTGCGAACGCCAGACTGCAGAAGCGTGTCTCATGGCACATGTCGCGGCGATGATGTCGCGTTCGTTTGCCTTCGCTCAGAACAGGAAGGCTGTAAGTCCGGAACATGATTCCGGGGAGGTGAGTCATGTTGTTCATGAAGCGATACAAGATTCGCAGTTACGAAATGGGTCTGCTGTTTCGGGATGGTGAGTTCCGTGGACTGGTCGAGGCCGGCACGCACTGGTTCTTCGATCCGCTTGGCAATGTCCGCGTCGAGTCGTTTCGCAGTGTGAGCCGTGCCTGGTCCACGAGCAGCTCGACCTAATCGTCAAGTCGGGCGCGCTCAACGAGCGCGCAGCCATCCTGGGCCTGAAGGATCACGAGCGGACTCTCGTCTGGATCGAGAACCGGTTCAGTCATGTGCTGCCGGCGGGCCTGTACGTCTACTGGACGGGTCAGAAGAAGTTCAAAGCCGAATCCTGCTTCGGTGGGCCGCGTCGGAACCGACGGAGACCCGACACTCCGCCAATTGAACCGTCCTTCATTGCAGTCGCCGCGACTACGGCTTCTTGCGAACCTTCCCCAGCATGGGGCGCAGTTCATCGACGAAGTCGTTCACGTCCTGGAAGGCGCGGTACACCGAGGCGAAGCGGACGTACGCCACCTGGTCGAGCTGGTGCTGGGGCGCATCAAGGACGCCGTTGTGGTCGCATCCGAGACCTGCGCCCTCGACCTGATTGGCGCCGAGTACGTGCGCGAGATCGAGCCCGGCGAGGTGCTGGTCGCCAACGCGGACGGCATGCAGAGCTTCTTTCCGTTCCCGCCCGCGCCGCGCACGCGCTGTGTGTTCGAGTACGTCTATTTCGCTCGGCCA
>JANNSB010000044.1:0-2347 GCA_031402175.1 Planctomycetaceae bacterium
AGGGAACGATCCATTGCGCGTTCGCCGCGGTGCCGATGAGCGGAATCGCGCCGAGCAGAATGCCCATGATCGTGCGATAACGCAGCGGCGGCTGGAAGAGTTCCTTCAACGGACCACCTGCCTGCGGTGACGGAATCAATCTCGCCCGTCGCCAGCGGGCCGACTCGGGAACCGCGACGAGGCACCACACGCCGATCAATGCCGGCGCCGCGCCGACGAGCAATGTCCAGCGCCACGAGTCGGCCGTGATGTCGAAGCTCACTCCGCACACACCCATCAGCACCTGACCCACGTTGGCCGCGGTTCCCAGGATGCCGGCGAGAAACGGCCGTGACGCCCCCGGCCACGCCTCGGCCACGAGCGCGACCGTGTTCGGCCAAGCGCCGCCGATGCCCAGACAGGCCAGGAACCGCAGCACGATCAGTTCGGCCGGCGTGCGCGCGAAGTAGCACGCCGCGGTAAAGACCGAGTAACACAAGATGCTGAGAGCCAGCGACCGCGTGCGGCCGACGCGGTCGCCGAGCATTCCGAACACCCAGCCGCCGGATGCCGCCCCCAGCAGAAACGCCGCCTGAAACCACGCGAACCACTGCTTGATGGCCGCCTCGTCGACGGGAGCGCTGGTGTTCCCGTCGGACATCAGACTGATCATCGCCGACCGGTGGATCAGCACGAACAACGCGATCTGCAACCCGGCGAACATCCAGCCCAGAAACCCGGCAACGAGGACGGTGGCCTTCTGCATGCCCGACAGTTCGGGGATGAAGGGATCGCTTGTCGTCGGTGATTGGGGGGATGGCATGGCGTGATTTGAACGAATGCCGTCTCTTCGCGACAGGTTCAGTTGGTCCTACGTCCGCCTGCTTCGTAGCCGAGTCTGTCCCCAGACTCGGGGACCAGCGCGGAGGATTCGCCGCGTTGATTCCGCGTAGCGACCAGTCACGTCACCGAGCGTCGCCCCGCGTCTGGGGACAGACGCGGCTACGTGGCCGGCGTGCCCCAGTGCTCGCGATACTCGCGCCTTGTCAGCGCGTCGGCTTCGTCGTCATTCAATATGCGTTCGGTCGCCGGGTCGAAGTGCAGGGCGCGGCCTACGCGGACGGCGATGTTCCCCAGGTGGCACAGCGTCGTGGCGCGGTGGCCGATCTCGATGTCGGCCGCGGGCAACTCTCCGCTGCGGATGCAGTCGAGGAAGTTGCGCACGTGGTTGGCATCATCCTGTCCACGCAGTTCGACATCGACTTCGATCGGCTCATTCCGCTCGCCGAAGACCTCCAGCTTGCCGCGCCTGCTGGTAAAGAGTTGCCCCTTCGTGCCGTAATACTCGGTGCCGCTGTCGGTGTTATGCGGATAGTTTGTCGACCACAATCGCTGTTCGTAGACGAGCATTCTGCGCTGGCCGGGGGCGCAGCCTCCGGGATACTCGAACGTCACCTGCTGCGTGTCGGGAAACTCCTGGTCATCGTCGAACGCATACTTCCCGCCGAGCGCGACGATGTTTGTCGGATGCGTGTCGACGCCGAGCCCCCACATGGCGTAATCGATGTCGTGCACCCCGTCATTGCCGAAGTCGCCGCAGCCGAAGTGATAGAACCAGTTCCATGAACCGTGATGGCAGTTCGTTTTGAACGGCACCAGCGTCGCGGGTCCGGTCCACAGGTCGTAGTCAAAGCCCTCCGGCGGATCCGACGGCTGGGTGTGCCCGATCGATCCCCGCTGCTGAATGTTCCAAGTCTTCGCAGCATAGACATCGCCGATAATGCCGCTCCGCAGCAACTCGACGGCTGCGATCGTCGTCGACGTCGATCGCGACTGCGTGCCATGCTGCACGATCTTGTTGTTGCGTCGCGCGGCTTCGACGAGCAGGCGTCCTTCGCGGATGTTGTGCGAACACGGCTTCTCCACGTAGACGTGCTTACCCGCATCGCACGCGAGAATGGAGGCGGGCGCGTGCCAATGGTTCGGCGTCGCCACGATCACCGCATCGAGGTCGGGATCATCGAGCAGCACCCGCATGTCGGAGACGGCATTGTTCGTCGGCACTCCGAAATGTTCGGCCGCCAGCGCGAGGCGGCGTTCGTCGGCATCGCACACGGCGACCACTTCGACGCCGGGATTGCTCCGGAACAGGTCGGCATCATGCGTCCCGCGCCCGCCGCAGCCGATGAGGGCGACGCGAACGCCATCATTGGCCGACGCCCTTGCAATGTTCGATCCCAGATGCGCCATCACGCCGGCGGCCGCAATGCCGGAGGGAACATGCTGCAGAAACTCCCGACGATTGAGCGACGACGGCATGGCGGTCTCCATTTTGGACAGGTACCGGGGATAGGTAACAAGTATCAAG
>JANNSB010000045.1:0-5557 GCA_031402175.1 Planctomycetaceae bacterium
TAGAAAGTACCCCCGGCAGGATTCGAACCTGCGACCTTCGGTTTAGGAAACCGACGCTCTATCCAACTGAGCTACGAGGGCGAATGTAACCGAACGCGTGGGGTTGTTCGCGGAGTTTAACTGATGGACACGTTTGATTGAACTGCGTTCAGGCGTTGATTGACGATGTGTCCGCATGGAATAATGGAGTGACTTCCGTTCCTCATTCACAAATCGCCCGAGGGTAGCCGTGCCGTTGTTTGAGTATCGTTGCAGTGAGTGTGGAGGCGTCTGCGAATTGCTGGTTCGCGGTCGTGAGCGGCCGGTGTGTCCGCATTGTCAGCAGGATGCCCTGTTGAAGCTGATGAGTGCGGCCGCCGTGCAGACATCGGGGGGTCAACTGCCGATCGCGGGTTGCCCGCCGTCGGATGCGCCGCCTTGCAATCCGTATTGTTGTCGGCTGCCGCAAGGTTGAGCCGCGCGGCTACTGATCGGTCGAGTCTTCTGATTCCTGCTCGGCGGCGCGCTGGTGCGCCTTCATCATCCAGTAGCCCCAGGTGATGTAATGCAGGAAGATCATAATCGCGAAACCGATCACGACGAACAGAATCCACACCACATCAGGCAGCACGACGAACATGATGCCGAGCAGGCCGGCACCGGCGAGCAGCAAGGCCGACAGTGCCATCCAGGTGCCGAAGTCGGGAGAGGGATGATCTCGATTCACGCGGGACTCATTGTCAGAAAGTGACACCGGCGTATGCTGCCTGCTCAATGCCTGCATCGACCGAGGAACAGCCACTCGTCACCAACGGGGTCTCATCATGCGACTGTTGTACTTCAGCGACCTGCACAATGCTACAACGGCGGCCCACGACATTGTGCGCGATTCCGCGAAAGTCGATGTCGTGGTCGGGGCGGGCGATTATTGCAACATGCATCGTGGGCTGGAGGGAATGATCGCAATTCTCGGACGGATCGATCGCCCCTGTATTCTTGTCGCCGGCAATGCCGAGACAACCGACGAACTGCGGTCTGCGTGAAGAAATCATCCCCATCTGCACGTCCTTCATGGCGAGGCATTGACAGTCAATGCAGTCACATTCTTCGGCATCGGGGGCGGCATACCCGTGACGCCCTTCGGTTCGTGGAGCTATGACTTCACCGAGGACGAAGCGGCAGAGCTGTTGCAGCCATGCCCGATGGGATGCGTGCTGGTGAGCCATTCGCCGCCGATGGGAGCACTCGATATTTCTTCGCGAGGCCTGGGCCTGGGCAGTACCGCCATCGCAGCGGCGGTTCGTAGAACTCAACCGATCGCCGTCGTATGCGGCCACATTCACGAGAGCAGCGGACAGAGTGTGCTGCGAGATTCGACTTGGGTCGTCAATGCCGGGCCCCGGTTTCCCAATTTCTGCCGAATGGAATCAACGCCGGACGGCAAGTGGATTGTTCAGTGGGAACCGCGATAGCGGAACGAGTTCCGTTCAGAACCCGCGGGCCTGTCGGATGTCGTCCATCGTGCGCAACTGATAACCGATGTCGACGTAGTCGAGCAGTTTGCAGAGTGATCGCAGCGCGACGCCGAGACCGTCGGGTCCGCTGAAGCCGCCGAACTGGCCGCCCCCCTTGAGGTGCGGCTCCAGTTCCATGAAGACGCCGGGCGCGCCGAGTGACTGCATCCTGGCATTGAGCCTGGGGAGATGTTTCCGCAGATCGCGGAAGATCAGTTCGTGCCCCGAGTCACCCTGATTCGCGGGGACGAAGTTCTTCAGGCGTTCTTCGTCCACATAGCCTTTCCATTCGAGTGACGGATCGACCGCATAGTCCTTGATGTGGATCCAGCCCAGGTGCTCGCGCATGGCGACGTATTCATCGAAGCACTGCAATGGGGAAAGATTCTGCGACGAGAGATTTCCTCCGTCGAAGATGCAAACGAGATTGGGACGGTTCAGCATTTCGCTCAATCGCGCCAGCATGCGGCCGTTCTGACCGATCAGATTGGCCTCCACTTCGAGCGCGTAGATCAGTCCCTGTGACCGACAGGCATCGACAATGGGACTGAGTCTTTCCACGGCACGTTCGAGATAAGGTTCCGGAGCTTCGCCCTTGGGATGATAGAACGAGAACCCGCGAATCATCTTCGCCCCTAACGCCTGGGCGGCGCGCATGGTCTTGGCCACTTCGCCATCCAGGTAGGCCTGCGGCTCGACGTACTTGTTGTGTGAACCGTCCTCTTGATTGAGGAGTTTCACTTTGCCGAGTCGCGCCCCGATGCTGGTCACCGACAGGCCGTACTCGGTCTGCAGGTCGCGCAGCCGTGAGAGTTCGCCTTCCGGCAGATCGACGACATGTTTCACTTCCCCGGAGCCGACCACATCGACGAAGCGTGGGCTGTAATGCTTGATCCCCAGAGCCGCCAGAACCGAGAACTGTTCGACGGCGGACTTATGGTTGGCGGCCTCGTCGGCAAAGGCGCTCAGCAGAATTGACGTATTGGACATGGCGTTCGACAGTCGGATGTGTAGGCCCGGAGGCGGCATTCAGTCCCGGTTGGCCTAAAGGATCTGAACAGAACGCCATCGAGCATTCAATCGAATGCCCAGGTGAGCGATTCGACGAAACGGTCGTTCCGCGTCTGGTTGCTTGCGTCCATGCAGCGGAAGCATTGAAATGCACGCTATCACATCCGCAAGGCGTTCTGACATCAAGGTTCGTCGCAGATGGAGTTCTTGGCGGACTTCGTGATAAATCGATGAATGGGCCATTGGTTCGCTGGTTGTCGTAGCTGCGTTGCGGTACTTACCGCTCTGAGTCTGTTTTCAACGGACTGCCCGGTTCGTGGCCATGGTTCTGGGAGATGTCGCGTGAGCACTGCTGCACTGCCTTACAAATTCGATTATTGGATGTCGCACGGCCAGCTTCGGCTGTTGCCAGGACTGAACGCCGTTCCCTGGGCCGATGTCGAAAAGGTGGGGACCGAGGTCTTAAGTGAGGTCGAGCGCAAACCCTCGTCGGGGTATCTGATCGACCTCTCCGCTCTCGATTACATGGGCAGCGCGGTGGTGGCCCTCATTGTGCGGATCTGGAAGGCCGTGAAGAAAGAGGACGGAAAGGTGGCCATCGTCTGTGAAAACAAGATGGTCCTGGAGGTCATCAAGCTGGCTGGTCTCGACAAGGTCTGGACGATCGTCCCCACAAAAGAAGCAGGGATGAAGGCACTCGGGATCAGTGAGGGAGCCGGCGCCTCCGCGGCAATCTGGATTCTCGCCCTGCTGAGTGCGATCACCGTTGCGGTCACAATCGGGCTGCATCTCGCCAGGTCCATTGAGCCAGAGCTGGCCCAAGGGGTCATCTATGGCGCCTCCGGGGGCGCGGTGCTGTTGGGATTGTTGTCCCTCATCCTGGTACGTGGGACGGGGCGCTGGATCGGATTACTGTCGCTGATCGTGGGGTCGCTCGGCACATTGAGCCTGTCCCTGAAGTGGCTCGACAAGATTGCAGGCTGAATGATGCGGCGTCGGTGTGACACAGTCGGACGAGAACGAACAGATACCATCGAACTCTGAGCAGTCACCATGAATCAGCCAGCCAGCGACCAATCGGCAAATGCTCCCGCGACAAATACGCCGGGGGGAGACAAGCGACCCGCCGTCCGACAACGCGCATTGCAGGAAGAACTTCGCGGCCTGATGGACGTCGTCAGTCCGGGCCCGCTGGTCGATCTGTTGCTGGAGCGATCGTTCGAACTGGGCGCGACCGACGTGCACTTCGATCCCCGGCAGGACGGCATCCATATACGCCTGCGTCTCGACGGCATCTTGCATGATGTGCTCACCATCGAACCCGTGATGGCGCCGCAGGTCATTTCGCGGATCAAACTGATGGCCGGCATGGATATTACCGAGCGGCGGCTGGCTCAGGATGGGCACATTTCGAATTCCGTGCTGAGACATCGACGTGATATTCGCGTGGGAAGCGGCCCCACGATTCACGGCGAAAGGCTGGTGCTGCGGTTGATGCCCGACAGTTCGACGCTCAACTCGCTGGAATCACTCGGATTCGAGGCCGAACAGCTCGACATCGTCCGCCGCGCGATCAACGCCCCGTATGGACTGGTGCTCTCCGTCGGCCCCGTCGGCTGCGGCAAGAGCACGACGATGTACGCCTGCCTGGGCCTCTTGAATGATCCCGGTCGCAGCCTGGTGACGATCGAAGATCCGGTCGAGCGGCGCATCACGGGTGTCAATCAGATTCAGATTGAGACCCGCATCAATTTCGGATTCGTCGAAGCACTCCGCGGAGTATTGCGGCAGGATCCCGATGTGATGATGGTCGGAGAAATCCGCGATCCGGAGACAGCCCACATCGCCGCACGTGCCGGACTGAGCGGCGTGCGCGTCCTGAGCACGCTGCATGCGAGTGACACCGGGGCCGTCGTCGACGTGTTCCGCGAGTTCAATGTGCCGCCTATGTTCGTGGCCGACAGTCTCAACGCGGTGATTGCTCAACGTCTGTTCCGCATGGTGTGCGTCGAAAGCCGTGAGTACTACCCGCCGGACGAACTAAACGCGAGAATCCTCAAGATTCCGCACGAACAAATGGAGATGGTCAAGCTGGTGCGAGGCATACCGGCCGACGCCAATTTTCACACCGGTTTCTTCGGACGCACCGGCGTGTTCGAAGTGCTCGAACTCAACGACGAGATCCGCCGCATGATTCTCGACGGCCGATCCGGCGATGAAATCGCGGAAGCAGGCCGTCGCAACGGCATGCTGTCACTGGAGGATGCCGCGATCAAGAAAGTGCTGGCCGGCATCACCTCGGTCGAGGAAATGCACCATGTGCTCGCGTCATGTATGGCGCTGCGCGGCATCCGATCGTTCCGGCGACTGCACTACCTGGGACGCGGCATCGGCGGACGGCCTCCCGCGGGTGCCTGTTCTTCCGGCGTCTGCCCCATCACGATCTCCCAGTGAGCGGCCAATTCGCCGATTTCCGAATCTTCGATCGGTGTGAAGTCGGCGCTGACGGCGGCCTTGCGTTCCGGGGTCTCCATCGAGCGGAAGATGCCGTCGCGTTCGTTCCCCTCGTGGCCAGACACGTAGACCTGCGTCGTCAACATCCGCTGCCCGTCCTGTGACAACGCGAAATGGATGTGCGGCGAGCGGCCCGGATACGGTACCGGTTTGATGGTGCGGAAGTAGTAGCGGCCTTCGGTGTCGGTCAAAAACCGGCCGTACCCCTGGAAGTTCGCGTCGCGACGTTCGGCATTGGTCGTGCCCGAATGGAGATAGGCGCCGTTGTTGTCGCACTGCCAGATTTCGACGAGCGTGTTGCGCATGGGCTCGCCGGAAGGGTCGAGTACACGGCCCGTCAGGTGAGTGATCTCCCCCACCCCCAGCGTGATCGAGTCAGTGATGATGATGAGCAGATCGTTGTCGGTGTCGAGCGGAAGTTTATCGGGGTAGAACGGTCCCTCGGTCTGACGCGGTGTTAGAGCCAGTTCGGCGGCCAGGAGACCGGGAGTCATGAACCAGGCCGAGGTAAGAGCCGTTTGCTGAAGGAAGCGCCGGCG
>JANNSB010000046.1:0-10441 GCA_031402175.1 Planctomycetaceae bacterium
CACTGGAACGGCGTGTCCATAGCGTGCGCCCAGCCGACAGGGTAGTGGTTGTAGGTTTCCGGACCGCCCAGCCTGTCGATCATCGACAGCAGATACGGCAGGTCTTCGACGACCCCATTCACCACGGTGGCGACTTCGTTCGTGGTGCCCTGTAGCGTGCCTTCCCCGCTGGCGCCATTATCCCCCTGAATGAAGATGACGAGCGTATTGTCCAGCTCTCCCATGCGCTCGATCTCGTCGATCACCCGGCCCATGTGGAAGTCCGCGTGCGAGAGCGCGGCGGCATACACTTCCATCATGCGGGCATAGAGCCGCTGCTGATCGGCGCTGAGAGTTTCCCAGGCCGGGAGTTCTTCGGGCCGCGGTGTCAGCGTGGAGCCTGGCGGAACAATCCCCATGGCCAATTGGCGCGCGAAAGTTTCTTCGCGAACGGCGTCCCACCCCTGATCGAATTCTCCCTGGTATTTGGCAATCCACTCCTGCGGGGCATGATGCGGCGCATGAGCCGTGCCGGTCGTGTAATAGAGAAAGAACGGCTTGTCGGGTGCGGCGGCCTGCGTCTGCCGCAACCAGCCGATCGCGTGGTCGGCAAGATCGCGGTCGAGGTGATAGGTTGGATCGTCCTCCGGCGGCAGGACCGGCCGCGTGTTCTCGAACAGAGCGGGATGCCATTGGTCGGTATCTCCGCCGAGGAAGCCGTAGAAGTATTCGAACCCGAGCCCGTTGGGCCACAAGTCGAACGGGCCGGCTTGACTCGTCTGCCAGTCGGGAACATTGTGATTCTTGCCGAACCACGACGTATTGTAACCGCTCTGCCGCAACACTTCGGCCATGGAACCGCAACTCTTGGGCAATAGCGAGTTGTAGCCGGGGAAGCCGGTTCCCATCTCCATAACCACGCCGCTCGAGGCGGAGTGATGGTTTCGACCGGTCAACAGAGCGGCTCGAGTCGGAGAGCAAAGGGCCGTGGTGTGAAAGCGGTTGTAGCGCAAACCGCTGGCGGCCAGACCGTCCAGAGTCGGTGTTCGGATCGGCCCGCCAAACGGACTCGATGCCCCAAAGCCGACATCATCCGTCATGATGAGCACATGATGAGCACGACGTTGGGCGCGCCCTCCGGCGCCGTCACCTGCTCCGGGAAATCGGAAATCGACTCCGCCGCGGTACGGCCGATCTGGCCATCAAAAGCAGGATCAGGCGGCGGCAATATGTCTTGAGCCTGCGCAGCGCACGCGCAGATTGCGATGATGCATATCGCCGACAAAGTTTCCGCGCGTAGTCTTTGGGTTGTCATGAATAATCCGGGAAAGTGGTGAAGCAGAAACCACACCAGTTGTCGGCTGATGCGACTCACTGGTCCTTGGGAACATCGAAAGCAGTAATTAGTGAGACGTTGTCCGAGATGGCAATTATCGCAACCGAGAATTCGTTGCGACGGGGGTATTGGAATTCTCCCCATTCATCCATCAATGTGCAAGTCAACGCATGCACGCGAGTGGACCCTTTCAGATCACCCCAAACACTTTTTTCCGTCGTCATTGCGCCTGGGCACAACTGTCACCCGCTTACTGGGACCGCTGGCACTTGATCGTCTATACTCCGAATCTCATAGAGACATCCCAAGTCGTTGACACTCGCCGGCCGATGGGATCGATTCCATTCCAGGTGGATAATGCTGCAACAGAAGACGATTCACGAGAAGCTTTCGGAGCTGGCCAACAATCTCTGGTGGAGCTGGCAGCCTGAAGTCACGCTGATTTACCGGGAGATCGATCCGCGGCGCTGGTCCGAACTCGCTCACAATCCGATTCTGCTGCTGCGTGAATATCCGCCGGAAGCTCTGGAGCTATGTGCCCGCGAAGCGATGCTGCATTCACGCATCAACGGTGCCTACCGCCGCTGGCGCGAGTACATGGAGTCGACCGAGACCTGGGGCGACACTCATACCGGCGTGCTCGGGCATCGGCCCGCCGCTTACTTTTCAGCCGAGTTCGGCTTGCACGAATCGCTGCGCATCTACTCCGGCGGCCTGGGAGTATTGGCCGGCGACCACCTCAAAAGCGCTTCCGATCTCGGCATCCCGTTGGTGGCCGTGGGGCTGTTCTACAACGAAGGCTATTTTTCGCAGTCGGTCAATCGTGAAGGCTGGCAGCAGGAGACCTACTCCTTCGCCGAACCGGCTGATCTCCCTCTCGCGCGGGCCAAGGGCGCTGATGGTAAGGACATTTCGATTTCGGTTGAAACTCGGCAGGGTCCGATCCACGCCCGCGTCTGGCGGCTCGATGTGGGGCGCGTTCCATTGTACCTGCTCGATACCAACACATCACTCAATACCGATGAAGATCGCAAACTGACGGCCCGACTCTACGGCGGCGACCAGCGTACCCGAATTCGTCAGGAACTGATGCTGGGCGTCGGTGGAGTGCGGGCGCTCAAGGCGCTGGGGATCAGTCCGCGTGTCATTCACATGAACGAGGGGCACTCTGCTTTTGCCGCCCTCGAACTCATTCGGCAGCGCATGACCGAAGACGGATTGTCATTCGACGATGCGCTCCGCGATGTCGCCGCGGGCAGCGTCTTCACGACGCACACGCCGGTTCCCGCCGGTCATGACCGTTTTGGTCGCGATTTGATCGACGAACATCTGGGCCCGATTGCTGATCAACTCAATCTGGGGCTGGAAGGCTTTATGGGGTTGGGGCGCGTCGACCCGCATCACAATGAGGAAACATTCTGTATGACGGTACTGGCCTTCAAGACCAGCCGACGCGCCAACGCGGTTTCCAATCTGCATGGCCGCGTGACCCGCAAAATGTGGCGGCACTTGTGGCCCTGGCGCAGCGAAGAAGAGGTGCCGATCGGCCACATCACGAACGGCGTGCATGTTCCGACCTGGCTCGCCGCGCAGATGAAAGTGCTGTACGACCGAGTGCTGCCCGCGAAGTGGCATCTGCGAACCGGAGAACCCGATGTGTGGGCCGACTTCGAACAAGTGCCTCCTGGCGAGCTTTGGGAAACACACCAGACGCTGAAAAACAGGCTGATTACCTATGCCCGCAATCGGCTGGTGAAGTACGGGCAGACCCGCAAGCTGCCGGATGCCTCCATTCAACGACTGCAGGACTCGCTCGACCGACAAACGCTGTTGGTGGGCTTCGCCCGCAGGTTCGCCCCGTACAAAAGAGCGGACCTGGTGCTCAAAGACATTGAGTGGCTCAAGAAGATCATCAGTTCGACGGAATTCCCCGTGCAGTTCATCTTCGCGGGTAAAGCCCACCCTGCCGACAACCTCGGCAAAGAGATCATGCAGTCGATCATTCAAATGTCGGATGATCCTCAGTTCAACGGGCGCATCGTCTTCCTGGAAGACTACGACATCAACCTGGGTCGGCACCTCGTGCAGGGCGTCGACGTATGGCTGAACAATCCGCGCCGGCCGCTCGAAGCCTCGGGCACCAGCGGTCAGAAAGTGGTGCTCAACGGCGGCCTGAATCTCTCCATCCTCGACGGCTGGTGGGCGGAAGCCTTCGATGGCCAGAACGGCTTCGCCATCGGCACCGGCCAGACGCATGTCCAGCAGGAGATTCAGGACGAACGCGATGCGCACGATCTGATGAAGGTTCTGCAGGAGGAAGTCATCCCGCTCTACTATGATCGCGACAAGGATGATCTCCCCCTGGGATGGATCAATCGCATGAAGCGCGCGGTCAAGACGCTCGGCTGGCGATTCAACGCCGACCGCATGGTGATGGACTACGTGATGGAAACCTACGTCCCGGCCGCGGGCAGCCTGTCGTGTGATATGAAGATTATGCCATGAGAGGCTTCGTGTGATTGGGGATTGGTCATTGTGAACAGGACGCTCCTGAAGTCGGAGTCCAGCCTTTAGGCTGCACGGGGCAGGCTGAAGCCTGGACTCCAACAGCGGGCCGAGCCAGGTAGAGCCAGCCATTGAGCCATCTGCGGATTATTTTGTGCAAATTGGGCGGACTGATCGTGATGTCTGCGGCGCTGGGACTGAATTGTGGGGCGATTTACAGCGCGAACGACCTGCCCGCCGACCCTCTATCGGCAAACTCCGAGCTTGCGGACGATGTCGAGGACACGCCTGAGATTCCCGACGACTCTGGACTGCTCGATCGCGAATACCAGGGACGATCGCTGCGGCAGTGGCGAGTCGCGCTGAAGAACCTCGATCACACCGATCCCTCCGCGATAGCAGAGATTCCAGGCCTCATCGAGATCATGCAGGATGACGAGTTACCGTGGTTCACGCGCCGTCAGGTCGCATTAACGCTGGGACGCATCGGCGAGCCGGCCTCCGAGGCGATTCCGTTACTCGTGGAGCAGCTTGACTCGGCTGACGAGGACACGGTCAATTGGGCCGCGAAGGCCATCGCGCTGTTCGGACCTGTCGGTGCCTCTGCTGCTCCCACACTGGCCGATATCGTGCAGGATGAAACGCGCTCCCATCCCACGCGCATGATGTCTATGGAAGCCCTGGCACGTATCGGTGCCAGTGAACCTGAAGTGCTGCCCGCCCTCATCACACAATTGCAGTCAAGCGGCGATACGGCAGACGAACTCGAACTGAGGATCGCCGCTTGCGACGCGTTGGCTCTTCTGCGGGCCAATGCGGCCCCCGCGCTGCCGCATCTCATCCGGTTGCTGACAGACGACTCCAGCCGACTGCGGATGTCGGCCGCGACCACCATCGCCACGATGGGCGCGGCCGCTCGTTCCGCCATCGATCCTTTAGTCGACGTGGTGCTGTTCGACGCAGCTCCCGAAGTCCGAGACGCCGCCGCGCTGGCATTAGGCAGCATCGGAACATCAGCCGTGCCTGCCTTGCTCGTGCTGGCGGCCGATCAGGAGGCCGAAGTACGTCGTCAGTCGGCTGTTGCATTGGCCCGGGTGCCGTCATCGGCAGATGTCGTCGCCGCGTTGGAACGCATGACAATGAACGATGACTCAGAAGTCGTCCGCATCACAGCGGTGGAATCACTGCGAACGCTGGAAGTCGACGCCAATTCCACTATTCCGCCGGCTCTCGCGCTGATCGAATGCGAGGATCGCCAGATACGGATTCGCGCCTATCGATTGCTATTGGTATACCGAGATCAGGCCGAACTCATTCTGCCGCGAATGACCGAGCTACTGCAGGACGACAGGCGATACGTCCGCGACACAGCCCGTCGCTTCCTCACAGACTGGGAGCGCGGCGAGGAAACTTCGTCGACGCCATGAGTCCATCGCGACGCCGGCCACGCGCACCCTGTAGAGTCGCGTCCGCGGCTCGCTCGAATTTCTGAATCCACTATTGACGACACTTGTCGTCTCGCGTAATCTCATGTGACGACGACTGTCGTCACATCCCGCTTTATGTCACTTCTCCCAAGCAGCACGATGCCCGAAGGTAATCTCACTCCTGCCCAACATGAAATCCTGGACATTGTCTGGGATGCCGGCGACGAAGGGGCCACTGTCGCCGAGATTTGGCAGTCGGTTTCGACGCGACGGTCCGTCGGACGCACGACGGTCCTCAATCTGGTCGACCGCCTCGAAAAGCGCTCCTGGCTGCGTCGTCGTAACGACTCGGAAGGCGCCAACCGCTATCTCGCGACCGTCACCCGCGAGCGCACGGCCGCCGGACTCGCCAAGGATTTCCTCAACGACTTCTTCGAAGGTTCCGCCAGCAACCTGGTGATGACGCTGCTTGGCTCAAACAAGCTCTCCAAGTCGGAAATGGAACGCCTGCGGGCCGCCCTCGATCAGTCGGCGTCCACGAATCCGCGTAAACAGGAGGGACGGTCATGATGTTCTTCCCTCCACGCCTCTCGCCGCACTCGTCGATCTGGCTTGCCAATCTCGTCGTAGTTGTGCTCGCGATCTCGATCATCGCATTGATCGTCGAACGGCTGCTCAGGTCTCGCAGCCTGCCCACGCGGCACGGCATTCATCTGTCGGGTCTCATGCTGACGGCGGCAGCCCCATGGCTATTGCTCGCGGCGTTTCAACTCGGTTGGGGCGTCGTAGTGTCGCTCGCGTGGGACGAGGCCGTGGCGGTCAAGACAAACGAGCGACCCATCGAGAGCGTCGCTATGAATGCACAGATCGCGGCGCCGATGCCGAATGCAGCGCCGTCTGCCGCGACCCAAGAAACTGCCTTGCCGCTCACCGTCGGCGATCTGCTCGGTCCAGGCGAAGTCATGGAGTTCCACACACCGACGGCGGGGCCGTCCCACACGTCGCGTCAATCGACGGACGACGATCGCCCTCTTGCGACGACTGAACCAGTGAATCCCACGCGCCACATCGACTGGCGGCCCGTCGTCGCAACGGTCGGCGGATGGTGCATCGCGATCTGGTGTGCCGGGATTCTTGCGGCTCTTTTGCGACTTCTCGCGGGGTGGCGTCAGGTCCGGCGCTTAACGGCCACACTGCAACCCGTCGAAGAATCGGCGCTACATACGATGTTGTCTCGCGCTGCAAATACAGTCGGACTCCGACAGTCGCCAACTCTCATGTCGTCGACCAGTGTCCCGGTGCCTGCCGTGTGTGGCCTCTGGCGTCCCGTCATCATCCTGCCGGCGCAGTTTACAGAGGCAACATGTTCGGCCTCTCTCGAAGCCATCCTGCTGCACGAGTGCGCCCACATCCAAAGGCGCGATCTCTGGGTTGGCTGGTTACAGCGAATCGTCGGCGCGATCTTCTGGTGGAATATTCCGCTGTACGGTGTGCAGCGCCGATTGAACGATTTGCGAGAAGACCTCTGCGACAACCATGTGCTGGCGCAGCATCCTGACGGCCGGGGTTACGCCCGCGTGTTGCTCGATCTGGTGTCTCGCGCTTCGGGGAGCCGGCCGATCCCAGTGAGCGTCGGGCTAGTGGAAGGACCGTCATCGGGCCTGTCGGCCCGCATCACTCGACTACTAAGGGAGGATCGCAACATGGCTACGAGGCTCAACAAGGGACCGGCCGCGTCACTGGCGGCGTTCGTCATGCTGATGGCGGCGGCCATCAGTGGATTATCGCTGCGAACCGAAACGGCAGCCGACGACGATGCGACCGACGCCAATCAAACTGCGACAGCCGACGGCGCGGCCGCGACTGGCGATATTGCGGCCGACACGTCCATCGAGAACCTCGCCGATGAATCCGCCGAGGCTGAAGGCACCGATGACCAGCTGTTGGCCACGCCGGAGCCGCTCGATCCGCGCGTGATTGTCTCTCCTCTCTTCTACGACGACCAGGTGCTCGCTCTCGTTACCCGTGAAGGGGCGGCCGTGGTCAAGTTCGCACGCGCGGACAATGGCATCGTCAACTATCAGTGGCGATATCTTTCCGCGGCCGATGCCGTGCTCGATCCCAAAACCGTGCCCAGTCCCCATGAACAGACCGGCGAGGGAACGCTGGAGCAGATCATGTCCGGGCCCATGCCGTACATCGACGCCGGACCGATCGATCTGTTGTGGTCCCCAGGAACGGAATTGCGAGGTTGGGTCAGCTTCTATCCCGATGAGATGGAAGTGCTGCCCGTCAAACCCTCGCTCTTCGCCGAAGAGAAGCATCCCTATGGAATCCTGGAAGCACTCGATCTCAGCTCGCTGTTGATCACGAAGCACGTCGATACGACGGAACACGCAGGCGAACCGGGGCCGGCCAGGCAACATCTCACCTCGAAAGTTGTTTACGACGACATGATTCTCGTCGTGTCGAATTCCGAGGGGGTGGCGGCCTTCGAGTTCTACGAGTCGTTCGTCGAAGGCGACCTGCAAACATTGGGCCGCGACGGAGTCCGTTATCGCAGCCTGTACCGTGGGTACGACGGCTCCGTAGAAGCGGCCGGCTCATCGGAAGTGTACGAACTCTACAAGGATGGAAACTATAACCAGGGCCAGCTTTACCTCGACGCCGGCTCCGTGCACATCAACTGGTCGATGGGAGATTCCGAATGCGGTTGGATCTACTTCGACCCGTTGAGAGAACATTGCTGGCTGATCTCGCGCGAATACTTCGAGCAACTCATTCCGAAGGAACCCGGTGAGACTGGACGTGCATTCGACCTGCTGCGGTTCAGGCAGGGACAACGCCCGCTGACGCCTCCCGTCGATCCATCTCGGGTCGCTGATGCTGAGCCGGTGGCGGTTGCTGACGATGCGGATGTCGAGCAAGAACGTCAACAGAAGATTGCAGTCGCGATCGCACAGGGGACGGAGTTCTTAATTACCCGACAACAACAGTCTGGTAGTTGGGTCAGTGAAAATCTTGGCGCGCATCCCATAGGCGTTCACTCTTTGGTGCTACTGGGCCTTCTGGAAGCAGGCCGTCCAATCGATGATCCCGCAATTGCGAATGGACTGGAATGGCTCCGCAATCAGCCCGATCCCGATCAGACCTACGATATCGCGCTCATGATCATGGCGCTGGCCGCGGCAGGCGATGAAAACGATCGTCCACGAATCGCGACACTCGCGGCGGCCCTGCAAGACGGTCAGATAGAGGCCGGCGCTTGGGGTTACAACGCCGGTGGCGGCAATTGGTGGGACAACAGCAACTCACAGTACGCGGTCTTTGGCCTGAATGCGGCCCACCAGGCGGAATCCGACATCGATGTGGAAGTCGTGCGCAACGCATTCGACCACTATCTCGGGGCTCAAATCGGCGATGTCGACGGCGAGGACGGCGCGGGCTGGAATTATCGCGGCGACATCGGCGGCACTGTCTCCGGCAACATGACGGCCTCGGCCATCGCCTCGCTGATCATTCTGAGCGAGATCCTCGAGGATCAGCCGGAACTTTCGGAGGAAGACGCCGCACGCATCGCGGTCGCATCGAAAGCGATCGAAGCGGGCCAGCGCTGGCTGGCGAGTCACTTCACGGTGCGAACCAATCCGGGCGAAAACAACTGGGTTCTGTGTTACCTCATGAATCTGCGACACGCGGCGGAACTTGCCGAACTCACGATGATTGGCGATCACGACTGGTACCGCGAAGGAGCCGACTTCCTGGTCGACGGACAGAACGTCAACGACGGCTCGTGGGTGAGCGCAACGGAAATCGATCCAGTCGTGGCCACGTCGATGGCATTGTTGTTTCTCTCCGCCGGGCTGGATGATGCCGAGCAGGCGGTTTCGTTCCTCCCGCCCGAGAATCCGCCGATAACTCCAGGACCGATGCCGTCGACTGGTGGAGCGAACCCCTTCGTGACGCAGCCGCCGGTTTCGCAGGAAACACCGACTGCCCCCACGAACCCGCCTCTCCCGACCGAACCCGATCCATTCGGCGATCCCAATCAGCAGTCGCAGCCGGGATACGAATTTACGAGAGACTTGCATGTAGCCGCCGCTTCCTCAGATGGGCCACGCACTATCGTTCTCCTGCATCTGGAGGCGGCCACGGATGGATCGCTGGGCGAGCTGCGGTTCTTCAACGAATCGCTCGGCAGCGGCAGCGCGGCGATCGATCTGCTGGCGGGCCGCATCGAACAATTGAAATCGGAAAGGGCGACGGCGCGGGAGTTGTACCATCTCGTCGCGCACGTTACTGCGGATGAAAGCCTGCAGTATGGAGCAGTTGTCGGCGTGATGGACGCCTGCCGGACGGCGGGGATTGAAGACCTCAAACTCTCAACCGGTGCGACGGACGGCGCGATTGTTGCCAGCGTCGGGTATCTGCGAGACGCCAGCGGGCGCAAGATCTCGGACGACCCGATTCTCAGCCTGCCTCGCGCTACCGGATCGGTGGAGGAGGCGGTCGATCTCTTTCAGAATCTCAGCGAGCGACTCGCGAGCGAAGTCCACGAGCATGGGGGGCCGCTCTTGCCGCGTGATCTAGTCTTCCAGTTGAATGTGGATCACGAGATTCCGTCAGACGTTGTGCAGCGAATCATTCAGCACGCGGCCGATGCGGGATTCGAGAAGTTCAGTCTGAAGTCGCTCGGTGGCGAGGAAGCGCCGGATCCAGCGACCTCATCCGCGCCGGTCGATGATCCCGAGGCCCAAGCGAACATCATCGGCGAGGTCATCAATATCGACGAGCCTAATCAGCTCGTAGAGCTCTCCATCGGCAGTGACGACGGAATTGTGATGGGCCGGAAGTACTCGATCTGGAGATATCTCCAAGACATTGCCGGCTTCGATCTCGTCGCGTTGTGCGAGGTGACGACGATGTCGGCCGATCAGTCAGTCGCGAGAATCACCGCGACCTCGAATCCGGAGACTTTTCCACGAGTCGGCGACAAGCTGCTCCCCGAGGGGCAGCAAACTCCACGTACTCCAGTTGCTGATCCGGCAACTTCCTCGAGCGATGAGGCAGGCGGAGCCAATGTCGATGAAGATTTACGGCACCGGCTGATCGCCTCTGCACTGGGATTGGAACTAGAGCCGATTGCGGCAACCGACGATCGCCTGGCGGGGACTCGATTTCACGGCGGGCTGGA